>NZ_JCBAMR010000008.1:0-192443 GCF_059760425.1 Achromobacter sp. RT286_PF
GACCATCGGTCCGCCCGCTGCGCTCAGGGGCCGCACTTCCGGGGCTGCACCCCGGAGGCCGCGTTTCAAGCACCGTGCCTCAGGCGCTGCGCGCCTCTGCGACAAACGCGCGCCAGCGTGCAAGAAAGGCCTCGCGACCGGCAGAGGCTTCGGCTTCATCGACCGGCACGATCTTGATGTCGGCAAGCGGCGGCATGTCCAGGTGTTTGCTGACGTCGATGTCGTCGCGGCTGGGGCGGCGATAGGCGTTTTGCAGCAATGCCAATTGCATCTGGCGCGACAGCAGCAGGTCGTACATCAGGCCGGCGGCCTGCGGGTTGGGCGAGTTCTTCACCATGGCCATGTTGTCGGCCACGGTGAAGGTGCCATCCGACGGGTACATGATGCCGATTTCCTTCTGGCCGCCCGCCACATAGGGATACGCCGTCGATTCGAAGGTGATGCCCACGGCGTATTCCCCCTGGCCCACGCTGCGCACCACATGCGAGGCCGCGCTGGAAACGCTGACGTTGCGCGCCAGCGCCCGCAAGCCGTCGGTACCCAGGACACGCTCGATGCCCCACAACGCGGTAAAGGCTGTGGAACTGTTGCCGGGGTCGCCGATGATGACCTTGCCTTTGAAGCGGCGGTCGGTCAGGTCGGCCCAAGATGTGGGCGCGGGGCCGGACAGCTGCCGCGCATTGACCATGCCGACCACGACGTGCAGGTTGGCGGCCATCCAGAGGTCGTCCGGGCCATGCAGGGGTTCGGGAATCGCGGCGATGTGCTTTGAGCGGTAAGGCTCGAACAAGGCGCGGTAGCCGTGCATGACGTTGGCGCTGGATGTCCAGAAAAGATCGCCCTTGGGCTGGCCCGCTTCGGCCTCGATTCGTTTCAGCAACTGGCTGCTGCCGCCCGCCACCGTGCTGGGCTTGATATGGGGCAGCAGGTCGCGCGCGAGATCGCTGGCGGTCTCGACGGACTGCGCGTTCAAGGTGGTGTACAGGACGACTTTTTCGGCCCGCTGCGCCAGCGCCTGGGCGGGCAGCGCGCCGATGCCTCCGGTGACGGCCAGCAGCTTGAGCACCTGGCGGCGGTTGAAAGAGGGAAGCTGGATCATGGCGGTTCCTTGTTGGGTGGGGTGTAAGAGCCCGGCTCAGGCAAAGAGCCGGATATTGAAGACACGGGTCGCCAGCAGCACCGGCGCCAGAATCACGGCGATCAGCACCAGACCATAAGCCGATGCCTGCGCCATGAGGCCGCTGTCGATCAAGCGGAAAATCTGGATGGGCAGCGTTTCATGGCCCGGCGAATACACAATGACTGACGCGCTCAGTTCGGAGACGGTGGTGGTCCAGGTCAGGACGGCGGCCGCGGCGATCGCGGGCGCCATCAAGGGCAGCACCACCTTCAAGAAGGACGCCAGCGGCGGCACCCCCAGGCTGATGGATGCTTCTTCGATGGAATCGGGCAGGTTGAACAGCGTGGACGACGCGTTGCGCACGCCAAACGGCAGCCGCCGCACGATGTAGGCCAGCACGATCAATGACGCGGTGCCGGACAAATCGAACGCGCCATGGCCGAAGGTCATCAATAGGCCGATGCCGATTACCGTGCCGGACAGCGCCAACGGAATCGAGCTGAGGTAATCCAGCCAAGGCGTCAACACATTGCGCTTTTTGACGATGAGGTAGCTGGCCAGCGTGCTGAAAGCAATGGCGATCAGCGTGGCGGCGCCGGCGAACAAGACGGAGTTCAGCACCGGGCCGGGGGCATTGATCAGCACGCGTTCCAGATGCGCAAGCGTCCATTCACCCCAACGCATGACCGGGCCATGCGCGCGCGTGAAGGCGCCCACGGCCAGGGTGCCCAGCGGCAACATGGACAGCGTCATCACAGCCAGCGCCGCCCCCGCCATCGCCAGCCCGCCCGGCCCGCGTATCGGCGTCTCGGGCGCGGTGCGCCCTTGCGTGATTTCATAGCGGCCACGCGACACGATCCAGCGTTGCAGGAACAGGGCCAGCATCACCAGGGCAATCGATGTGGTGGCCAGCGTGCTTTGCATGACCGGGTCGCTGCCGGTTTCGGACACAGACGCCTGATAGGTCAATACCGATAGCAGTTCGACCCGATGCCCGAGAATCATCGACGTGGAGAAATTGCCCACCACCATGGTGAAGACAAGCAGCGCGCTGGCCAGCACGGCGGGCAGCACGACGGGGGCCATCACCTTCAGGCGCGATATCGGCGGCGACGTGCCCAGGCTTTGGGCGGCCTCTTCAAGCTGCGCATCAAAGCCACGGATAGCGGCCAGCGTGCCTATGTAGATGTACGCGTAATACGTGAACGTCATGACGGTCAGCAAGCCCGGCCAGCCGTAGAACGACGGTGGGTCCAGCCCCAGGCCGTCGCGCAGCGGGCGCGTCAGCACGCCGTTGTTGCCCAGGATCATCAGCCAGGTTTGCGCGCCGATGACTTCGGGAATGATGAGCGTGATCAATGGCAGGATCGACACCAAGGCCTTGCCGGGATAGCGGTGTCGCGCGGTCAGGTAGGCCAGCGGCACGCCGATGGCGGCGGCCAGCAGCGTGACGCCGGCGCCCAGCAGCAAGGTGTTGCCGATGGCGCGCACATAACGCGGATCCGCCAGCATGATCTGCCAGCCGGACAGGCCTTCGTCGTTGCGGGCCAGCACGCTGGCCGACAGGATGTTCAGCACGGGCCACACCAGGAATACCAGCAACACGGCCAGCACCGCCAGCGACAACCACGTCCAGGGCGACCGCAGAATGGGGACCAGGCGCTTCATGATGCCAAGACCAGGGTTTTTTGCGGGTTGAACACCAGGTCCACCTCGGTTCCTCGTGCCAGCGCCGCGATCGGGTCGCCGTGCACGTCCACGTTCATATGGCGGCCGCTGGGCAGTTCGACGCGGTAGTTTGTCTTGATGCCCAGGTACTGCTGCGTCAGGATGCGCGCGGGCACGCCGGCGCCCGCCGTGGTGGACAGCAGGATGTCTTCGGGGCGCGCCACCAGAACGGCCTGGCCCGTCACGGGCACCGGGGCATGCGCGGCCACGGGGTGCCCATCGACCTGCAAGCGGACCGGCCCGATCTCGTGCGCGTGGCATTGCACGGGCAGCAGGTTGGCCGCACCGATGAAGTCCGCCACGTAGCCGCTGGCCGGCTGGCTGTAGATGTCGCGCGGCGTGCCCAACTGCGCCACGCGGCCCTGCTGCATGACGGCGATCTGATCGGATAGCGCCAGCGCTTCTTCCTGATCGTGGGTGACAAAGACGGTGGTGATGCCGGCCTCGCGCTGGAGCTCGGCGATGGTCTGGCGTACCTGGATGCGCAGCTTGGCGTCCAGGTTGGAAAGCGGTTCATCCATCAGCAGCACCTGCGGCTGGATGACCAGCGCGCGTGCAAGCGCGACGCGCTGCCGCTGTCCGCCGGACAATTCGGCGGGTAGTCTTGCCGCGTATTGCCCCAGGCCCACCCGTTCCAATGCCGCGGTGACTCGCTGCTGGATCTGGGCGGACGCCACCTTTCTTGCGCGCAGCCCGTACGCCGCGTTGTCGAACACGCTGCGGTTGGGAAACAGTGCGTAGTCCTGGAACACCATGCCGATGTTGCGTTGGTGCGCGGGCAGGCGGGTCACGTCCTTGCCGCCGAAACGCAGGTGGCCGGATGCAATGGGCGTGAATCCCGCGATGGCGCGCAGCAGGGTGGTCTTGCCGCAGCCGCTGGGCCCCAGCAAGGTAAAAAAGGCGCCGGGAGGAATATCCAGGCTCAGGCCGTCGATGACGCGCTGATCGCCGTACGAAATGCAGAGTTTTTCAATGCGGATGTCCATGCCCGGGGGCTCCTGATGCGTGCAAGTGTGGGGGTGGAAGAATCAATCCATTGCCATTGCCTGGCGCACCAGCTGCAGGGCTTGCCGATGGCGTTCCGGGTCGCCCGCGGCCAGGATGCGCGACGCCGGGTTGTCCAGCCCGAGCGGCCGGCCGTTCCAGTCCGTAATGACGCCCCCGGCGCCCTGGATGACGGGGATGAAAGGCGCGTAGTCGTAAAGCGCCAGGCGGGCGTCGATGGCGATGTCGGTGCGGCCGGCGGCCAGCAGCCCATACGCCAGGCAGCATCCGCCGTAGATGCGCCAGCGGGTACGTTCCCGCAGCGCCTGGAAGGCGGGAAGCTCGTCGGGCGCGTAGAAGTCCGGGTTGCTGGTGCTGAGCATCGCATCGCCCAGTTGGGCGCAGACGCGCGTGTGGCAGGGCACGCCGTGATGCAGGGTGGGGCGTCCGGCAGCGCCGACCCAGCGGTCGCCCGTGGCGGGGAAATCCATGACGCCCAGCACCGGCGTGCCGCGATGCATAAGCGCGATCAAGGTGCCGAAGACCGGCACGCCGGCAAGAAAGGGCGCGGTGCCGTCGATGGGGTCAAGCACCCAGACATACTCGGCGTCCAGCCGGACGGTGCCACCTTCTTCTCCGTAGATGCCGTGTTGCGGGTAGGCGGCTTCAATGCGCTCGCGCAGGTGCGCTTCGATGGCCTGGTCCAGGGCGGTGACCAGGCTGCGGTCCGGTTTGATTTCCGTGCGCGGCAGGCGGGGTGTGGCGGCGTCGGCGCTGGCACTGGCATTGCCGCTGTCGGCGTAGACAGAGTCGCGCAGGTACGGCGCGTACATTTTCCGCGCCTCGTCAGCCAAGCCTTGCGCGAACGCGATGTGGGCGTCCAGGGTGTTCGTCATGAAGGTTTCCTTAGTCGAGCGAATTGCCGGATGAGGACGCGAGGGCCGCCAGCGTGTCGATGCGGGCGGGCGCAAGCAGATGCCGCGGGGGTAAGGGCTGCCAGCCATAAAGCGCTTGGGTGGCGGTGCCGCAGATGCGGCCCTGGCAGGCGCCCATGCCGCAACGCGTGTGCAGCTTGGCGTCGGTCCAGTTTTGATGCGCCGCAAGCGCGGATTGCGGCACGTCTTCGCAACGGCAAATCAGGGTGTCGGGGCGTGCCAGGGACAACAGCGGCGCGCGTAGCGCGAAGGGGGTGCGTAGCGCGTCGGCGAACTCCTGCCAACGTGCAAGATCGTTCGACAGGCGCGCGGCCTGGGTAAGTTCGCCCACCGCCGCATGGCCGGCGCGCGCGCCCTGTACCCGGGCGCGTTCGTTGCCGCCGATGCCCGTGCATTCGCCCGCCGCGAAGATGCCCGGGACGGTGGTTTGCTGCATGTCATCCACTTGCAGGCCTGCGTGCGTGTCCAATTCGCAGCCCAGCATCTGGCCCAGCTTGATGTTGGGCACCAGGCCAAAGCCGCAGGCCAAGCGATGGCAGGCGATGGTTTCTTCGCCGTCGGCTCGGCGCAGCCGCACCTGTTGCACGCGCCCATCGCCGGTGGCTTCCAGCACGTGGCTGGAAGCTCGGTAGTGCGGGTTGAACAGCGCGGCGGCCTGCGCGGCCTTGGCGGGCCAGCGGTGCAAGCGATAGCCAAAGCGCAGCAAGGCGCGCCAGTCTGCTTGCTCGGCAATGCGCACGACGCGCGCGCCCGCCCGATGCGCGGCATGCGCCGCGGCAAGCAGCAAGGGGCCCGTGCCGGCGATGACGATGCGCTTGCCGCGTAGCCTTACGCCCGCCTTTATCAAGGCTTGCAGGCCGCCCGCGCCGGTCACGCCAGGCAAGGTCCAGCCGGGAAACGGCAACAGGAGCTCGCGAGCGCCGGTGCACAGGATCAGCGCGCCATAGTGCTGCGCCCAACCGTGGCGCGCATTCTCCAGCATCAGCGCCCGTTGGCCAGGCAAGCCGGCCATGCCGATGACACGGGTGTCGCCAAGCAGCGTGATATTCGAATATCGCGCCAGTTGTTCACGCAGGCGTCGGGCCAGGGCAGGCACGGAGGCGCCTGGCCCATCACGCCAGATCTGGCCGCCGGGTGCGGCGTTGTCGTCGACCAGCACAATGGCGCGTCCGCTGGGCGCGGCCGCCAGCGCGGCGGACATCCCCGCAGGCCCGGCGCCGATGATGAGCAGGTCGCAGGCGTTAGCGGCATCGTCTTGTGCAAGGGGGGCGTCAGGCGGGGTGCCGTGCTCCAGTACCGTGTCCACGCGCATGCCTTCGTGGCAGCGGGCTTGGCAGGCCAGGCGCAGGTGGCCATCGACCAGGACCCGGCATTCGTGACAGACGCCCATGCCGCAGAATGCCGCGCGTTTTTCGCCGGACACCGATACGCGCGAGTTGCCGGGCGACCTGGCGGCCAACGCGGCGGCGACGCTGCTGCCCGGCTCCACGCGCATCGGCCGGCCGTCCAGCAGGATACGAAGGCGGGCGGAGTCTCGCGGATGCGTCATGGCGTTACCTCGTCAAATGAGCGGGATGGTGCAAAGGGCGCGGCAGCCAGCGGCGGCGTTGCGTTGGTCATCAGGGCGGTCAGCAAGGCGGCGGTGGCGGGCGCGGTGGTGACGCCCAGGCCTTCATGGCCCAAGGCCAGCCAGAGCCCGGCGCGGGTGGGATGCGGACCAATCAGTGGCAGGCCGTCGGGTGTGGCGGCACGCACGCCTGTCCAGGTGCGGATAAGGTTCATGCCCGACAGGCCCGGCAGGAAGTCGATGGCCCGCTTGAGCATGCCGGACAGCACCATGGGATCGATGTCGGAATCGGCTTGCCCGATCTGCCGTGAAGAGCCGATCAGCAATTGCCCGGTGGGACGGGGCTGCACATTGAATGCGACGGCGGCCCCGTCGCGCTGCTGGGTGCTGGCCATGTAGCCAAGCTCGACCAGTTGGTGGCGGATGCCGGTTGGGTAGCGGTCCGTGATGGCCAGATGGCCTTTTTTGGGTGCGAGGGGCAAGTCGTCGCAAAGGTGGGTAGCCACCATGCCCGCCGCCAGCACGACGGCCTTGGCATTGCGCCGCGAGCCATCGGCCAGAACGGCGCCTTGCTCGTCGATCTTGTCGACGCGGATGGCCTCGAATGACACGCCGGGTGGCGCATGCGTCAACAGCCAGCGCGCCGCGTTGGGGGCGTACACCAGGCCGTCGCCGGGTACGTGCAGCGCGCCGGCCAGGCCGCTGCGCAAGAATGGTTCGGCATCGGCCAGTTGCCGCGCGGTAAGCAGCGTGGCCGGTACCCCCTGGTGGCCAAGCCGCGCGTGCTTGCGTTCGGCTTCGGTCATGTCGTCGCTAGTGGCAGCGACCCACAGCGTGCCGCATTCGGTGTAGGCGCAGGCGGGGTCCGCTGCGTTCATGCGCGGGCCCCATTGCCGCCAAGCGTCCATCGACAGGCTGCTCAGTGCGAGTTCGGCGGGGTCGCTGTCCATGACGACCAGATGCCCCATGCCGGCCTGCGTGGCCCCTTTCAGGCCGGCATCCAGCACATGCACCGACAGGCCGGCAGCCGCCAAGTGGTGCGCACAGGCAGCGCCGATAATGCCCGCGCCGACGATCAGCACGTCCTTCGAGGGGTGTGGCATGCGTAGGCTTCCGTGGCGATTAGCGATTAGCGATAACGATCAGCAAACGGCGATCAGCGTTCAGCAAATAACGGCCGGCGATCAAAGCCGGATGCCCCAGCCGAAGGGGTCGTCGGGCTGGATCAGCAACGTGGATTCGGCGCAGATGTGCGCGCGCCCGCGGATGGTGGGAATGATCTGCCCCTCCATCAGTTCATAGCTGCCCTGAAAGGTGCTGCCAATGACGCTGGCCTGCCGCCAGATCTGCCCCGGGGCCAGCTTGCCGTCCGCGGCCAGGCAGGCCAGCTTGGCGCTGGTACCGGTGCCGCACGGCGAGCGGTCATAGGCTTTGCCGGGACACAGCACGAAGTTGCGGCTGTCGGCGTTGGGGTCGGGGGCGAACAGTTCAACGTGGTCGATTTCCGCGCCATCGCGGCCGGTGATGCCCGACGCCTGCAACGCCTGGCGGATGGCCCAGGCGTACTCGGTGAGGGCATCAAGATTGTCTGGCGCAACGCGCTGCGTGTGCTGGCTGACCAGAAAGAACCAGTTACCGCCCCAGGCAACGTCGCCCATGACCTTGCCGTATTCGGGTACATCGACGCATACGCCTTGGCGCAACCGGTAGGCGGGCACGTTGCGCACACTGACCGAGCCGTCTTCGTGCAGGGTGGCGCGGATCGTGCCCACCGGCGTTTCGATACCGTGCGCGCCGGGCTTGATGCGGCGCAGGTAGGCCAAGGTGGCGACCAGCCCGATGGTGCCGTGGCCGCACATGCCCAGGTACCCGGCGTTGTTGAAGAAGATCACGCCGGCGGCATTGGCCGGGTTTTGTGGGGGGCACAGCAAGGCGCCCACCATGACGTCGCTGCCTCGGGGTTCAAGGACGGTTGCCGCGCGCCATGCGTCGTGCTTGTCGGCAAGGCGGCGTTGCCTTTGCGCCATGTCTCCGGCGCCCAGATCGGGAAAACCGGAGACGACCAGCCGGGTGGGTTCACCGCCGGTGTGGGAGTCGATGACACGGATCTGATTCATTGACGCGCCTTGTGCAGAGGTTGTGGACGTGCAGCGAGAAAGCGGTCCGGCAAGCCGTGGCTTGCCGGCGGACGAACAAGAAGCGAACGAACAACCGAACGGGCTAGTCTAGGCAATTAAACGCGTGGCGTCGTGTCGTAGAGACCGCAACGCCACGCAATTTTTCACTTGGCGATTCAGCGATAACTCCATGACATTGCAGGTAATTCCTGGATGTCATCGGACGGAGTCATCGCGGGCGGCCAGGGCGGTCAGGGCACCGACTGGTATTGCGCGGGGCGCGTCGCCAAGGCCTGCGCCACCACGCGTTCGATCAACGCGCGCTCTTCGCCGATCACCGGCAAGCGGGGCCGGCGCACGTGCTCGGTGCCCACGCCAACCAGCGCGTCGATCAGCTTCAGGTTCTGAACCAGCTTGGCGGATACGTCCAGATGCAGCAGCGGCGTCATCCATTGATAAAGCGACAACGCTTCGGCGTATTTGCCGGCCTTCATCAGGTCGTAAAGCGCGACGGTTTCGCGGGGAAACGCGCAGCCCACGCCGGCAAGCAGGCCATCGCAACCCAGCGCCAGACCTTCGTAGGCCAGATCGTCCACGCCCAGGAAGATCTGGTAGCGATCGCCCACGGTGTTGCGCAGGTCGGTCACGCGGCGGGTATCGCCCGAGCTGTCCTTGACGGCGGCGATCCACTTGCAATCGGCCAGCTCGGCCATGTGGGCCGGTGTCAGGTCCACGCGATAGGCCAGCGGGTTGTTGTAGACCATGATGGGCTGCTGCGCGGCCTCGCCCATGGTGCGCACATTGAGCATGGCCTCGCGGGCGTCCGCCACGTAGATCAGCGACGGCATGACCATGAAGCCCGCCACGCCCAGCTTGTTGGCGCCTTCGATGTATCGCAGCGCCTCGCGCGTGCTGGTCTCGGATACGTTCGCCAGCACCGGCACGCGGCCGCCGGACGCCTCCAGCGCGATCTTGGTGACCTCAAGCTTTTCTTCCAGCGTCAAGGTGCTGGCCTCGCCCAGGGAACCGCAGGTGACCATCCCATGGATGCCGTTGCGGATCTGGAAATCGATGTGTTTGGCGGTGCCTTCGGCGTCGATCCGTTCATCGGCGTGGAACTTGGTGGTGATGGCGGGAAAGATGCCTGTCCAGCGTGGGTGCGTCATGAGGAACTCCAGGGTTCACGTGCGGTGGGTGGCTTCAGATATATGACTAATATATTTAATCCACAGGTTAAAGGAATGGGGGTTAACCAGGAATGGGGTTAACAGCGCCCGGCGTTCCGGCCCAAATTTCGATGGAAGTGGTAGTGAGAATGGTTATAATTCAGGCCGATAAAAAACAGGCATCGGCCGCGGGGCTTGTCTGTTGTCTTTATCAGACTAAAAAACCAAAGGAACCAGAATGAACCTTGCAAGGACTTTGGCGGCCATCGCCCTCATGGGGTGCGCGGGCGCTGCGCAGGCACACTTTGTTTGGCTGGAACGGGGCGGCGAAGGCGCGGCCAAGGCGTACTTCGGCGAATGGGCCGACGACGTGCGCGAAAAGCAGGATGGCTTGCTGGGCAAGGTCCTGGTGGCGCCTGTCGTGACCGCCGCTGACGGCACCGTGCTGAAGGCCTCGGCCAAGGGCACGGACTTTGTGGAGTACGCGGTGTCTGGAAAGGGCGACGTACGCCTGGCCCAGCCGATGCAGTTCAAGGAAACGCTGGTCAAGTACGGCGCCAAGGCCGGCCGCACCGATACGCAGGCCAAGCTGGACCTGGAACTGGTGCCCACCGCCGCCGGCGCCAACTCTTTTGTCCTGAACTTTGAAGGCAAGCCGCTGGCCAAGACCGAAGTGACTGTCTTTGGTCCGCCGAAGTGGGAAAAGCGCTTCTGGACCGATGAAAACGGTCGTATCGAAATCACGACGCCGTGGCCGGGCCAGTACGTGCTGGAAGCGGCGCACATGCAAGAGAAGGCGGGCGAGGCCGACGGTAAGACCTACGCCAAGATCCGCTACGTTTCCACCCTGACCTTCAACGTGAATCCGTGAAAGCTCCCGCAGCCGGCGCAGGCATGATGCGCTATCGCATGGCCGTGTTTTCCAGGGCGGCAGCCGCCATTCTGGGCGGCTATGCCCTTGCCTCGGCGGCTGCGGCGTGCCTGGCCGTCTGGCTGCCGATGGGGCGGGCAGACGCCGTCACCACCGCCTTGATGTTGTCGTTCGTCGTCTACACGTGCGGCGTGATCTGGGTGTTTGCCACGCGTAGCGCGTGGCGCGCCTGGATCGGAATTTTGCTGCCGGCCGCATTGTTGGGCGGCCTATTTCTGGCAGGACGCGGGATGGGGATGGCATGACGGCACGCAAGCCCAAAGCGCAGGGCGAAGAAGGCCTGCGCCAATCGATGTCGTGGTTGCACACCTGGGCCGGGTTGATATTCGGATGGGTGTTGTTCGCGATGTTCCTGACCGGCTCGCTGGCGTTCTTCCGGCCCGAGATCACGCGCTGGATGCAGCCCGAAATCCAGGTGCAGCCGGCGCCTGCGGTGCAGTCGGTGGAGATGGCGCAGCGCTATCTGGACGAACATGCACCGGACGCCAAGCGCTGGTTCATCACGCCGCCGTCCGATCGCGAGCCGCTGATCCTGTTGCTGTACCAACTGCCCAAGCCCAAGCCGGGCGAGCGCGGGTTTGTGCGCGTGAAGCTGGACCCCGCCACCGGGCAGGCGGTCCAGGGGCGCGAAACACGCGGCGGCGATTTTTTCTACCGCTTCCATTTCGAACTTGAGACCGCGTTCCCGTGGGGGCGCTGGCTGGCCAGCATCGCGGGCATGTTCATGCTGGTGGCGATCATCAGCGGCATCATCACCCACAAGAAAATCTTTGCCGACTTCTTTACCTTCCGTCCTGGAAAGGGCGGGCAACGCGCCTGGATGGATGGCCACAATGCCCTGTCGGTGCTGGGGCTGCCTTTTCATCTGATGATTACTTTCAGCGGCCTGGTGCTGTTCATGGTGATGTTGATGCCGGCCGGCATCAAGGCCGTCTACGACAATCCGCGCCAGTACACGGATGATGTCTTCAAGTCGTTCAAGGTCACGCCGCCGCTGAACCAGCCCGCGCCGTTGGTGCGGATTGCGCCGCTGGTGGAGCAGGCGCAGCAGCAGTGGCAAGGTCGACTGGGCCGCGTCACGGTCAACAACCCGGGCGACGCCGGGGCCACCGTGACGTTGACGCAGGCGGCGGCCGACGGCGTGTCGTACGGCTTGATGGCGCCGTGGATGCGGTTTGACGGGGTGACCGGCAAGCTTACGGAAGGGCAGGACGAATTGGGCGCTACCGCCAGAACCGCCGGCACGATCACCGGGCTGCACCTGGGCTTGTTCGCCGAGCCTTTGCTGCGCTGGTTCTATTTCCTGGTCAGCCTGGCCGGCACCGGCATGGTGGCCACGGGCTTGGTGCTGTGGATCGCCAAGCGCCGCCAGAAGGCGCGGCCCCAGGATGCGCGCGAAGCGTTTTCGTTGCGGCTGGTGGACGGCCTGAATGCTGGCACCATCGCTGGCGTGGTGCTGGGCGTTGCCGTGTTCTTCCTTGCCAACCGCCTGCTGCCCGCCGACCTGCCGGGGCGCCAGTTGTGGGAGTCCCGTAGCTTCTTCGCGGCGTGGGCCGTGTCATTGGTCTATGCCTTTTTGTTCCAGCGCCGCAAGTGGCAGGACCTGCTGGGAATTGCCGCCGCCGCGCTGGCCCTGGTGCCGGTGGTCAACGCGTTGACCACGTCGCGCCACCTGGGCGTGTCGTTGCCGCAGGGCGATTGGGTCATGGCCGGGTTTGATCTGACCTGCCTGGCCAGTGCCGTGTTGTTCGCCTGGATGTCGCGCAAGGCGGCGCGCGCGCGTCGTGCGCCGGCCAGGGGCCCAGCCCGTGGGCGGACCAATGCGTCGGCCCCTGCGGCCACAACGACCGCAAAGTCCGCAAAGTCCGCAACGGCCCCAACGTCCGCTGCGCCCGGCGCCGTCGTTTATGAACCGCGAGGTGATACGCCATGACGCTTGCCGCTTTCTGCCTGGCCTACGCCGGTTTTTCCGCGCTGTGCCTGGGGATGGACCGCCACTACGAAGATCTGTTCGATCGCGCCATCCCACGCCGCCACCGCGTGCCGTTGCGCATCTTCGGCTGGATCGCGCTGGCCCTGTCGCTGTACGCATCGGCCACGGTCTGGGGCTGGAGCTACGGCACGGTGGAATGGATCGGCATCCTCAGCATCGCCGGCTTGCTGCTGATCTGGTTCCTGACGTTCCGTCCGCGCGCGGCGTTGACCACGGGCGGAATCTGCGCGCTGGCCGCGCCGGTGTTTGCGGTTCTGTAGGCGGGGCGCTCGCCAAGCCGGCGCACCGTGCGCGATGGCGATTTGCCCAACGCCAGGCGGGCACCCGCCGTCGCCACGGGGCAAGGCGCCGATGCGCCGGCACGTTACACTGCTTGTTTCCCCTAGCACACGCCTCTTCGCCTTATGAATACCCGCGTCCTTACCGGCATTACCACCACTGGCACCCCCCACCTTGGCAATTACGCGGGAGCTATCCGGCCCGCCGTGCAGGCCAGCACCCAGCCTGGCGTGGACGCGTTCTTCTTCCTGGCGGACTATCACGCGCTGATCAAGTGCGATGATCCAGCGCGTGTGGCGCGTTCCCGCCTTGAAATCGCTGCCACCTGGCTGGCGGTGGGCCTGGACCACGAACGCGTGACGTTCTACCGGCAATCCGACATTCCCGAAATTCCCGAGCTCAGCTGGCTGCTGACCTGCGTCACCGCCAAGGGCATGATGAACCGCGCGCACGCCTACAAGGCGTCCGTGGATCAGAACGTGGCCAAGGGCGTAGACCCGGATGACGGCATTACGATGGGTTTGTTCTCGTATCCGGTGCTGATGGCCGCCGACATCCTGATGTTCAACGCCAACCGCGTGCCGGTGGGCCGCGACCAGATCCAGCATCTGGAAATGGCGCGCGATATCGCGCAGCGCTTCAATCATCTTTATGGCCGCGACTACTTCACGCTGCCCGAGGTAGCCATTGAAGAAGACGTGGCGACCTTGCCCGGCCTGGATGGCCGCAAGATGTCCAAGAGCTACAACAACACCATCCCGCTGTTCGAAGGCGGCGCCAAGGCGCTGCGCGCGTCCGTGATGCGTATCGTGACCGATTCGCGCGCGCCGGGCGAAGCCAAGGACGCCGAAAATTCGCACCTGTACACGCTGTACCGTGCCTTCGCCACGCAGGCGGAATCGGCGGCGTTCCGCAAGCAGCTGGAAGACGGCATGGGCTGGGGCGACGCCAAGCAGGCGCTATACGAGCACCTGGAAAACCTGCTGGCGCCGATGCGCGAAAAATACGTGGACCTGATCGCCAACCCGGGCCGCATCGAAGACATTCTTCAGGCGGGCGCCGACAAGGCGCGCAAGCAAGCCTTGCCGCTGATGCAGGAACTGCGCGTGGCCGTCGGCTTGCGCAACCTGAATGCGGGCGCGGCGACGGCGAAGTCGCAGGGCAAGAAAGACAAGGACAAGGGCGCGCGCTTCGTCAGCTTCCGCGATGAAACGGGCGGCTTCCGCTTCCGCTTGCTGGCGGCTGATGGTCAAGAGCTGCTGTTGTCGCGACGCTTCGCGGACCCGAAGCAGGCGGGCGCCTTGATGCGCCGGCTGCAAGAAGACTCGCCTGACACCGTGCTGCAAGCGTCCGGCGAAACCTACACCGCCGTCATTGACGGCGAGACGGTTGCCGAAGCGCCGGCCGGCGCGCAAGGCGATGCAGAGTCGCGCCTGACGCGCACGCGCGACGCGCTGGCGTCACTGGCAAAAGAATAAGCGGCGGGGCAGCGCGTTAGTGCCTGCTGCCTGCTGCCTGCTGCCCGCCACCGTCTACCGCCCGTGCGCCGTTACGCCGTACGGGCGCCCGCCACGATGCGCCCATCGCGCACCTGGAAACGCTGTGCGCTGCCTTGCCCGGCGATTTCCAGCAGATCGCCTTCTGAATAGCCGGTCACGTTCGGGCAGTCGAGCCATTCCGGGTTGATGAACGGAAAGTACTTCAGCGCGCCGCTGCCCTGGCTGGCAAAGTCGAACGTTGTGTTGGCCACCACTTCCGGGTCCCATTGGCTGGCGTCAAAGGTCAGCGCGCAGCCCACGCCGATGCGGTACACGATGCTGGCGCCCATGCTGGCAAAACCCAGGGCGCCCACTTGAAGCTGCGCGCCGTTGCGCAATTCAATTACGCGGCTGCCCAGGCGTTCCAGGGTGATGTGCTTGAAGGCGACTTCGGCGCCGTCAACGACCAAGTGCGAGTATTGGCCCAGCGTGACTTCCGCGTAGGTGCCGCTGTGGCCAACTTCTTTTTCGGTGATCGTTGCCGCTTCATTGGCGGCAAGCGTAATGGTCGTGCTCATGTTCAATGGCTCTCCGGGGGGGCTATCAGGGTAGGGCGCTTTTTCTTTTACTTCTTGCCTGATAGACGGTTCGCGCCGCAGTTCGCCTGATCATGGATGTTTGTGTCTGCCGTGTTCCCCAACGCCACCGGCTTTTATTATTTGGACACAATTCGATATTTTCCCTTATTTTTAGATTTCCTGATTGAGCGCGCGCAAGGAAAACGCCCAATCTAGGGGAAAGTCCTAGGGTAGGGATCGGCAAAGAAAGCGAACAAAGAAGCGGGCAAAGAAGCGGACGAAGAAAACGGCAAAAGAAAAAGCCAGGGCATCAGCCCTGGCTTTGTTTTAGCGCCGCGCGAAAAGATCAGCGCTTGAGCTTGGCGAAGGCGTCCGCCATGGCGCTGTTCATGCCGCCGGCACCGCCTGCCGCGTTGCCACGGCCGCCGTCACCTTGCGGACGGCGCGGGCGGTCGCCGCTGCGGCGTGCGGGGGCGGCGGTGTCGTTCAGGCGCATGGTCAGCGCCACGCGCTTGCGGGCCGCGTCCACTTCCAGCACCTTCACGCTAACCGTCTGGCCAACACGCACGACATCGCGCGGATCTTTCACGAACTTTTCGGCCAAGGCCGAAATGTGGACCAAGCCGTCCTGGTGCACGCCGATGTCGACAAACGCGCCAAAGTTGGCCACGTTGGTGACGACGCCTTCCAGCACCATGCCGGGGTACAGGTCGTTCAGTGTTTCGACGCCTTCCTTGAACTGCGCCGTCTTGAACTCCGGGCGCGGATCGCGGCCGGGCTTTTCAAGTTCGGCGAAGATGTCGCGCACCGTCGGCAGGCCGAATCGTTCGTCCGTGAAGTCGGACGGCGATACGCCCTTCAAGGCCTCGCGCTGGCCGATGATCTGTTTGACCTCGGCCTTGATCTTGGCAACGATGCGCTCGACAACGGGATAGGCTTCCGGGTGCACCGACGAGGCATCCAACGGGTTCTCGCCATTGGGAATGCGCAAAAAGCCAGCAGCCTGTTCGAACGCCTTTTCGCCAAAGCGCGGCACCTTGCGCAGCACTTCGCGGGTGGGGAACGCGCCGTTTTCATCGCGCCAGGAAACGATGTTCTTGGCCAGCAGCGAGTTCAAACCCGACACGCGTGCCAGCAACGCGGCCGACGCCGTGTTCACATCCACGCCCACGGCGTTCACGCAATCCTCGACCACGGCGTCCAGCGAACGGGCGAGCTCGCGCTGGTTGACGTCGTGCTGGTACTGGCCCACGCCGATGGCCTTGGGGTCAATCTTGACCAGCTCGGCCAGCGGGTCCTGCAAGCGGCGGGCGATGGACACGGCGCCGCGCAGCGTCACGTCCAGATCCGGGAATTCCAGCGCAGCCATTTCCGAGGCCGAATACACGGATGCGCCCGCTTCGGAAACCACCACGCGGGTGACCTTCAGGTCGGGGAAGCGTTCCATCATG
The DNA here is from genome assembly GCF_059760425.1 of Achromobacter sp. RT286_PF. Lineage (NCBI taxonomy): Bacteria > Pseudomonadati > Pseudomonadota > Betaproteobacteria > Burkholderiales > Alcaligenaceae > Achromobacter > Achromobacter sp. RT286_PF. The sequence goes on from NZ_JCBAMR010000008.1 coordinate 16,328, forward strand.
TCGCCCACCAGCTTTTCGCTTTCACGCGAAGCGGTGCCGTTGCCGATGGCGATCAGGTCCACGTTGTGGCGCGCCACCAGCGCGGCAAGCGTGTTGATCGTGCCGTCGCGGTCGCGGCGCGGTTCAAACGGGTAGACGGTGGTCGTGTCCACGACCTTGCCGGTCTGGTCGATGACGGCGATTTTGCAGCCCGTGCGGATGCCCGGGTCCAGGCCCAGCACGGCTTTGGGGCCGGCCGGCGCGGCCAGCAGCAGGTCTTTCAGGTTGGCGGCGAACACGCGAATGGCTTCGGCTTCACCGCTTTCGCGCAGGCGGCCGATCAGTTCGCTTTCGAACGCCGTCAGCAGCTTCACACGCCAGGTCCAGCGGCACACTTCGCCCAACCAGCGGGCGCGCGGCGTCGCGTCCAGCGCGAACAGGCCGTTGCCCAGCTTCAGGAAGTTGGCGATGCGCGCGACGCACGGGTGCGGCACCTGCGCTTCAAGCTCGGCTTCCAGTCCCAGACGCAATTCCAGCACGCCTTGCTGGCGGCCGCGCAGCAGCGCCAGGATGCGGTGCGAGGGCAGGGTACGCAGCGGCTCGTTGAAGTCGAACCAGTCGCGGAAGTTGGCCCCTTCGGTTTCCTTGCCGTCGATCATCTTGGAATAGATCAGGCCGGTGGACCACAGGTGCTCGCGCATGTCGGCCAGCAGGTCCGCATTTTCGGCGTAGCGTTCGGCCAGGATGTCGCGCGCGCCGTCCAGCGCCGCCTTGGCATCGTTGATGGACGCCTCGGGGTTCAGGTATTGCGCGGCCAGCGCGGCGGGGTCGCAGGCGGTGTCGGCCAGGATGGCGTCCGCCAGGGGCTCCAGACCGGCCTCGCGGGCGATCTGGGCGCGCGTGCGGCGCTTGGGCTTGTACGGTGCGTACAAGTCTTCCAGGCGCTGCTTGGTGTCGGCCGTGGCGATTTCTTGCTGCAACGCGGACGTCAGCTTGCCCTGCTGCGAGATGGACTCAAGGATGGCGCCACGGCGCTCTTCGAGCTCGCGCAGGTAACCCAACCGCACTTCCAGGTTACGCAGCACGGTATCGTCCAGGCCGCCGGTGGCTTCCTTGCGATAGCGCGAGATAAACGGCACGGTGGCGCCGTCATCCAGCAGTTCCACGGCCGAAGCGATTTGGGAGGTGCGCGCGCCCAGCTCGGTGGCAAGCTGCGCGATGATGCGGGCGTTGTCGACGCCGGCGGCGACGTACGTGATAGCGGAAGTTTCAGACATCTCTATACGACGGCAAAAAGGAAAAACAAGGGGCGGATTGTGCCATAAGCGGCTATTACAAAACGTGCCAGGGGGGACCGATCTGTCCCTTGCTCAGCCGGAAAGGCGGCGTGGCAAGGGGTATCATTTGGTCCTTTCCCACATCAGTGTCTGGCGCCCGAACCGTTACCGGTACCGGTTCACCATAGACTCCGACCGACACTAGGCTGCCGTAATGCTGGACCTGGATATTTCCGAATTCTTTGACGAGGACGGGCCGTTGGCCACGGCCATGCCCGGCTACAAGCCTCGCCCTTCGCAAGTGGAGCTGTCGCAGGCCATCGGCGACGCCATCCAGGACCGCGCCACGCTGGTGGCCGAAGCGGGCACCGGCATCGGCAAAACCTGGGCCTATCTTGTACCCGCCTTCATCCAGGGCGGCAAGGTGCTGATTTCCACAGGAACGCGCACGCTGCAAGACCAGTTGTTCGCGCGCGACCTGCCGCGCGTACGCGCCGCGCTGGCCGCGCCCGTCACCGCCGCGCTGCTCAAGGGGCGGGGCAACTATGTCTGCCACTACCACCTTGAACGCCTGCAGGGCGATGAGCGGGCCTTGAAGTCGCGCACCGAAATCCAGCAGCTGCGCCAGATCCAGGTGTTCGCGGGCATTACCAAGACCGGTGACCGCAGCGATCTGGCGCAAGTGCCCGAAGACGCCGACATCTGGCAGCGCGTGACCTCGACCCGCGAAAACTGCCTGGGCCAGGAATGCCCGCGCATCCGCGACTGCTTTGTCGTCAAGGCGCGCCGGCAGGCCCAGGAGGCCGATGTCGTCGTGGTCAACCACGCGCTTTTCATGGCTGACCTGGTGCTGCGCGAAGAAGGCGTTACCGACCTGCTGCCCGAAGCCGACACCGTCATTTTCGACGAAGCCCATCAACTGCCCGACACCGCCACGCGCTTCCTGGGCAGCAGCGTGTCCACGCACCAATTGATGGACTTTGGCCGCGCGCTGGAAGTGGCCGGGCTGGCCTATGCGCGCGAAGCCGCCAAATGGAGCGACGTCAGCCGCCACCTGGAAACCGCCGCCCGCGAATTGCGCCTGGCCTGTGCGCCGCTGGACAAGATGCCCGGCCGCAAGGCCGCGTTTGAAGCCATCCCCAACCCCGAGGAATTCGACGAGGCGCTTGCCGCCTTGCGCGAGGCCGTGGACACGGCGACCAAGGCGCTGGGCGTGGTGGCTGAAAAGCACCCCGACCTGATGGCGGCCGCGCGCAGCGGCGCCGAAATATCGATTCGGCTGAAACGCTGGGCCACGCCGGGCCGCGCGGGTGGCCACATGGAAGACGAAGGCTGGGGCCGTGATGACCAGGCGCCCGAGCCCGCCGCCGACATCGCGCTGGCCGACGGGCCGTCCACACCCGCGGCCATCCTGGAAGGCGTGGCGGCCGCCCAGCAATGGACCGGCCCGGCCGTGCGCTGGGTCGAACACGGTTTGCATCATGTGCGGCTGCATTCCGCGCCGCTGTCCGTGGCGCAGGCGTTTTCCAAATACCGCAAGCCGGGGCAGGCCTGGATCATGACGTCGGCCACGCTGTCGGTGAATGGCGAGTTCACCCACTTCACCAGCCAGCTTGGCCTGGAGCAAGCGCGCACGGGCAAGTGGGAATCCCCGTTCAACTATCCCGAACAGGCGCTGCTATTCGTGCCGCGCGGCATGCCCGAGCCGCAGTCGCCGCAATTCCTGGATCGCTTTGTCGACACGCTGATGCCGCTGCTGGAAGCCAGCCCGGGCGGCACGCTGGTGCTGTGCACGACGCTGCGCGCCGTTGAAAAAGTGGCTACGTTGCTGGCCGACGCGTTTGACGACGCCGGCCATGACTGGCCGCTGTTAAAGCAGGGCGAGGGCACGCGCCGGGATCTTCTGGACCGCTTCTGCAAGCTCAAGCACCCGGTACTGGTGGGTAGCGCCAGCTTCTGGGAAGGCATAGACCTGCCGGGCGACGTGCTGACGCTGGTAGCCATCGACAAGCTGCCGTTCGCGCCGCCTGACGACCCCGTCATCGAAGCGCGCCTGCGCGCGTGTCGGGCACACGGGGGCAATCCGTTTTCGGAATACCAGTTGCCGGAAGCCGCCATTTCGCTCAAGCAGGGCGCGGGCCGTTTGATCCGCACGGAATCGGACTGGGGCGTGTTGATGGTGGGTGATGCGCGCCTGGTCGAAAAGCCCTACGGCAAGCGTCTGTGGCGAGGCCTGCCGCCGTTTGCTCGCACGCGCGAACTGGAAGAGGTGCTGGCGTTCTACCGGCGCAAGCAGGGCGACGACGACGTGGCGGCGTAGGGCACGGGCGTTGCCGCCGACGTTGCGGCACGAAGGTTTATTTCGTCAGCGCCGCCAACGCACAACCCTCGGGCCCAATTGAAAGCCCCTCGAATCCAAGGATCCGAGGGGCTTTTTCCCATGCGGGCAAATCCGCTGATCAATCAGTCAAACGGATTCCACCAGCTGCGGTCGGCCTTCAGGCCCTTGGTCTTGAATTCGCTGTTGGGGAAGTTCTTGTCGTAGACGCGCTGCGCGTCGTTCTTCAAGTCGGTCATGCCCAGCTTGTCGTAGGACTCGACCATCAGGTAAAGCGCTTCTTCGGTGGCGGGGGCGCCTTCGAAGTCGGTGATGACGGTTTGTGCACGGTTGGCGGCGGCCACGTAGGCGCCGCGTTCGTAGTAGTAGCGCGCCACATAGACTTCGTTCATGGCGATGGTATTGACCAGCCAGGCGATGCGCTTTTCGGCATCAACCGAATACTTGCTTTCCGGGTAGCGCTTGATCAGTTCGTTGAACGCGTCGTAGGACGCGCGCAGGCCCTTGGGGTCGCGCTCGGCGGGGTCCTGGCCCGTGATGTTGGTCATGAACGCGCTGGCAGGCGTGAAGTTGATCAGGCCTTTCAGGTACAGCGCGTAGTCGGTGCCGGGGTGGTTCGGGTAAAGCTGCTGAAAGCGATCGATGGCGGCCAGGGCCTGCTCGTTTTCGCCGTCTTTCCAGTTGACGTAGGCCAGCTCAAGCAGGGCTTGCTGGGCGTACACGCCGAAGGGGTAGCGGCTTTCGATGGCGGTCAGGCGCTCGCGCGCTTCTTTCCAGCCTCCGGAGGACATTTCCGACTTGGCGTCGGCGTAGAGCTGTTCGGCGCTCCAGTTGGTGGTCTTGTCATATTTGCTGTTGGTCGAGCCGCAACCGGCGATGACGATGACGGCAAATAGCGCGATAACCACGCGCAAAACCGGCCCGCTTCGGGATGCGGGGTTCGAGGGAGCTGCGGGGTGGTGAATCACGAGAATCGTATCCTTGGTGTTAGCATGGCAGGCTGATTATATGATTTGTCTCCATGTCCGATACAGCCGCCGGCACAGATCTCGTTTCCGACGACGAACTCCTGGGCCTTCCTGACGAAAACTCCGACGAAATCACCGAGGCAAACCCCGCCGAAAACCGGGGTGAACCGCAACGTGTAACCGTGCCTTCCAGCACCCGCGCCGACCGGCTGGACAAGGTGCTGGCCGGCTTGCTGCCCGACCATTCCCGCAGCAGGCTGCAAGGCTGGATCGAATCCGGCAACGTGCATGTCAACGGCGCGCCGGGCAAGATTCGCCAGACCGTTGGCCCGGGCGACGAACTGCTGGTGTGGGCCCAGCCCGCCCCTGACGCGCGCGCCTTCACCCCCGAACCCGTTGAATTCACCGTTGTGGACGAAAGCCCCGACTGGATCGTCGTGAACAAGCCCGCGGGCCTGGTGACGCATCCGGGCGCCGGCAACTGGAGCGGCACGCTGCTCAACGGCCTGCTGTACCGCTACCCGGAATTGGCGGCCGTGGCGCGTGCCGGCATCGTACACAGGCTGGACAAAGACACCTCGGGGCTCATGGTCGTGGCCCGCAATGAAAAGGCCCAGACCCATCTGGTGCGCCAATTGCAGGCGCGCAGCATGGGCCGCGAGTATGTCGCCCTGGCCCATGGCTGGATGGCGGCGGCCGGCCGGGTCGACCGCGCGATCGGGCGCGATGCCCGCGTGCCCGTGCGCATGAGCGTCGAGCGCCCCGTTGCCCCGAAACCCGCCATTACCAATTACTCGCCGGTCCGGCGCGGGCAGGTGGACCCGGGTGGTCGCGTCACGGAAGTGGTGTGTCGCCTGGAAACCGGCCGCACCCACCAGATCCGCGTCCACATGGCCAGCCTGGGGCACCCGCTGCTGGCCGATACCATCTATGGCGGCAAGAACATTGCCGGGGCCACGCGCCAGATGCTGCACGCGCGCGCCCTGCATTTCGATGACCCCGGCGGCAACGGCGACGTGCAATTCGCCGCTGACGTTCCGGCCGACATGGCGTTAGTTCAGGAAACCGTTGCATGGACCGCGTGATCGCCAGCCTGCCTGTTGTGACCGGCCCGTCGTGGCCGGGCGTCTCGTACTTCTGCACGACCCGTGCCGGGGGCGTGGGCGTGGCGCCGCATGATTCCCTGAACCTGGGGCGCCGCGCCGGGGACAACCCCGACACGGTCTCCGAAAACCGACGCCGCGTGCGCGCCGCCGTCCCGGGCGAGCCCCTGTGGCTGCGTCAGGTGCACGGCAGCGAGGTGGTCGATGCCGATGCGCCTGACTTGCCCGACGAACCCGCGGTGGACGCCAGCGTCACGGCGCAACCGGGGCGCGTGCTGGCCATCATGGTGGCCGACTGCCTGCCCGTTGTCATCGCCGACGGCCGGGGCCAGGTGCTGGGCGCGGCGCATGCCGGCTGGCGTGGCCTGGCGGGCGGGGTGCTGGAACACACGCTGGCGGCCATGCAAGCCAAGGCGCCCGACGCCGGCGGCTGGCGCGCCTGGGTCGGCCCCGGCATCGGCCCGACCGAATTCGAAGTGGGGCAAGACGTGCTGGACGCCTTCACGGCGGACGACCCGGCCACGCTGCGGTTCTTCACGCCGCGTCCCGGTCTATCGGGAAAGTGGCTGGCCGACCTCGCCGGACTGGCCGATTTCCGCCTGCGCCGCGCCGGGGTACAAGAAGTGGCCCTGAGCGGCATGTGCACGGTGTCGGACCCGCAGCGCTTCTTTTCATACCGCCGCGATACCGAAACCGGACGCATGGCGTTGCTGGCTTGGCTCGACCCGGTTTGATCTGGCGCAAGGCCGCTGCACAGGGCGCAAACCCGTGCGGCGAAACTCCTTGTATACCCGCATTGACAGTGATGGACCCGGAATGCAACATCAATCGAGCAGTGTCGATAACAAGGTGTGGAAGTGAACGCCAATCTCTCCGCAGGACCCATTCCGGTGAGCGTGGCACCGGAAATCCTGGCCGAAATTCAGGCCGAATTCTCTCGCGAGTGGCAGCGCCTTTGTGACGACGCCCGGCGCGGCGCGCTTGTGCCTCCCGCTGACCGCCGCTTTGCCGGCGACGCCTGGGCCGCCAATGGCTCGCACCTGCTGCTGGCCCACACGTACCTGCTGTCCGCGCGCGCCATGCAGCGCATGGTTGACGCCGCCCAGGTCAGCGAACCCATGCGCGAGCGCCTGCGTTTTTCCATCATGCAGTGGGTGGACGCGCTGTCGCCGTCCAACTTCCTGGCATTGAATCCGGACGCCCAGCAGTCCATCGTCGAAAGCGCCGGCCGCGCGTTGAATGAAGGCCTGGCCAACCTGCTTGGCGACGTCAAGAAAGGCCGCATCACCCAAACCGATGAATCGCAGTTCGAGATCGGCCGCAACGTGGCCGTATCGCCCGGCGAAGTGGTGTTCGAGAACAAGCTGTTCCAGCTGATCCAGTACGCGCCCTCGACCGCTACGGTCTACGAGCGGCCGCTGGTCATCGTGCCGCCGAACATCAACAAGTTCTACATCCTGGACTTGCAGCCCGAAAATTCCTTTGTGCGCCACGCAGTGGGGCAGGGCTACACGGTATTCCTGATTTCCTGGCGCAACCCGCTGGCCAGCGACACCGACGGCGTGGACCGCGCCACCTGGACCGACTACCTGGACGACGCCGTGCTGCAAGCGCTGCGCGTGGCCAGCGACATCACCAAGCAACCCAAGGTCAACGCGCTGGGTTTCTGCGTGGGCGGCACGATGCTGGCGGCGGCGCTGGCGCTGGCCGAGGCGCGCGGTGAACAGCCGGTAGCGTCGCTGACGCTGCTGACTTCGCTGCTGGATTTTCACGACACGGGTGTGCTGAAGGTCTTTGTCGACGAAGCCCATGCGCTGCTGCGCGATCAACAACTGGGCAACGGCGGCTTGATGCCCGGCCGTGACCTGGCCACCACGTTCTCGTTCCTGCGGCCCAACGAGCTGGTCTGGAACTACGTGGTTGGCAACTACCTGAAGGGTCAGAAGCCGCCACCGTTTGATCTGCTGTTCTGGAATGGCGACAGCACCAATCTGCCCGGGCCGTTCTTTTCCTGGTACTTCCGCAATACCTACCTGGAAAACAACCTGAAGGTGCCGGGCCGCGCGCAAGCGGCCGGCACATCGCTGGACCTGACGCGCCTGACGATGCCGGCGTACATTTTTGGCTCGCGCGAAGACCATATCGTGCCCTGGGTGTCTGCCTATGCCTCCACGCAATTGCTGCGCGGACCGCAGCGCTTCGTGCTGGGGGCCTCGGGCCACATCGCGGGCGTGGTGAACCCGCCCGCCAAGAAGCGCCGCAGCTATTGGGTCGCGGACAAGCTGGGCAAGAAAGGCCATGACATGCCGGGCGACCCGAACGCCTGGTTCGCGCAAAGCACCGAACACGCGGGCAGTTGGTGGCCCGACTGGACGGCCTGGCTGGCCGACCATTCGGGCAAGCAGATCAAGGCGCGCACAAAATTAGGCAATGCCAAGTACCAGCCGATCGAGCCGGCGCCTGGCAGGTATGTGAAGGTCCGGGCAGCCTGAAACCGCACGACGCGGTTTACCCCGGGCTAATAAGAAGTTAATCAACGAGGCGTCCGTCGCACACAGGAGGAAGTCCAATGAGCGGAAAACTGGCTTACGTAACAGGCGGGATGGGCGGTATCGGCACCTCTATTTGCCAGCGCTTGGCCAAGGATGGCTTTCGCGTCGTGGCAGGTTGCGGCCCCAGCCGCAACTACCAGCAATGGCTGGATGAGCAGGCTGCGCAGGGCTACACGTTCTATGCGTCGGTGGGCAACGTGTCCGACTGGGAATCCACGGTGAAGGCCTTTGAAAAGGTCACCGCGGAGCTGGGCGGGGTCGACGTGCTGGTCAATAACGCGGGCATCACCCGCGATGGTTTGTTCCGCAAAATGAGCGCCGACGATTGGCGCGCGGTGATCGACACCAACCTGAACAGCCTGTTCAACGTGACCAAGCAGGTCATCGAGGGCATGGTTGAACGGCAGTGGGGCCGCATCATCAACATCAGCTCGGTGAACGGTCAGAAGGGCCAGTTCGGCCAGACCAACTATTCCACGGCCAAGGCCGGCATCCATGGTTTCACCATGGCGCTGGCGCAGGAAGTGGCCAGCAAGGGCGTCACCGTCAATACGATTTCGCCGGGCTACATCGGCACGGACATGGTTCGCGCCATCCGCCCCGAAGTGCTTGAAAAAATCGTGGCGACCATTCCGGTGCGACGCCTGGGCACGCCCGAGGAAATCGCCTCCATGACGTCGTGGTTGGCGTCGGACGAATCCGGTTTCTCGACCGGCGCGGACTTCTCGCTGAACGGCGGCCTGCACATGGGCTGATGAAGGCTAGCGGGCCGCCCCCCGGCGGCTCAAGGCGCTGGAAGGCCTCGGGGAGAGGGCCTTCCGGCATTACACTCCACCCTATTCGAAGTCTTAGAGATCGCCCGATCCGGGGACACACATGACGCAAGCACAAACCGGCGCCAGCCTGCGCCTGATTAAAAAATACCCCAACCGTCGCCTATACGACACCCGGACCAGCACCTACATCACTCTGGCAGATGTCAAGCAACTGGTCCTGGCCAATGAAGAATTCCAGGTGGTCGACGCCAAGAGCGGCGAAGACCTGACCCGCAGCATCCTCTTGCAGATCATTCTGGAAGAGGAAAGCGGCGGCATGCCCATGTTCTCGTCGAACATGCTGTCGCAGATCATCCGTTTCTACGGGCACGCCATGCAGGGCATCATGGGTTCTTACCTTGAAAAGAACATCCAGGCCTTCATGGAAATCCAGACGCGCATGGCGGAACAGTCCAAGGGGCTGTACGGCAGCCAGTTCGGGCCGGAAGCCTGGACGCAGTTCATGAACGTGCAAACGCCCATGCTGCAAAACATGATGAACAACTACATCGACCAGAGCAAAAACCTGTTCGTGCAGATGCAGGATCAAATGCAGGACCAGACGCGCGCGATGTTCTCGACGTTCCCGTTCACGCCGGGCAGCACGCCGGGCCAGGGTCGCAAATAGCGCCAAGCGGCAAGGGCGCATCCGCGCTTTTTGCCCTGCCAGCAGCCGGTGTGGCATCGTCCCCGCCGGCTTTTTTGTGGCCGCTTTTCCCTTTGAGATAACGCAACGAACTGATGCATCCCGGGCCTTTTGGTTCAGGGATATGTCAGTTTTTTTCGTTACATTAATGCAAACGGTTCTTGTTTATGTTTTTAGAGCCGATACCCAATTTGAGTCTCTCAGGATGATGCACATGATCAAGAAAGCCTTGGCGCTGGCCATTGTTGCAATGAGCGTGTCGGCCGCCAACGCGGCCGAATACCCCATTGGCAAGCCGGTTGAGAAGGGCGGCATGGAAATCGGCGCGGTGTATTTGCAGCCGATTGAAATGGACCCGCCCGGGATGATGCGCCCCGCCAAGGATTCCGATGTGCACCTTGAGGCCGATATCCACGCCACGGCCGGCAACAAAACCGGCTTCCCGGAAGGCGAATGGGTGCCTTACCTGGTCGTGAATTTTGAGATCCAGAAGGTCGGCAGCCAGAACGTGCAGAAAGGCACCTTCATGCCGATGGTCGCCAACGACGGTCCGCACTATGGCGACAACGTCAAGCTGGAAGGCCCGGGCAAGTACAAGCTGAAGTACTCGATCCTGCCGCCGTCCGAAAACAAGATGGCTCACTTCGGCCGCCACGTCGACAAGGAAACCGGCGTGGGCCCGTGGTTCGAGCCCTTTGAACTGGAATACGAATTCGTCTACGCCGGCACCGGCAAGAAGGGCGGATATTGATCGTGCGCCGCCTGCTTCGCGTTGTTGCCGCCGCACTGATCGGCCTGGCCGGCCTTGCCGGCATGGCGCCCGCGCAGGCGGACGAATTGCCGACGTTCACGCTCAGGTTCAAGCCGGACGGCACGTTCGAGCCGGCAACCCTGGAAGTGCCCGCCGGCCGTTTCAAGATTGAACTCATCAACGAAAGCAACGAGCCGGTGGAATTTGAGAGCATTCCGCTGCGCAAGGAAAAAGTGTTGGGGCCGGGGGTTAAATCCTTCGTCGTCATCACCATTTCCCGCCCCGGCGAGTACCCCTTCTTTGATGACTTTCACCAAAGCGTGAAAGGCACCCTGGTCGTCAAGCCCAAGGAATAAGCGGTAGCCATACATGGAACAGGTCCTTTTTATCGTCTGGCGCGAAAGCGTTGAAGCCCTGCTGGTGGTAGGCATCTTGTACACCTGGCTGCGCGCGACGCCGGAAGGCAAGCGCGGGCTGAACTACCTGTGGGGCGGCGTGGCGGCGGGCCTGGCGCTGGCCGTGGCGCTGGCCCTGGTGTTGCTTGGCGTGTCGTCCTGGCTTAGCGACGAAGGCCAGGAATGGTTCCAGGCCATTATGTCGCTAGCCGCTTGCGCGCTGGTCGTGCAGATGGTCGTGTGGATGAAAAAGCACGGCCGCACGCTTAAAGGCGAACTGGAAAGCGGTGCGCGCAGTTCCGTTGCCAATGACAACTGGTGGGGCCTGTTCGTGCTGGTGGCCATTGCCGTGGCGCGCGAGGGCAGCGAGACGGTGGTGTTTCTGTACGGCACCGTATCGGCGGGCGAGGGCGGCGGCGACATGGCCAAGCTGGCCCTGGCCGGTGTGGCCGGTTTTGCCGTGGCCCTGCTGACGTTCTGGCTGTTGCAGTTGGGCGGCAAGATGATTACGTGGCGCCGCTTCTTCCGCGTGACCGAAATCCTGCTGCTGCTGTTGGCCGGTTCGCTGCTGGTCGGCGGGCTGGATCACCTGATTTCGCTGGACGTGCTGCCCACCATCATCGATCCCGTCTGGGATAGCTCGTGGCTCTTGAGCGACAGCACCGGCGTGGGCAAGGTCCTGGCCGACTTCGCAGGCTACCGCGCGCTGCCCGCCCTGATTTCGGTGTTGTTGTGGGTGGCTTACTGGATCGTGGTGTGGGCGCTGCTGCGCTGGGTGGGCGGCAAGCCGGCCCGCGCGCCGGTCCCCGCACGCAACGCATCTTGATTCCGACGTGATGCCGGACTGAATATTGAAGGTTTAACCATGGCTGCTGTACTCGGGAGGGTGACTTCCCGGATCGCCGATTTTCTCCGTGACCATGCCCCGCTGTTGCGCAAGCTTCAGTGGGGCATTGTTGCGTTGTACGCGTTCCTGCTGATCGTGCCCGCAATCATGCCCTTGCCCGACAACGCGGCATCGGTGTTCAACAACCTGACCATCGTTGCGCAGTTTGCCTTCTGGGGCGTCTGGTGGCCGTTCGTGCTGATCTCGATGCCGATCCTGGGCCGCGCGTGGTGCGGCTGGCTTTGCCCGGAAGGCATGCTGACCGAATGGGCCAGCGAGCGCGGGCAGGGCCGCGCCATCCCGAAGTGGATGCGCTGGGGCGGCTGGCCGTTTGTGGCGTTTGCGTTGACGACGGTGTACGGCCAACTGGTCAGCGTGTATCAATACCCGCTGGCGGTGCTGGCCGTGCTGGGCGGTTCGACCGTGGCCGCCATGATCGTCGGCTGGCGGTATGGCCGCAGCAAGCGCGTGTGGTGCAAATACCTGTGCCCGGTCAACGGCGTGTTCAACCTGTTGGCCAAGCTGGCGCCGTGGCACTTCAAGGTCGATGAAGAAAAGTGGCGTCACCCCGTCATCCGCATCGAGCCCATCAACTGCGCGCCGCTGGTGCCGCTGCGTCACATGAAGGGCGCGGGCGATTGCCACATGTGCGGTCGGTGCAGCGATTATCGCGGCGCCATCGCCCTGACGCCGCGTTCGCCCGAAGAAGAAATCGTGCACGTTTCGGATGGCGACGCCTGGCAGACCGCCTTGCTGTGCTTCGGCCTGATGGGCATCGCCATCGGGGCGTTCCTCTGGAGCGCCAGCCCCTGGTACGTGACGGCCAAGCAATGGGCCGCGACGTGGCTGGTCGAGCACGACATCATGTGGCCGCTGATGGACAACGCGCCCTGGTTCATCCTGACGCACTACCCCGATGTCAACGACAGCTTTTCGTGGCTGGACGGCGCGGGCATCCTGATGTTCGTCATCGGCGCCACCGTGATTGTGGGCGGCGCGAGCTTCCTGTCGCTGTGGCTGGCCGACCGCCTGGCGCCCGCTGCGCCGTCGGTCGATGCCGCCTCGGCCGATGCCGCCGCAACGCGCTGGATCCGCCCCGGCGTGCACAAGCTGGCGCAGGCGCTGATCCCGTCGGCCGGCATCGGCGTGTTCCTGGGCCTGTCCGCCACCACCGTTAACCTGCTCAAGCACGAAGGCGTGCAAGCGGGCTGGGCCGGCCCGGTGCGCTTCACGCTGTTGACGCTTGCCGTGCTGTGGACCTTGCGCCTGTTTGCCCGCCTGCTGGCGCCACGCCCCGTCACCGCCACGCGCAAGGTAGCGGCGTGGGCGGTGCTGGCCGCGGGCTTGGCACCGTTCTGCATGGCATGGGTGTTTTTCTTTGCAATCTGGTAAGCGATGCGCGATGGATCGCTGCCGGGCGCTGCGATAAAGTGGGAAGCCTTGCCGGGTGCCGGCGCTTTCCCTGCTTGATTCCCCTCATGACCTCCTACGCCTTTCGCCTGCTTAACGTCTTTGCGTCGTCCACCTTCGGCGGCAACCAGCTTTGCGTGTTTGAAGACGCGCGCGGTATGGACGACGCCACCATGCTGAACCTGGCCGCGCAGTTCAATCTGTCCGAAACCACGTTCATCCTGCCGTCCGACAGGGCCGATGCGCGCGTGCGCATCTTCACGCCGGGCTACGAGATGAAGTTTGCCGGCCACCCCACCATCGGCACGTCGCAAGTGGTGCGCGACATTCGTGGCACCGGCGATGCGTTGACGCTGGAATTTGCCGCGGGCGTGGTGCCGGTGCAGGCGCAAGGTGACGCCTGGACCTTCACCGCGCCGTGCCCCAACGGCGTGCAGACGGCGCCGCCCGAGCAAGACCGCGCGGCAATCGCGTCGCTGGTCGGATTGTCGGCAGATGACCTGGCAAGCGATCCCATCTGGGTGGATACCGGGGCGGACCAATTGCTGGTCCCGTTGGCCAGCGTGGACGCGGTGCGCCGCGCCATGCCCGACTCCGCCAAGCTAAGCCGCTGGCAAGCCAGCAGCCTGGGCCGCAAAACGATGTACCTGTTCGCGTTTGACGAAGGCCATGTGCGCGATGCGCGCCAGGTGGTCGTGGCGCGCTACTTCTTTGCCAAGGCGGGCGGCGGCGTGGACGAGGACGCCGGCACGGGATCGGCCTGCGCCAATCTGGGCGGTTGGTTGATCCACAAGCAGCAGCCCTTGCCCGCCAGCATCCTGGTCGAGCAGGGCGACCAGATGGGCCGGCCGTGCCGCTTGCTGCTGGACGTGCATGCCGACGGCCGCATCCAGGTGGGCGGCCGTGCGTTGGAAATCGGGCGGGGCACCGTCACGATCTGACGATCTGATTGGGGGCGTGTGATTTGGGGCGTACGACCCGGGGCATCCCGCCCGGGGCAAGGCGGGCGCTGCGCGGTCGCCGGTTCTTGGCGGTGGCGGCGCCGTGCGGCTGCGCTGCGGCCGCTGCATTGTGTCCGCTGCATTGTGTTCGCCCATAGAAAACGGCGCCTGTGTCTCCACAGGCGCCGCCCTCTCTCTCTAGGCCCCGGTATGGAACGCGGCCGTCCTGACAAACCTGCCTTACTTCTTGTTCTTGGCCGGGTCGACCTTGATGTTGTTCTTCACCTGCTTCACCCCTTCAACGCCACGGGTGACGGTAGCGGCGTGGTCGGCTTCAGCCGCCGTGCCCACGGTACCGGTCAGCGTCGCGACGCCGTTGTTGGTTTCCACGGCGATGTCCAACGCGCTCAGTTGCTTGTCGGCAACGAAAGCGGCCTTGACCTTGGTCGTTACGGTTGCGTCGGAGGCATATTCGCCCACGGATTGCTTGGGCTTGCCATCATCCGCCGCGAAAGCCATGGAAGTGAAGACAGCGCCAGTTCCCAGTGCGGCGGCGGCGATCAGCTTGCGAAATTCCATAGTCGTGCTCCTTATTAGTATGGTCTGCCGCGTGATGCGTCTGCGCGGCAGAGGATCAAATTTTCAGTAGGGTATGCGTGCTATCGGCGTGTTCTATTTTTTTCGCAGCGCGCCGCTCAAGATGGACAAGAGCGCCAGCACCAGGAATACGAAGAACAAGATCTTGGCGATACCCGCGGCCCCGGCGGCAATACCGCCAAAGCCGAGAACCGCCGCGATGATCGCGATGACGAAGAAAACTACGGCGTAATGCAACATGTCAGCTTCTCCAGTGAGTTCGACCGATCAAGGCGGTGGGAGGATTCAGGGATTGCGGTCGAAGAAATCCCGGACTTCCTTTTGCGCTTCATCCTTGGTCTTGCCATAACGCTCTTGAATCAGGCCAGCCAGGCGTTCGGCGTTGCCTTCCGTGCGAGTCAGTTCGTCGTCGGTGAGCTCACCCCAGGCGGCTTTGGCCTTGCCAGTCATTTGCTTCCACTTGCCGGCGATGATGTCGTTATTCATGGTGACCTCTCTTCTTATCTTCGTGCGACACAGGGCTTATGGCCTATAAGTTCCTGCTGTCGCGGTTGACTTGAACGCTGATCAGCTAGCCCCTAACTTACGAGTGGCCAAAGGGGCTGTCAAACGCGGCTGTGGGTATATGTAACAGCGCCGGATGGCTTGGCGGACGCGATTTTTCGAGGGAAAAATCCCGGGGGAAAGCGCCTCGCAGGAGTTACATTCCGGCAATGTCTTGTCCCCTTTTGAGCGGGGCTGGTAACGGAAGATGCGTCGATTTCCCCGGCGGCGCGTGGGGCAACCGCCTTCGCCACGCTGGTGGCGGCAAGGCCCGGCCGGTATAGTCGTGCCCAACCCTCAAGCTTTTCATCAACGAAAAAGGAAGGTACGCATGACGCAACGACTTTGCAGCGCTCTCTTGCTGACGCTGGCCGCGCTGGCGGCGGTGGGATGCACGCACGTGACGGACAAGTACCAGGCCACCGGCCCCGCGCTGGAAGCGGCCACGCCCAGCACCTGAACGCAGGGGATCTCAGGCCCCCCTCGTCTTGCGCACGGCGGGCGAGAACATGGCGGGCGGCATGCGGTGAGTGGCATGCGTCGGCAGAAATGCGTCGGCTGAAATGCCGCGATTGAAATGCAAACGGGGCGCGCTGCGCCCCGTTTTCGTATTGCGGCGTGTCCGCCGCGCCGCCCCTCAGGGCTGGGCGATGCGGTGCGCGATGTGCGCCAGCGCTTCTTCCACCTGGTCAACCAGGATCAGGCACAGATCGCCCGCTTTCAGGCGGCCCAGCGCCGTATCGATGGCCAGGAATTCGCCATGAATTTCCTCGATGTGCGTCGTGCGCGGCGCCCCCACCAGGCCTTCTTGCAGCAGCGCCAGCACCTCGCCGTCGGCGCGTCCGCGCTGGCACTGGTCCTGGTACAGCAGCACGTCATCAAAGGCGGCGCCCAGGATTTCCGTCTGCATGCGGATGTCTTCATCACGGCGGTCGCCCGCCCCGCTGATGACCACCGAGCGGCGCTTGGCCGGCATGGCGTCCACCGCGCGTACCAGCGCCAGGATGGCGTCGGGGTTGTGGCCGTAGTCGGCAATGACCGTGGCGCCGCGATAGTCGAACACATTGAAGCGGCCCGGGGCCGTCTGCGCGTCGTTCACGAACGTGGCCAGGCCCCGGCGCACAACGTCCCAGTCCAGGTTCAACGCCCATGCCGCGGCAATCGAGGCCATGGCGTTTTCAACCTGGAAGGTGATCGTGCCATTGCGCGTCAGCGGAATGTCGGCCAGCGGGAAGCGCGTTTCTTCGGCGCCTTGCGCCGCCACGATCGCATCGCCGTCGCGGTACACCGACCGCAGCCCCTGCGCGCGGTGCGTGGCCAGGACGGGGTGGTTGCGGTCTTCCGCAAAGTACGTGATTGAACCCGGGCAGCTGGCGGCCATCTCGGCCACGATAGGATCAGCGGCGTTCAGCACGGCGGTGCCCGACGGGTGCACGTGCTGCACGATCACGCGCTTGACCACGGCCAGGTCTTCTACGGTGCTGATGTAGCCCAGGCCCAGATGGTCGCCCATGCCGATGTTGGTCACGATGGCCACGTTGCAGCGGTCGAACGCCAGGCCCTCGCGCAGGATGCCGCCACGCGCGGTTTCGAACACGGCGGCGTCCACGTCCGGGTGCATCAGCACGCTGCGCGCGCTGCGCGGGCCGCTGCAATCGCCGGTGTCGATGCGCAGGTTGTCGATATACACGCCGTCGGAATTGGTCATGCCGACGCGGTTACCGGCGGCGCCCAGCAGGTGGGCCGTCAGGCGCACCGTGGTGGTTTTGCCGTTGGTGCCGGCCACGGCCACGACCGGAATACGCCCGTCGTCGCCGTCCGCGTACATGTTGGCGATGATGGCCTCGCCCACCGCGCGGCCCTTGCCGAACGACGGGTTCAGGTGCATGCGCAGGCCCGGCGCGGCGTTGACTTCGACCACGCCGCCATGCTGCTCTTCCAGCGGGTACAGCACGCTTTCGGCCACCACGTCCACGCCGCAGATGTCCAGACCGATCATGCGCGCGGCGGAGACCGCGCGCGCGGCCATCTCGGGGTGCACTTCGTCGGTCACATCGGTGGCCGATCCGCCCGTGCTCAGGTTGGCGTTGTTGCGCAGGAAGATGAGGGTGCCGGGGGGCGGCACGGAATCCGCGTCAAAGCCCTGTTTTTGCAACGTGGCCAGCGCGATGTCGTCAAAGCGGATCTTGGTCAGCGAGGTAGCGTGCCCGTCGCCGCGCAACGGGTCCGCGTTGACCTGGTCGACCAGTTCGCGGATGGTGTGCTGTCCGTCTCCGGTCACTTGCGGCGGGTCGCGGCGCGATGCCGCAACCAGCGCGCCGCCCACCACCAGCAGGCGGAAGTCGTGGCCGGGAATATAGCGTTCGACGATAACTTCCGAGCTGACTTCCTCGGCTACTTCGAATGCCTGGATCACGCGTTCCCGCGTTTCGATGTTGACCGCCACGCCCCGGCCCTGGCTGCCGTCGCGCGGCTTGACGACCACGGGGCCGCCCAACTCTTGCGCGGCTTCCCATGCCTCTTCGGCGCTCGTTACCGAGCGGCCCATGGGCACCGGCACGCCGGCCGCGTCCAGCAGCATCTTGGTCAGGTCTTTGTCTTGCGCGATCGATTCCGAGATGGCGCTGGTCAGGTCGGTCTCGGCGGCCTGGATGCGGCGCTGCTTGCTGCCCCAGCCGAACTGCACCATGCTGCCTTGCGTCAGGCGGCGATAGGGAATGTTGCGGGCGACGGCGGCGTTCACGATAGAACCGGTGCTGGGTCCCAGGCGCACGTCTTCGTCCAGATCGCGCAAACGCTTCAGCGCATCGGGCAAGTCGAACGGCGTGTCGTCCAGCGCGGCGCGCACCAGTTGCTGCGCCAACTCCATGGCCAGCAAGCCGACTTCTTCTTCGCTGTATTCGGCCACCACCTGGAACACGCCGGGCTCGACGGTGGACGAGGTGCGCCCGAAGGTGACGGGGCAACCGGCGTGCGCCTGCATCGTCAACGCGACGATCTGCAACACGTGCGCGATCGACACCGCGCCTTGATGGCCTTCCGGCCGCATCAGCCCGGTTTGCGGCAAGCGCGCGCGCAGGCGGGCTTCGAACTCGGGCAGGTTATCGATGGAGCACTCGGCGTCGGCGCACGAAACGATGGCCTCGATCGCGGTGTTCTTGCTCCACAGATTGGGGCCGCGCAGGGCACGGATACGGGAAACTTCCATGGCAGGTATTCCTGTCAGTATTGTTGAATCCAGCGGCGGACCAGATCGATGGTGGGGCCCGAAAAGGCTTCGTCGGATTGCAGCAGGACGAAGTCGCCCGCTGCAATGCCGTTCAGCACGCTTTCGATGGCCTTGCCATGATCCGGCTCGTCCTGGATGTCTTTCACGCGGCTGCCTTGCGACAGCCCCTGGCGCAGCAGCGCGCGCGCCTGGCCTTCGGGACGCTTGCTTTGCACGGTCATGTCGTCATAGAGCACGACGCGGTCAAAGGCGTCGCCCAGCAGGCGGCCCTGTTCGATCAGGTCGGCGTCGCGGCGGTCGGCGCCGGCGGAATACACCGCGGCGCGTCGCGTTGACGGGAACTGGTCGATGGCGGCAATCAGCGGGCGCAGCGCGGACGCGTTGTGCACGTCGTCTACCACTACCGTGCTGCCGTTGCGTTCAAACAGCGTGAACTGCCAGGGCGCGTCGGCCTGATCGATATCGAAGGTTTCGATACCGGCGCGGATCAGCTCCACGGGAATGTCCAGCGCCCAGGCGGCGCCCACGGCGGCCAGCACGTTTTCCACCTGGAAGGCCACGCGGCCACCATGCGTCAACGGGATGGCGGCCACGTCGGCCAGCCGTTCTTCGCGGGTGCCTTGCGCCAGGATGATGCCGCCGTCGCGCACAAACACCGCGCGGCCGTCTTGCTGCAAATGCGCGGCAATGGCGGGCAGGGCGGGGTCGATGCCGAAGAAGATCACCGCGCCATCGGACAGCTCGGCCATTTCCACCACGCGGGGGTCGCGCGCGTTGAGCACGGCGGCGCCCGTCGGCAACACCACGTCGACCTGCGTGCGGAACACATTGAACATGCGCTCCGTTTCGTTGATGTCGAAGTCGCCAAGATGGTCGGCGTCGTCGATATTGGTCACCACGCCGACCTGGCAGCGGTCATAGGCCAGGCCCTGGCCCAGGATGACGCCGCTGTCGTTTTCGATGACGGCTGCGTCCACGTTGCGGTTCATCAGCAATCGGGTGCCGGACGCGAAATCGGCGCGGTCGCCCTTTTGCACCAGGCGGCGGTCCAGGTACAGCCCTTCGCTGCACGCCAGGCCGGTGCGTTTGCCGGACAGATGCAACAGGCGCGCAACCAGGCGTGCCACCACGGTCTTGCCGTTGGTGCCCGTGACGCCCACGATGGGAATGCGGCCGGCGTCGCCGTCGGGGAACAGGTGGTCGACAATGGCGCGGCCCACCGGACGCGGGGCGCCGTCGGCCGGCTTCAGGTGCATCAGCAAGCCTGGGCCGGCGTTGACTTCAACAATGGCCCCGCGCTGTTCCGCCAGCGGGCGCGTGATGTCTTCAGCCACCAGATCCACGCCGGCAATGTCCAGGCCCACCACGCGGGCGGCCAGCGTGACGGTGGCGGCAATGCTGGGATGCACGCGGTCGGTTACGTCGAACGCCACGTTTCCGCTGCGCTGCACCAAGACGCGCTGGCCGTCGGCCGGCACGCTGTCTTCCGACATGCCCTGGCGGGCAATTTCCAGCCGGGCGGCTGAATCCAGGCGGACCAGGTTCAGCGGATGGTTTTCGGTGCGGCCACGGCGCGGATCGATGTTGATCTGGCTGTCGATCAATTCGGTGATGGTGGACTTGCCGTCGCCCGTCACCCAGGCCGGTTCGCCGGCGGCGGCGGCCACCATGCGGTTGCCGACCACCAGCAAACGGTGTTCGTTGCCCAGCACAAAGCGTTCGACGATGACGCCGCTGCCTTCGTCCACCGCCACGCGGTAGGCGGACACCACGTCTTCGCGGGTTGTCAGGTTGGTGAAGACGCCACGGCCATGGTTGCCGTCATACGGCTTGACCACCACGGGCAGGCCGATGTCCTCGGCGGCTTCCCAGGCGTCGTCCTCGCTGCGCACCAGGCGGCCCTCGGGCACGGGCACGCCGCAGGTCGACAGCAGTTCCTTGGTCAGGTCCTTGTCGCGCGAGATGCCTTCGGCGATGGCGCTGGTGCGGTCGGTCTCGGCCGTCCAGATGCGGCGCTGGGCCGAGCCGTAGCCGAATTGCACCAGGTTGCCTTCAAACAGGCGGATATAGGGAATGTCGCGGTCATCGGCGGCATCCACGATGCAGGCGGTGCTGGGGCCCAGGCAGTGCTTGTCCACCAGGCTGCGCAGCTTGGCGATGGTGGCGGGCACGTCGAACGGGCGGTCTTCAATGGCGGCCATGACCAGGTCGCGCGCTTCGTTCAGGGCGGTGCGGGTGACCTGTTCCTGCCAGGCGCGCACCACCACCTTGTAGACGCCGCGGGTCGACGTTTCGCGGGCTTTGCCGAAGCCGCCGCGCAATCCGGCCAGGTTCTGCAATTCAAGCGTGACATGTTCAAGAATGTGGCCGGGCCAGGTGCCTTCTTTCAGGCGGGCCAGGAAACCGCCGCGCACGCCGGGGCTGCATCGGTGTTCGATCAGCGTCGGCAGCCATTCGGACAGGCGCTCGTAAAACCCGGGAATGGTGTTGGACGGATAGTCTTCCAATTCACCAATATCCACCCATGCTTCAAGGACCGGGCGATACGTCCAAATGTTCGGGCCGCGCAAAGCCACGACATCGAGAAATTCAATGTCTTTCTTTTTCATGTTTTAATTTACTTGAGAAGCAGGTTGGCACGCGCGGACGCCCCTATGTAAGACCGCGAATTTATTGCGAATTTTTGGGGTTGCGCTGTAAGAATAATGCCAACGAGTGGGGGATCCCAGATATTCCTAATTAGAAAAATCGGCTGCTACTATACGACGCCTTCAAGGCGTGAACTCGTTGTGTTGTAAGGAAGGGACACGTTTGCCGCCATAGGTGGTAAACCGGTTGCCGCCTAGTAGGGCAGAGTCCTGGCCCGGTATGCGTTCCAATGAAAAAACCACACCTGCTTTCCGGCCTTGCCGATGCCTTTCCTGCCCGCTGGCGGGATGAAATCCGCGCTGAATTAGCGGATGGCGAAACCTTGCTGGCCTGGGTTGAAATAGACCTGGACCAGCGGCTGAAGTTCCAGCCGGGGCTGGTCGCCGCGACTGACCGGCGCCTTCTAGCCCGAAATTCCGCCGATAACGGTTGGGATTCGTGGGCCTACGGGCCGCAATTAACGCTTAATCTGACGGACCACGCTGGGGCCGCCGTGCTGGAATTGCACGACGACACGGCGCGTCTGGCCGTCTGGCGTTTCACGCTGGCCCGCAACCCGGCCGCGCTGCGCCTGTTGGCGCAGTTTGAATCGCAGCAGGCGATCCGGCTTTCGGGCAAAGCCGAAGAAGCGCCGCAGGAACGCAATTGCACCGTCTGTAATAACGTTATCCCCGCAGGCGAGGAAGAATGCCCGACCTGCAACCAGGAACAAGCCGCACCGTCGTCCACGTGGGCGTTGTTGCGGCTTTGGCGGTTTGCGCGGCCGTATCGCGGCCACTTGCTGGTCGGTTTCGTGCTGACGTTGCTGGGTACGGCCGCGACCTTGGTGCCGCCTTACCTGACCATGCCGCTGATGGACGACGTGTTGATTCCGTTCCAGAACGGCGCGCCTATCGACTACAGCAAGGTGCGCATGTATCTCAGCGGCTTGCTGGCGTCCGCCTTCCTGGCCTGGGGGCTGGGGTGGGCCCGAACCTACATCCTGGCCTGGGTCAGCGAGCGTATCGGCGCCGATTTGCGCACCACCACCTATGAGCACTTGCAGCAACTGTCGCTGGAGTACTTTGGCGGCAAGCGCACGGGCGACCTGATTTCCCGCATCGGTAGCGAGACCGACCGCATTTGCGTGTTCCTGTCTTTGCACCTGCTGGACTTCGCCACCGACATCCTGATGATTGTGATGACGGCGGTGATCCTGGTGTCGATCAACCCGTGGCTGGCCTTGGTGACGCTTGTGCCACTGCCGTTCATTATCTGGATGATTCACGCGGTGCGTGACCGCCTGCGCCACGGCTTTGAAAAGGTTGACCGCATCTGGTCCGAAATCACCAACGTGCTGGCCGACACCATTCCCGGCATTCGTGTGGTCAAGGCATTCGCCCAGGAAAAGCGTGAAGTCGCGCGTTTTCGCGAAGCCAATAATCGCAATCTGGAAGTGAACGACCGCGTCAACACCACGTGGTCGCTGTTTTCGCCCACCGTCACGTTGTTGACGGAAGTGGGGCTGCTGGTGGTGTGGATATTCGGTATCTGGCAGGTGTCGCAAAAGCAGATCACGGTCGGCGTATTGGCTGCGTTTTTGGCGTATATCGGGCGCTTTTATCTGCGCCTGGATTCCATGAGCCGCATTGTGTCGGTCACGCAAAAGGCCGCTGCCGGCGCCAAGCGCATTTTTGACGTGCTGGACCATGTGTCCAGCGTGCCCGAACCGCAAAAGCCGGCCACGCTGCCGCACATCAACGGCCGCATCGAATTGCGCGACGTGGGTTTCCGCTACGGCAACCGCCAGGTGATACGCGGGCTGAACCTGACCATCGCCCCGGGCGAAATGATTGGGCTGGTCGGTCACAGCGGCTCGGGCAAGAGCACGTTGATCAACTTGATCTGCCGTTTCTACGACGTATCCGAAGGCGCGGTGCTGGTGGACGGCATCGACATCCGCTCGGTGCGCGTGACCGACTATCGGCGCAACATCGGCTTGGTGCTGCAAGAGCCTTTCCTGTTCTTCGGCACCATTGCCGAGAACATTGCCTACGGCAAGCCTGATGCCACCCGCGATGAAATCGTCGCAGCGGCCCGTGCGGCCCATGCGCATGAATTCATCCTGCGACTGCCGCACGGCTACGACTCGCTGGTGGGCGAGCGCGGCCAAGCCCTGTCCGGCGGTGAACGCCAGCGCATCTCGATTGCGCGTGCGTTGCTTATCGACCCGCGCATCCTGATCCTGGACGAAGCCACGTCGTCGGTGGACACCACCACCGAAAAGGAAATTCAGAAGGCGTTGGACAACCTGGTCCGTGGCCGCACCACCATCGCCATCGCGCACCGGTTGAGCACGCTGCGCAAGGCGGATCGGTTGGTCGTCCTGGACCGCGGCCAGATCGTCGAGCAAGGGCCGCACGAAGAACTGATGGCCCGCGAGGGCGCCTACTATCGCCTCTACCAGGCGCAAGCGCGCCAGGCGGAAGCCGACGCGCAGGCGTCGGGCAGCGAAGACATGGCCGCCGTGGCCTGACGCCGAACCGGGATTATCTTCATGACGTTGCCGACCTTTCAGCTACGCCGCAATGCCTTTGGGCGTCTGGAATATCAATCCGCCGACGGCCAGACGCACGAAGGCGTCATCCCCGTGCGCGCCTTCCCCATCAGCGAAGCGGGACGCGGACTGTCGCTGGTGACCGGCGACGGCCACGAACTGCTGTGGATCGAACACCTGTCCGACGTGCCGGCGCCGCAACGGGCGTTGATCGAAGAAGAGCTTGCCGGGCGTGAATTCATGCCCGAAATCCGCAAGCTGGCCAGCGTATCGACCTTTGCCACGCCCAGCACCTGGAAGGTTGAAACGGATCGAGGCCCCACGTCTTTCACGCTGCGCGGCGAGGAAGACATCCGCAGGCTGAGCCCGCAGACGCTGCTGATCGCCGACAGCCACGGCATCTTCTATCTGGTGCGCGACATCCTGGCGTTGGACAAGCACAGCCGCAAGCTGCTGGACCGCTTCTTGTAGGAATACCGCGCTGGCGCGCTAGGCGCTGCCCTTGAACGGCGTGTGCGATTCCAGTTCGCCCAGATAGTCCGTGACCGCCGAGGTTTCTTCGTCCAGGAAGTTCTGGATCGCCTCGGCAAAACCGGGGTGCGCCACCCAGTGCGCCGACCATGTCGGCGTCGGCAACAAGCCGCGCGCCATCTTGTGTTCGCCTTGCGCGCCGCCTTCAAAACGGCGGATTCCCTGCGCGATGCAGTACGCAATCGACTGCATATAACAGGTCTCGAAATGCAGGCCCGGCACGTATTCGGTGGCGCCCCAATAGCGCCCATACAGCACGTCGCCGCCCGCCAGATTCAGCGCTGCCGCCACCCGCACGCCGTCGCGTTCGGCCAGGATCAATACAAACGCGTCCGGCTGTTCCCGATGCGCGCGTTCAAAGAAATCGCGGTTTAAATAGGGCGGATTGCCGTGGTTGAAATACGTGCGGCAATAGCAGTCGTAGAAAAAGCCAAGGTCGGCGGGGGTAATGTCGCCACCGCGCAACCAGCGGAAAGACAAGCCGGCGGCGGCGACCTTCTTGCGGTCCTGGCGGATCTTCTTGCGCTTGTCGTGGCTCATCAGCGCCAGGAATGCGTCAAAATCTGCGTAGCCCGGGTTGGTCCAATGAAACTGCACGCTTTCCCGGATCATGAAGCCGGCCTCGCGCAGCACGTGCATGTCGGCGTCGGCCGGAAACAGCAGGTGTAGCGACGACACCTTGATCTCCTCGGCAAAGGCGACCAGTCCCCGCACCAGCGTGGCGCGGTCTTCGTCGTTGGTGGCCAACAGGCGCGGCCCCGTGACGGGCGTGAACGGAATGGCCGACAGCAGCTTGGGGTAATAGCGCATGCCGTGGCGCTGGAAGGCGTCGGCCCAGGCGTAGTCGAACACGTATTCGCCACGCGAGTGCGACTTCAGGTAAAGCGGCGTGGCGGCGGCCAGCGCGCCGTCACGCCACAGTGCCAGATAATGCGGCGCCCAGCCCGAGGCCGGCGCGGCGCATCCCGTCTCATGCAGTGCGCACAGAAACGCGTGCCGCAGAAAGGGTTGATCACCGGCCAGCGCGTCCCAGGCATGGGCGTCGATGCGGGACAGGTCGGTTTCAATGGTCAAGCGCAGGGAATCCATCCGTGAATGATAAAGTCTTCGCCAGCACGCGGGTTTGAAACCGTGGGCTTTTTCAGGGATTGCGGCGGCACGGGCCGCCTGGGATTGGAAACACCATGGACAGCAACACCATCGCCGCGGCAGATGCCGCGCCGATTGCGGAATGCTTGCGCGGGCAGGCCTTGGCCGCGCTTGCCGCCAAGACGTGGCCGGAAAAACTGGCGGCCGTGCACCATATCGCCGATAGCGCGCCGCTGGACCGCACCCGCGAATTCGTCGCGCCGCACGGCTTGCCCGGCCGGCCGGAGCATCCCGAATTGGTGCCGCCCGCGCAGGTCAGGCATCGGTCCATGGCCACGGTCGAAGGCCGCGCCGCGCTGCTGCACGCGCTGGCCCATATTGAATTCAACGCGGTCAATCTGGCGCTGGATATTCTGTGGCGTTTTGCCGGCATGCCCGACGCGTTCTATCGCGACTGGCTGCGCGTGGCGCGCGAAGAGGCCTATCACTTCGACCTGTTGCGCCAGCGGTTGGCGGCGCTGGGCTACGCCTATGGCGACTTTCCCGCGCACAACGGCTTGTGGGACATGGCCGAGCGCACGCGGGGCGACCTGCTTGCGCGCCTGGCGCTGGTGCCGCGTACGCTGGAGGCGCGCGGGCTGGACGCCTCGCCCATGATCCGCAACAAGCTGGCCGGGGCAGGGGACGCGCCCAGCGCGGCCATCGTCGACATCATCCTGCGCGACGAGATCGGCCATGTGGCCATCGGCAACCATTGGTTCAAGCACCTATGCGCCCAATCGGGCCTGGAACCCGTGGCCTGCTACGCCGACCTGGCGCGGCGTTATGACGCCCCCCGGTTGCGCGGCCCGTTCAACCTGGAAGCGCGCCGCGCGGCGGGGTTCGACGACGCCGAGCTGGCCGCGTTGCAAGCCGACCAGCCGGAACTGAACACTCGATGACACCGATCACCATTGATGCCTTGCTGACCGGCACCGTGCGTCCGCTGGGCGATTCCGGCCGCGATAGCGGTATCGACAAACACCCGGTCGCCCAGCGCCTGTGGCTGGGGGCCGAAGGGCTGCGCGGCGACGAACAAGCCGACCGCCGTTTTCATGGCGGCCCGGAAAAGGCGCTGCATCATTACGCCCGCGAACACTATCCCGCCTGGCAAGCCGAACTGGGCGAACGCGCGGTGTTGCAGGCGCCGGGCGCATTCGGCGAAAACATATCCACCCAAGGCATGACCGAAGCCGACGTTTGCGTGGGCGATGTGTTCCGCGCGGGCACCGCCTTGATCCAGGTGTCGCAAGCGCGCCAGCCGTGCTGGAAACTGGATCACCGATTCGCCCGGCGCGGCATGGCGGCCCGCGTGCAGGCCAGCGGCATGACGGGCTGGTATTACCGCGTGCTGCAAGAGGGCTGGCTGTGCGCGGGCGACACGCTGACGCTGTCCGAACGCCCGCATGCACAATGGCCGCTTGCCCGCGTGCAAGACGTGCTGAACCGGCGCGTGCTGGACGCGGATGTGCTGCACGCCTTGGCTGCGCTGCCCGAACTGTCGCCGAACTGGCGGGCGCTGTTCGAAAAGCGCGCTCAGGCCGGGCAGGTTGAAGATTGGACCCGCCGCCTGCAAGGCGATGTGGACGCCCCGACATCGCAGGAACGTTAAACATGAAAGTGTCCTTACCGACTACATCCGCCCTGGCCCGGGCACTTTGCTGCGCGGCGCTTGCCGTGCCTGCTTTCGGCGCCCAGGCGGCCGACCCTTACGCCGCCTGCCTGTCGCAGCTGCGCGGCCCCGCGCAGAAAGCGGGCGTGTCCGCCGCCACCTTCGACACCCACACGAAAGGCTTGTTGCCCGACATGGCGGTCATCGATCTGCTGGATGCGCAGCCCGAATTCAAGACGCCCATCTGGGACTACATGGCGGGCCTGGTGGATGACGAGCGCGTGGCGGACGGGCAGGCCGGCATGGCGCGCTGGCAGGCTGACCTGGCGCGTGCGGCGTCGCGCTATCAGGTTGACCCAGCCACCATCGCGGCGGTCTGGGGTGTGGAGAGCAACTTCGGCCGTACGCTGGGCGGGCGCCCCTTGTTGACGTCCCTGTCCACGCTGTCGTGCTTTGGCCGGCGGCAAGCGTATTTTCGAGGCGAATTTTTTTCAACGCTGAAAATCATCCAGGACGAACACATCGCGCCGGAGCGGCTGGTGGGTTCGTGGGCCGGCGCTTTTGGTCAAACGCAGTTCATGCCGTCGACCTATCTTCGGCTGGCGGTGGATTTTGATGGCGACGGCCGCCGCGACCTGGTCGACAGCGTGCCCGACGCCCTGGCCTCAACCGCCAATTTCCTGAAACGCGCCGGCTGGAATCCGCAATTGGTCTGGGGCTATGAAGTCCGCCTGCCCGCCGCGCTGGATACGGCCGGGGCGGGGCGCAAGAACAAACGGGCAATGTCCGCGTGGGCAAAACTAGGCGTGACGCGCGCGGACGGGCAAGCGCTGCCCGCGGGCGATACGCCCGCCGGCCTGCTGCTACCGGCCGGCAGGAAAGGCCCCGCGTTTCTCGTAACTCGCAATTTCGATGCGCTGTATTCGTACAACGCGGCCGAAAGCTATGCCCTGGCCATCGCCCATCTGTCGGACCGCTTGCGCGGCGGCGGCCCGCTGCTGCAAGCCTGGCCCACCGATGACCCGGGGCTGTCGCGGGCGGAACGCCGCGACCTGCAACGCTTGTTGATCGCCAAGGGCTATGACGTGGGCGAACCCGATGGGATGGTGGGCACCCGCACGCGCCAGGCCTTGCAAGCCGCCCAACGTGAACTGGGGCTGCCCGCTGACGGGCGCGCGGGCCAGAAAGCGCTGCGGGCGCTGCGGGCGTCGCAGGCATCCCAGGCGCCCACTCTGCCGCGTTGATCCCGCCCAGCGGCCGGATTTACAAGTTTTGCAAAGATCCGGCCTCGGGTAACCGCCTTGACATGCCGCGCGCCGGTCGCGGCCCTATACTGGTTTTCCCACTTTTCAGGAGCACCGCGATGAGCTTGTTGGATACCTTGGCCTCGATGGCCGGCGGCGGTCAGCAAGGAGGCTCGGCATCGCTGCTGCCGGCGCTGATCGAACAATTGAACAAATATCCGGGCGGTCTTACCGGCCTGATCGCCAGCTTTCAGAAGGGCGGCTTGAGCGAAATCGTGGCGTCTTGGGTGGGCACGGGGCAGAACCTGCCCGTCAGTCCCGACCAGCTGGGCGCCGTGCTGGACCCGGGCGTCGTCAACGAACTGGCCGCCAAGACCGGGCAGGACACCGATTCGGTGCTGGGTTCGCTGTCGTCGCTGTTGCCGCAACTGGTGGACAAGGCCACGCCGCAAGGCGAGGTCCAGCCTGGCCAGGATTTCAACCCCACCGACCTGCTGGCCTCGTTGTCCGGCATGTTCGGCAATCGGGGCTGACCCAGCGGGACGGGCTTACCCCTGATACGTCAACCGCTTTCCTCTCCCACCCGCCGGCGCCTGTTGCAGGCGCTGGCCGTGGGCGCGTTGGCGCCGTTGGCCGCCTGTGCGCCGCCCCTGTCCTTGAACGCCACGTTTCTGCAACTGTGGCGCAGCCATCTGGATTTGACGCCTGAAGACTGGCGCGTGCGGCTGTCCGCCTATCGGCGCCTGGGATGCCGCGAGATCTTCCTGCAATGGGTCGGCCTGGAAGGCGGACGCCCTGACGACTGGATGGCGTCCGATGCCACGCTGCGCATGATTTTCGACGAGGCCGAACACCAGGGCCTGGGCGTGCATGTGGGCCTGCCTTACGACCAACGCTGGTGGGAGATGCTGGGCAACGCCAACCCGCGGGCATTGGCCGCCTACCTGGACCACACCCGCACGCGCGGCGTGGCGTACATGCAGGCCGCGCCCTGGCCCAAGCGCAGGTCGTTTCGTGGGTGGTACCTGCCCTACGAGCTGGAACAATACAACTGGGCCTCTGCCGCGCGGCAAGCGTTGCTGATGCCGTGGCTGGACGCCTTGTCGCGCGCGGCGCAGGACACCAGCCGGGGGCGCCCGCCCTGTATTTCCACCTACCATTCCCGCCTGCCCACCGACGGTTCGCTGATGAACCTGTGGAGCGCCATCCTGGACCAGGTGGCGATTCACCCCATGATCCAGGATGGCGTGGGCGTGTCCGGCCTGGCCAACTACCAGGCGCTTGCGCCGCTGCACGACATGCTGCTGGCGCGCCGCGCATCGTTCGATCTGGTCCTGGAACTGTTCGAAGAACTGCCCTCGGGCAGCACCGACGGCTCGACCTTCAAGGCACGCTCGGCGGACTTCGATCGCGTCAAGCAACAGTGGGAAGTCGCGCGCGGCTATGGCGCCAAGCGGGTGGTGGCGTTTGCGATTGATCCCTGGGTCATCGACAACACGCCCGAGGCGCGAGCGCTGATGCGCGCCTGGCTGGACGCGCGCGTCTAGTACGACAGCGTCAGGTTGATGAACAGCCCGCGCGCCCGGTCGGCCGCGCCCCCGCCGATGTTGAAACGGTACTGCGTGGTCAGGTCCAGATAGGATCGTGGCGCGTTGTAGTGGTCTTCACGGAACCAGTAACGCACGTTGAAGCCGGGGCCCGCGCCCAGTGACCATGACGAGCCATTGCCTTGTTGGTCGATGGAATATGAATCGCCTTGGATGTTGAAGGAGGCGCGGTTCTTGTTCCACAGCCAGTCGGCGCCCACGACTGCATACGGAAAGAACACCAGCCGGTCGCTGATGGCATCCATCCGATAGCTGCGGCCCGCCCGCAGTTCACCGGCGCCAAACGCCTGGTCGCGTTTCATGCGGCCCGAGACCTTGTCGCTGTCTTCGCCGGTGGCGTTGTTGCGCAGCCAGAATTTTGCGGGCATGTCCTGCCAGGAATAGCCGCCCTGCAAATAGCCTTCCATCGTGAACCAGTCGGGGCGGTCGATGCGCAGGTTCGTGCCTTCGTACAAGCCATAGGTGATGTAGGCCAGCCACGCGCCGTTGTCCGCCGTGGTCTGGTAGTGGGGCGATTGATTCGTCTGATTCAGCGCGCAACGCAGGGCGGCCGGCGCGGGGCTGAACGTGCCCTGGCGCGTGGCAGTGCCGAGGTTGAACTGCCGTTCAATGCCGAACGTCAGGCCCACCTCGGTGGATGGCGTGAAGCGCATGCCCAGCGACCCGACCGTCGTGGGCAAGCCCGCGATGCCTTCGTTGCGGGTCTCTGCGACATCGATGCTGCCCCCGCATGGGTCGGCGACGGTCTGGCCGGTCGTCTTGCCGCCTTTGTCATACAAGGTGTTGGAAAAGCGGCCATACAACTCGAAGGTCTGCGTGGCCGAATTCAGGAAGTCAGCCGGGCGCCAGAAGATCTCGGCCGTGCTGAAGACGGCGTCGCCAGGCACCGTGATTGCCGCGCCGCCCAGCCCGGAGGACGCCGGTCGCGCGCCGCGATAGCCGGCGGACACATAGCCGCCCCATTCGCGCGACAACTCGGCAACGCCGCTGCGCGTGTCGAAGCGCTGCTGCGGCGTCAGTTCCAGTTTGCCGGCATCGGCTTCATCAATAGCCTGCTTTAAATCCGCTACCGCGCCGCGCTTGTCGCCCGCGCCGGCGCGCGCATAACCTTCGTCCAGGATCACGGTGGGCGGCGCCTTGCCGGTGGCGCGCGCGGCCTGGAAGTCTTGCAATGCCAGGGCCGGCTGCTTCATACGTTGGCGCAGGTAGCCGCGCTGCATCAGCAGCGTGGGGTCGTTGGGTTGCGCCACCAGCGCGTCGGTCATGCGTTGATGGGCCTCGGCCAGCTGTGCGCCTTTGCCGGCCGCAAGCGTGGTGGTCAACAGCCGCTGGTATTCCGGGTTGGCCGGGTCTTGCTCGACGGCCAGGCGGGCCTGAGCGATGGCCTCGGCATAATCTTCGCGCGCATAGGCGGCATAGGCCCGCGCGGCGGGGCCGCCGCTGCCGACCGCGTCGGACGGCAGCAGTTCGCAGTAGGCGCCGGGCTGCGCATTGCGGCAGTCTTGGACCGGCGCGGGGTAATTGGCCAGCGTCAGCGTGGCGGGCACGGCGGGCCGGGAACGCGCGCGTTTTATCCGCGCATCGGCGGCGTTGTCCTGGTTGCCCAATGGCGTCATCAAGGCCAGCGCGCGGGCATTTTCGCCGCCGGCCAATGCGGCGTCGGCGGCCAGCAGCCGGACGTTGCGGCGCTGGGCTTCGGTTAATTGTCCTTGCTTGAGCGCCGCGTCAAAGTCCGCGTTCGCCAGATCGGTCTTGCCCTGGCGCTGGCGCAGGTAGCCGCGCATGACCAGTGCCGTAACGTTGCCGTTGGGCGCGCGGGTGGCGGGGGTGGCTTCGGCGCCGGCGGTGGCGTTGATGGCGTCGGTGGCGGCCGCTTCGGCTTCGGCCAGGCGGTCGCTTTGCATCAGCGCTGTTATCAGCAGCATGCGATAGCTGGCGGTGTCGGGTGACGCCGCCACGGCCTGGCGCGCCAACGGCACGGCATCATCCACACGGTTGTTGCTTAATGCCTGGTAGGCGGCATCGGCCTGTTTGGCGGCCATGCGCGCTGCCATCGTCTGGCGCCGAGCAGCCAGATCTTTTTTGTTCGGAGCGCCCAGCGCAATTGCGCGGTCGATGGCGGCGTCGGCCTGGGCGTATTGGTTCTGCGCTTCCAATGCGTCCAGCCACAGCATGGCCCACGCACCTTGCTTGGGGTCGATGCGAAATGCGCGCTCGGCGCCGCTTGCGGCAGCGGCATAGTCGCCGCGCTTGTAGTCGGCGTAGGCGCGTGTGGCGATGGGATAGCCGCGACGGTAGGCCGAGGCGGCGGGGGATGCGGCAGGCGATGCAGAGGCCGATGCAGCGGCCGATGCGGAGCCGGGCGCGGTGGCGGCAGCAGTACCGGGCCCCGGCCCTGGCCCAGGCACGGTCGCCGGGGCGGGCGTGGAAGCCGAGGCGGCTGGCGGTGCCGCGCGCAGATTGGCGCGGGCCTGCCGTAACGCGGGCGTATCGATGCCTTCCTTGATGGCGTCGGCGGCGGCCTGGTCGGCTTCTTTCAGCTTGCCTTGTTTTTGCAGCGCGTAGATTCGCAGCAGGTGCAAGCGTTCCACGTCCGGGCGCAGCACAATGGCCGATGCGGCCTGCCGCGCAGCCAGCTCATAGTTGCCGGCATCGAAATTCTTGTAAGCCTCTTCGGCGAACCGAAACGCGGCGCCTTCCAGCGGCGCTTCCGTTTTCGCGGTGGCGGGCGTGGCGCTTTGCGCGCTGGCTGGCGGCGCAACCCCCATGCCGGCCAGGGCGGCGGACAGAATCAGCGAACGGGTCAACGGTGTCATGTCGGCGCGGGTTTGTCTTTGGAGTGCGGTGGGGTGGTCGCCTGTCCTGATTGTTGAAAGTCGATGGCTTCGCTTAGCGTGCCTTCGTCCAACCAGCCTTGCTCGGTCAGGATCTGTCCCAACGGCTTTTTTTCGCGCGCCTGGATCTCAAGCGCGCGCGCCAGCGTGTCCTGGTCAATGGCCTGCCAGGACAACAACAATTCGCCAAGCCGCTGGCGTTGCTGCGATAACTGGTCCGTGCTGGGGAAGTCGTGCATGGTCTTGTCCCATGCCAGTCGCTTGCCCGTAATCAGGTGTGCGATGAACAGGCGCCACGCGCGCGCCGCGGCCATGGCGTTGATGAAGTTGCCCACGATCATGCGGGGAATCGACAGCACCGCGTGTTCACAGCCATACATGCGCCCGACGAAGTACGCGCGCTGCACAACGCGAAGCAGCAGCGCCACGGCGTTGAGCCACATCAAAATCACCAACCATCCTCCGGGCCGGAAATACGACGGGTAGTACACCTTCCACCATCCAAATTTATCGGCCAGGAAGAACACGAAGAAGTTCGCCAGCAACACGTAGGCCAGGATCGCGATAAAGGACGTCACCAGGCCCTTGCGGTCACGAAACAGCAGGTACCGATTGGCCAGGGACCCGGTCCAGCCCACTTGTTGCCACCCTTGCAAACCGATGCCCAATGTCCAACGCGCCTTTTGCCGGTACGCGGTGCGAAACGTGTTCGGAAAATACTCGCGCACGCCCAGCGGCATGCGGATCGTGGAAACTCTTTCCGGCCCCAGGCCGAACCACGAGCGGCGGCGCGTGACGTATTCCACTTCGAACTTGCCGAAGATCTGCTTCATGCCGCGCTGCGCCAACCGCGCCCCGATGTCGTAGTCTTCTGTCAGCGTGTCGGTATTGAACGGCTGGTTGTTGGTTTCGGCCGCCAGCTCCTCCAGCGCGCGTCGCGAGAAGCAGGTGCCCACGCCGGCGGACGGCACCATCTTGGACAAGCTCTCGCGCACCACGAGGTCCTTGGTGTGCCATTCGGCGAATTCGTCCATGTAGGTGCCAGCCACCAGCTCGTGCCAGTGACGTTCCAGCGACGTGACCGGCAGCTGGATGAAGTCGATGCGCGGCAGCAGATAGTTGTAGTACTTGAGCTCCAGCGGATGCAGCACGTCTTCGCTGTCGTGCAGGATGACGCCGGCAAATGGCACCGGCTGCTTCGCGTTCTGCGCGAAGATGGCCTGCACGATCCAGTTCAGGCAATCGGCCTTGCAGGTAGGCCCGTCGTGCGGCACTTCAACGCGGATCAGCTTGCGGTAACGCCGCCGCATCCGCTCGACTTCGTCGATGGTGCGCTGGTCGTTCTGGTAGGTGCCCGCGAAGATCATGTAGTCCTTGTATTCCAGCGTGGACACCATGGTTTCAAGCATCGACGAGATCACGTCGTACTCCAGCCAGGCAGGCACCATGATTGCCAGCGGCTGTTCGGGCTTGGCGCGCAACTCCTCGGCGGACAGCGCGGTGTAGCGTCGCTTGACGGTCAGCGAACGGCGCAGCTCGCGCAGCCAGAACCAGGCGTCGATGAACAGATCATCCAGGCTGGACAGCAAGATGATGACCCCCACGACGGCGGTCACCACTTCCAGCCCGCGGTAATAGTCCGCGATGAAATACGGCCAATAAAGCGAAGACATGGCGGTGTCCGGCTTACGGGTTGCCGCGGTTCTTCTTGCGGCCCACGCGCCGCGCCACGATCAGGATCAATATCAGGATCAGCAGCGCTACGCTGATCGCCGGCACGCTCCAGGCGATGTAGCGGCGCCATTCGAAGAACGCGCTGCCTCCGGGGCCCGCGGGGTTGCTGGCTTCCGGGTTGGCGCTGTCTATCCAAGCAATCGGTCCGTTGACGCCGACGACGGCCACGTTGCCGCGGTTCAGCACGAAAGGCGCGTCGAGCATGCCCGGGTGTTGGCCCACGGTGTGCCAAAGCACACCGTCCCGGCCATTACCGCGCACCACCTCGGCGGTGCTCAGGTGGTCCAGCCCGGAGATGTCCAGCCAGCTTGCGTTGCGGCCATCCACCTTCAATTGCTTGCGGTCGGTGACCTGGACCATGGGCTTGGCGCCGTCCACCGGCACTTCCATGGCCAGGAAGGCCCGGGCCGGCTTGAACGGCTGGCCTGCCGGCGCTACCGATAATTCCGCGCGCGTGGGCGACACGCCGCTTGCCGACGCGATGCCGATCACCCGCTTGATGTTGTCCGGCGCGTCGGCCAGGTAGCTGTCCGGAATGATCACTTGCGGGTTGCCGGCCATCAGCGGCAACAGCCCCACAAAGGTGCCGTCCGGCTGCGGCTTGCCGGGCTTTACGTAGCTGGTGGGCAGCACGTTTACCGGGTAGCCCTGGGAAATTTCGTTGCAGTCGACCGATACGGGCTGGCGTTGGAACTGGACGCGCAGCGCATTGGTCACCCCCAGGGCATAGCCGGGCACGCGCGCCGTCAGGCGCTCGGGTTTGCCGTCGGCATCCATCTGCCGGGCGGCCAGCAAGATGCCGTTCCAGAACACCGATGCCACGGGCCGCGTCGACGATGCGCCGGGGGCCGCCGCCAGGTCCAGCACCAGTTCGTCGGGCATCAGGCCGTCCGAGGACACGGTCCCCAGCGGGAAAGTGGTGGTCCAGTCGCCACGCGCCACGACGTCGAAGCTGGTCGCCGAGCCGCCCAGGGTGGTCAGGCGCACGGCGCCGTCGTCGGAAGCCTGCGGCGAGGTGGCCGTTTTGACATTGACCTGCCGTGTGACCAGTATGCGGCGCCATGCGCTGTCGAACGCGCCCGCCGCTTGCGCGCCGGCATCCGCCGCCACGGCGATGACGGCCTGCCGGCCCAGCGGCAGCAAACGAATATCGCCCGAGGGCAGGTCGGTGCCTGCCAGCGGCATGCGCGCCTGGCGCCAGGTCTTGAAGGCGGCGGCCGCATCGGTGTCGCCGGCAAGCTGCGCGGCCAGCGCATCCAGCGCTTCGTTATAGCGGCCCCGCAGCGCGGCGTCGGCAATCACGACGTCGCCGCTGACGGCGGGGGCGCCCAACACCAGCAGCGCGCCGATTTCCGCCGGGCCGGCCAGTTTGTGCGCAGGCTTGTTGGCAACGGCGGCAAATGCCGCAACCTGTTCCAGCCCCGCCGGTGCTTGCAGGCCACGCGTATCGACCTCGTCGCCCACCGATGGGAACGCACGAACCGCGACGCGCTTGCCCGACCTTTCCAACGCCACCCCCAGGCGCCAGGCGCTGTCGAAGGCCTGCTGGTCCAGCTTGGCGCCCGCCACCATCAGCACTGGCTTGCCGGGCAGCGTGCCCCACGCGTCGTCCAGATTGCCGATGGCCGAGGCGTCGTAGCGATAGCTCAGGTGCGTTTGCGGTGAAATGACCAGCGCATTGGCGGTGGCGCGGTTGCTTTCGCAGCGGCGCAGCGCGATTTCCGATTGCCAGTCCACGCCCAGGCGCAAGAACCCGGACTCGCGGTTGCGGTTATCAACGTTCAGGCTGCGTGTGACCGACCCGTCGCCATCGGCGATGCGCTCCGCCGTTTGCGGCACGCCATCCAGCCACAGCACCAAGGTGGTCCGGCCGGCCTCGCCCTTGGCATATCTGGCATCAAACGTCAGTGTGGCGTCCGAGATCGGCACGCCGCGCGGCACGGGCAGATAGAACTCCTGGCGTGCATCGCTGTTGCTGAGGACGACGGGGTCCTTGACGCCCAGGTCCAGCAAGGTGGTGTCGCGCGTGATCCAGCCGTCGCCCTGCAAGCGCCGCAACGCATCGCCGGCCGGGCTGGCCAGGCTGCTTAGCGGCATGGCCAACCCCGCCATCATCAAGGCATGGCAAAGGACTCGGGCAACGGGGACGGGCAGGGCGCTGGGGTGCATTGGGGGCTCCGGGGCGGAATGCGTCGCGAATAAGGTCGGGCCGATCAAGGCAACGGCTCGGGATGGCTGATCGGGCTTCTGTTCAGGGCTATTGATCGGGGCTATTGATCGGGGCAGGGGCGTTACGTCAGGGCGAGGGCGCGTTGGCGTCCCGGTACGGATCGAACTCGGAAACCTCCCGCCCGCATAGCGCGTCCACGATGCGCTGGCTGGCGTGGCCGTCGCCGTAGGGGTTGATGCGCCGTGAGAACGAGGCGTGCTGGTCGGCGTCGTCCAGCAGCCGGTTGACCTGGGTCACGATCCGCCTCGTGTCGGTGCCCACCAGGGCCACCGTGCCGGCTTCCACGGCCTCGGGGCGCTCGGTCACGTCGCGCATCACCAGGACCGGCTTGCCCAGATAGGGCGCCTCTTCCTGCACGCCACCCGAATCCGTCAGGATGAGATGGGCGCGCTGCATGAACCACACGAAATCCAGGTAATCCAGGGGATCGATCAGATGGACATGCGATAGCCCGGCCAGGTCCGTCATGACCACATTGCGCACCTGCGGGTTCAGATGCACCGGGTACACAATCTGCAAATCATTGCGGCGCGCCAGTTCCGCCAGCGCCGCGCAAATGTTCTTGAAGCCGCCGCCGAAACTCTCGCGTCGATGGCCGGTGACCAGCAGCAGGCGCCGCTTGGGGTCCAACCAGTCGTAGCGCGCGTCCAGACCTTGTGCGAGCGGCCCGGCCGGGTCCAGCTTGGCGCAGGTCATCGCCAGGGCGTCGATCACGGTGTTGCCCGTTACGGTGATTTTTCCGGCAAGGTTTTCGCGCATCAGGTTGGCGCGCGATTGCGCCGTGGGGGCAAACAACCAATCGCCCACGGCATCGACGACGCGCCGGTTCATCTCTTCCGGGAACGGCATCGCCAGATTGCCGGTGCGCAAACCGGCTTCGACGTGGCCGATGCGCACGCGCCGGTGGAAAGATGCCAGCGCACACGCCGACGCGGTGCTGGTGTCGCCGTGCACCAGTACGCAGTCGGGCTGCTCCGCGTCCAGTACCCTGTCCACGCTTGCGATCAGCCGCGCATACAGGCCGTTGAGCGTTTGGTTGGGGACCATGACGTCCAGGTCGTGCTGGGCGCGCAGGTCAAACAGCGCCAGGACCTGGTCCAACATCTCGCGGTGCTGGCCGGTCACGCAAACCACGCTCTGTATCTGTGGCTCTTTGCCAAGCGCGGTGACCAGCGGTGCCATCTTGATTGCTTCGGGACGGGTCCCAAAGATGGATAGGACTTTCATCACAAGATGACCCTCCCCAGAGCGTGGTGGCGTCCATTATGTCGTGAAAGTATTCGTAATATGTGACGGATTATGTCTGTAACTGCAATATTCCGAGACGCAGGGGATGACGACCGCGAGGTGTCGTGGCCCGTTGTTAAGACGCAAAAAAGCCAACTTTGTGAGCGGGCGCGGAAGGGTTTGCTGCGGGGCGGCGCTACGGCTGCGCGTCGTCGGCCCGGTAACGCAGCGCTTCGATCACGAGCGCCAGCGCAGGCGAGATCTGGCGTCGGCTGGCGTAGTAGAGGTGGTAGCCGGGAAATTGGGGCCACCAATCCTCAAGCACCGGGATCAGGCGGCCGCTGTCGATATGCGGCTTCATCAAGTCAAACGGAACGTACGCCAGGCCCAGACCGTCCAGCGCCGCTTGCAGCATCAGGAAGGTGTTGTTGAACACGGTCTGGCCATCAACGCGGACATTCAAAGCCTGCCCATTCTTTTCAAAATCCCAGGCATACAGGCCGCCATGGGTGGGAAGGCGCAAGTTCACGCAGCGATGCTCGGTCAGCTCATGCGGTGTGGTCGGCAGCGGCTTGCCCGCCAGATATTCCGGAGATCCCGCTACAGCCATGCGCAGTTCGGGCGCGATGCGTACCGCGATCATGTCCTTATCCACCCGGTTGCCCACGCGCACGCCCGCATCAAAACGATGCGCGGCAATATCCGTGAACGCGTAATCCACGCTGAACTCGATCTGGATGTCGGGATATTGCTTCAGCAAGGGCGCCAACCGTGGCCAAAGCACCGTGGCGATGGCGTGGTCGTGCGCCGTGATGCGCACCGTGCCAGCTGGTTTGTCACGCATCGCGCTCAGCGAAGCCAGCTCCTGCTCGATCTCGCCAAGCCTGGGCGCCAGCACGTCCAGCAGCCGCTTGCCGGCCTCGGTGGTGGAAACGCTGCGGGTGGTGCGCGTCAATAGGCGCACGCCCAGGCGCGCTTCCAGGGCAAGCATGGCATGGCTGAGCGCAGAGCGCGACACGCCCAGTTGCGCAGCCGCCCGGGTAAAGCTGCGTTCGCGAGCCACGGCCACGAAAGCTTGCAGGTCGTTCAGGTTTCCTTTCGCCATTGGTGAATTTTGTACACCGGTGTGTGCGTATTTTGCAGTCTTCTCAGCTAATGATTCGGATCATACAGTGTGAAAAAGCGATCGGCGCAACGGCATTGCGCCGCCTTTCCAACACAGAACAGGACCCATCCATGAACACGCTTTGTAAAACAGCCATCTGCCTGGCGGCGCTGCACACGGGTTCCGCGGGTTCCGCGGGCCCTGCGAGCGGCGCGGGCCCCGCCGAAGCGCTCGAATCCAAGCCGGCCAAAGGCAGCCAACAGCTAACGCGCGCGGGCAGTCAGCCTTCGATGGCCGGGCCCGAGGATTACTTCACCGGACCTGTGCGGGTGGATCCGGTCTGGCCGGCCGACGCGCACATCAACGCGTCGGGCGGCTTGGTCACCTTCGAGCCCGGTTCGCGTTCCGCCTGGCATACGCACCCCGCGGGCCAACGCCTGGTCGTGGTGTCGGGCGTGGGCCTCACTCAGGAATGGGGCGGCCCCGTGCAAGAGATACACCCAGGCGACGTGGTCTGGTGCCCGCCCAATGTCAAGCACTGGCACGGCGCGGCGCCCCACACCGCGATGACCCACCTTGCGGTCACCGGCACGGCTCAAGGCAAGAACGTGACCTGGATGGAAAAAGTCAGCGATGAACAATATAACGCGCGCTAAATCCGCCGCTACGCGGGGTTATGGCCGCGCATTGGCGATGAGCCTGAGCCTGGCTTGCACGGGCGTCCAGGCTGCTCCGCCCACCCCGACCGCGCCGCCCACCCCGACCGCCCGGTCCGCCGCGAATCCACAGGAGTCCCCACCCATGTCCCCCGCACAAACCGCGTCTTCGCTTACCGACCAGACGCTTTCTATCCGTCAACAAGCGATTGTGCCGATTGCGGCTTTTGCAGCCGCCGGCGACCTGGGCAAGCTGAACGCCGCTTTAAATCAAGGCTTGGATGCCGGCATGACGCTTAGCGACGCCAAGGAAGTGCTGGTGCAGCTCTACGCGTACGCCGGATTCCCGCGCAGCCTGAACGCCCTGGGCGAGTTGATGAAAGTGCAACAGGCGCGCAAGCAGCGCGGCATCAACGACGCACCCG
Source organism: Achromobacter sp. RT286_PF (assembly GCF_059760425.1). Lineage (NCBI taxonomy): Bacteria > Pseudomonadati > Pseudomonadota > Betaproteobacteria > Burkholderiales > Alcaligenaceae > Achromobacter > Achromobacter sp. RT286_PF. Next base: position 56,276 of record NZ_JCBAMR010000008.1, read on the forward strand.
GCACCGAACCCAGCCGTCCCATCCCGAAAGGCGACGCCTTGCTTGCGGCGGGCACCGCCAATCAAACCAAGCTGTCGGGCGGGGAGGTGGCGGGGCCGCTGTTCGACTTCGCACCCGTCGCCAACGAATACCTGCGTGCGCATCTGTTCGGCGATATTTTTGAACGCGACAATCTGGATTGGCAAAGCCGGGAGCTCGCCACGGTGGCAATGCTGTCGGCACTGCCGGGCACTGAACCGCAGTTACAGGCGCACATGCGCATCAGCATGAATGTGGGCATTACCGAGGGCCAGCTTCGTCACCTTGGGCAGATTCTGGATGAACGCGCGGATCCCGCGTATGCGCAGCGGGCCCGAGCCGCGCTGGACCGCCATTTAGCGACGAAGGCGGCGGGTTGATCGGCCAAACCGTTTCGGAAATCCCAAAAGAAAAAGCCGCTCGACGATATGTCGAGCGGCTTTTTGCGTCTAGCGGTCAGTGCCGGTCAGTAATGTGCCTTTCGGCAAAAACGTTATTCCTGAAAATCAAAATGTCGAAAATCAGAAAAACCGGCATCAAGGGTATTTGGTGGAGCCGGGGGGAATTGAACCCCCGTCCGCAAGCCCTCTGCAATCAGTTCTACATGCGTAGTCGATTTATTTAGTTTTAACTTTGGACTTAGCCAACCGACAGGCCGGACCAAAGCGATTCACGTAATTTAAATCTGAGCCGTGTGACCCCAGCGCAGACCGATTCCTTGTGAATGTCGCTGCTGCGGTTCGAGGGTTACCCCCCTAGGAAGTTGCCTTCCTCCGCCTGACCCAAGGACAGATCAGTGCAGCGGCTCACCGCTTAAGCGGCGAGAGCGAAACGCTCGTCGTTGGCGTTTGTAGTGTTTCCAGTGGTTTAACGAGCGAACTGGTGCTCGGCATGCCCTGAGTTGTTTCGCGACCCACGTCGAATCCGGATCGGCCCCAAGAACTTTCTATTGTACTGGTAAATGCCATAGCCTGCTGTACTGTCCACATGCCTGCCAAACAAGGCGTGGCGTGGGGGCGACAGCGGTTTCGGCCAGTGTCTTACTCGGCTTAGACGGCGTTTGCGCACGCAGGTTCCGCGGGCGCGCGGCCGCGTGAAGACGCCATCAGCGCCAGCGCCAAGCCCACGGAAATCGCCACGATCAGCGCGGCCGCCCAGCCCAACGATGCCAGCCCATAGTTATCGATGACATGGCCGCCCACCACGGCGCCCAGCCCGATGCCGATATTGGCGCCGGAAATATTCAGCGACGCGGCAAAGGCCGGCGCCTGCGGAGCCGCCTTCATGAGCCGGACGTGGCACACAATAAACAGCGCCGCCTGGGCGATACCCCAGAGCCCCAGGGCCACCGCAAGCAAACCGTGCGATTGCATCACCGGCGCGACGAACACCAGTCCGGCCGCCATCATGGAAGAAAACAGCGCCGTTGCACCCAGGGGGCTGCGGTCCACCATGCGGCCGCCCAGCGTGTTGCCGATCAAGCCCACGGCGCCAAACGCCATCATTGTCCAGCCCACGATCTGGCCGTTGAACCCTGCCAGCCGCTCAAGCATATCGGCCAAATAGGTGTAGGCCGTGAACATGCCGGTAAACACCAGCAGCGACAGCACAACATGGCCCAGCACGATCGGGTCGCGCAGGATGCGTAGCTGTGTCACCAGCTTGACGCTGTCGGCGCGGATACGGGTGCTGGGAAAGGTCAGCAGCAGCAGCAGGGCTTTGGCGAACGCCACGCCGGACAGCACCCAGAACGCGGCACGCCAACCGAAAGCGTCCGATATCAGCACGCCGATCGGGATGCCGAACACGGTGGCCGCCACGATACCGAAGGCGACCAGCGAGATGGCTCGGCCGGCACGCGCGGGGCCCACCAGTTCAACGGCGGTGGCGCTGGCCAGCGACCAGAATACGGGCAAAGCCAAGGCCGGCACGAAGCGGGCCACGGCCATGACCCAGATGTTTGGCGCTATGGCGGCTACGGCGTTTGACACGCCGAACAACGCCAAGACGCCGATAAACAGGCGTTTGCGCTCTACGTTGGCCATCAAGGCCGTCAATAAGGGACCCGTGGCGGCAACCGTGAAAGCAAACAGCGTGACCAGCAGGCCTGCCTGTGAAACGGTCACATCCAGATCGCGGGCCAGGCCGGGCAAGAGGCCGACGATCAGGAATTCGGTGGTCAGGATGGTGAAACCGGCGGCGGAAAGTAGCAGGATGGGCAAAAGCATAGGCATTCCTCTAGCGCGATGCCGACTGGCGGCGCGCGGGGGCAGGGCGTTGTGGTCGAAAAGGTCAGGTATGCGCCGCGGAATTAGCGTGGCGCGCTGCTGGCGGCGCTATGTCCGCCTGCGGAAAGGCGTGTGCGGTAAAGCGTGTGCGGTGATGCGTGTGCGGTGAAGGAAGCGGGGCGGATAAAACCGCAGTCCTGCGCCGGCAAAGGCCGAGTCGGTTATCGGGAAGTTCCTGATTGCCGGGGATGGTTCACACTTTAAGGGAGTTCGAAATCGGGATAAAGCAGGCACGCGCGGAAAGATTGTTCGCACCGATCAACTAATACCAGCGCTAATACCAGCGCAGCCCCGGGCCGGACGGGACGCTTGGGATGATCAGCGCGAGTAGGGCGATCGGGAGGCGGCGCGTAAGGGGGGATGAATCAGGCAGGCTGAGGGGAGAGGCTGAAGGGAGAGGCTGAAGGGAGAGGCTGAAGGGAGAGGCTGAAGGGAGAGGCCGATGGGGACAGGCCGATGGGGACAGGCCGGCCGGGACAGGCCGATTGGGGGACGCCGATCGGGCCAGGCCGATTGGGACAGGCCGATCGAGTGAGGCCGGTCGAGTGAGGCCGGTCGAGTGAGGCCGGTCGAGTGAGGCCGGTCGTGAAAGGCGGCGGACCCTGGGTCCGCCACCAGCCCGCTTCAGCGCACGTCGCTGGGCAGCAACGGTTGGATGGCGGCCCAGAGCTCTTCCGGGGTATTGGCGCAGGTTTCGGCCTGCCAGCTGATGATGTCGTCGTCTTCGCCCACGTACCCGTACGCGGCTGCCACGGCGGGCATGCCCGCGGCGTGCGCCGCCTGAATATCGCGAAGGTCGTCGCCCACGTAGACGCAGCGGTCCGTGGCAAACCCGGCTTCACGAGCCGCATGTTGCAGGGGCAGCGGGTGCGGCTTGGCGTGGGCGGTGGTGTCGCCGCAGACCAGCACGGCGCTGTCGCGGGTCAGATCCAGGAACTCGACGATGGGCAGCGTCAGATACGTCACTTTATTGGTGACGATGCCCCACGACAGGCCGCGTTCGCGAATATTCGCCAGCAATTGCTCGATGCCGGGAAACAGCTTGCTGTGCACCGTGGAGCTGGCCGCGTAGTCTTCCAGGAACTGGAGGCGGGTCGGCTCGTAATCCGGATCGCCGGGCGCCAGGTCCAGCGCCACCCGAAGCAGGCCACGCGCGCCTTGCGACGCTACCGGACGCAAGGCTTCATACGGCATGGGCTCCAGGCCGCGACGCGTGCGCTGCTGGTTGGCGGCGGCGGCCAGATCGGGGGCGGTGTCGGCCAGGGTGCCGTCGAAATCAAACAGGATCAGGGCGCTCATTTGCGGGTAGCCATCAGGTAGTTGACCGAGGTGTCGGACGACAGCGAGTAGATCTGTGTAATCGGGTTGTATTCCATGCCCCGCATGCTGACCGGCTCAAGCTGGGCAGCGCGGGCGGCGGCGGACAGTTCGCTGGGCTTGATGAACTGGTCGTAGCTGTGCGTGCCGCGCGGCAGCAGTCGCAGAACATATTCGGCGCCAATGATAGCGAAGAGGAAGGCCTTGGCGTTGCGATTCAGTGTCGAAAAGAACACCCAGCCACCCGGTTTGACCAGCGTTGAGCAGGCGCGCACGATGGACGCCGGGTCCGGCACGTGTTCCAGCATTTCCATGCAGGTGACCACGTCGTACTGGCCGGGCTGTTCGACAGCCAACTCTTCAACCGGCACGTTGCGGTATTCCACCTTTACGCCCGATTCCAATCCGTGCAAGCGAGCCACTTTAAGGGACTTGTCCGCCAGGTCGATACCCGTGACTTCCGCGCCGCCGCGCGCCATGGCTTCAGCCAGGATGCCTCCGCCGCAACCGACGTCCAGCACTTTCTTGCCCGCCAGGTTGCCCGCACATTCCTGAATCCATTCCAGCCGTAGCGGGTTGATGGCATGCAGCGGCTTGAACTCGCTTTCGGGATCCCACCAGCGGCTGGCCAGGGCGCTGAACTTGTCCAGTTCGGCTTGGTCGGCGTTGACGGCAGGGCGGTCGGAGTCGTGAATTTGCGTGGTCATGGGAAGGTCCAGCGAAAGGCGACGCTATATATATAGAGGGGCGGCTGACGCCCAAGGGCGAGGCAAGCCGCAGGCCATGGCACCAAGCCGGTGCATGACGGGCGAAAAAAAGGGCCTCGCTATGCGAGGCCCCTTATTGTAGCTAGTCCGGCAATTACTTGCGGCTACCCACGATTTCGATTTCAACGCGACGGTTTTGGGCGCGGCCCTCTTTCGTCTTGTTGGAAGCGATCGGGTTCGACTCGCCCTTACCTTCCGTGTAGATACGGTTGGGGTCGATACCCTTGCTGACCAGGTAGGTCTTGACCGAAGCGGCGCGGCGCTCGGACAGCTTCTGGTTGTAGGCGTCAGTACCGATCGAATCGGTGTGGCCAACAGCAATGATGGTTTCCAGCTCGATACCGCGAGCTTGCTGGGCGACTTGATCCAGCAGCTGACGACCTTCGGGCTTCAGGGTCGACTTGTCGAAGTCGAAGAACGTGTCAGCATTGAACACGACCTTTGCCGCCATCGGGGCCGGCTTCGCCTTCTGTTGTGCAACCGGGACACCGTCGCAACCGGGGATACCGGTGGCAGGGGTCCAGAAAGCATCGCGCCAGCACAGTTCGTTCGTACCGTTTTTCCAAACGTTACCGAACGGGTTGCGCCAGTTGTCCACGGTTTGCGCGGAAGCTACACCAGAGGCCGTGACGGCGGCGAAGGCGAGCGCCAGAGCGAATTTGGAGGGTTTGTTCATGTTTCTCCTCGTTGAGCTTGAAGCTGGATAAGTGACTCGCAGCGAACCCCCGCCGCATATCAGGAAAACGGGGCCAGTATAGCAACGCCAAGAGCTGGTTCAAAGGATTAGCTACTGGGTTTCCTGCGTGCTGGAAACAATCTTAAGGCATTTGGGCACCTTTGGCTTCCCTGGAGAGGCGCATTAATGCTGGATACGGCGTTTTCGGCGCTCGTTCGGTTTTCCATGTTGGTTTTTGACAACAGGGGCGGAGGGCGTGGCCCGGCGGTCCAAGGACCTGTCCGACCGGCCACCCGGGCCGACGCCTTGCGGCACACCGCAAGCAAGCCGGGCAAACGGGAACGAAATCGAATGATAGAATTTCCTGTTTACCCGGCCCGGGTTCCTCCTTACACGATTCTGTCGTTATATATATGGATTCCTTTGCCAAGGAGACGCTTCCGGTTTCGCTGGAAGAAGAGATGCGCCGCAGTTACCTCGATTACGCAATGAGCGTGATCGTTGGGCGGGCGCTACCGGATGTGCGGGATGGGCTCAAGCCCGTCCACCGGCGCGTGCTCTACGCGATGCATGAGCTGAACAACGATTGGAACCGCGCTTACAAGAAGTCGGCGCGTATCGTCGGGGATGTAATCGGTAAATACCACCCCCACGGTGACCAATCCGTGTACGACACCATCGTCCGCATGGCGCAGGATTTCTCCATGCGCTACATGCTTGTGGACGGCCAAGGTAACTTCGGCTCCATCGACGGCGATAACGCCGCGGCGATGCGGTACACCGAAATCCGCCTGGCGAAGATCGCCCACGAGCTGCTGGCCGACATCGACCAGGAGACGGTGGACTTCGGCCCCAACTATGACGGCAGCGAACAAGAACCGCTGCTGTTGCCTTCGCGCCTGCCCAACCTGCTGGTGAACGGCAGCTCTGGCATTGCCGTGGGCATGGCCACCAATATCCCGCCGCACAACTTGCAGGAAGTGGTCGACGGCTGCCTGTACTGCCTGCGCAATCCGGCCTGCACGGTCGATGAACTCATCGAGATCATCCCGGCGCCGGACTTCCCCACGGGCGGCATCATTTACGGCATGTCCGGCGTGCGCGAGGGTTATCGCACGGGTCGCGGTCGCGTCATCATGCGCGCCAAGACGCACTTCGAAGACATGGAAAAGGGCAACCGCCAAGCCATCGTCATCGACGCCATCCCCTACCAGGTCAACAAGAAGACGCTGCAGGAACGTATCGCCGAACTCGTCAACGACAAGAAGATCGAAGGCATCTCCGATATTCGCGACGAGTCCGACAAGGACGGCATGCGCCTGGTCATCGAGCTCAAGCGCGGTGAAGTGCCCGAGGTTGTGCTGAACAACCTGTACAAGAATACGCAGTTGCAAGACACCTTCGGGATGAACCTGGTGGCACTGGTCGATGGCCAGCCGCGCCTGCTCAACCTGAAGCAAATGATCGACTACTTCCTGCAGCATCGCCGCGAAGTGGTCACGCGCCGCACGGTGTTCCAGTTGCGCAAGGCTCGCGAACGCGGCCACGTGCTGGAAGGCCTGGCCGTTGCGCTGGCAAACATCGACGACTTCATCACGATCATCAAGGCCGCGCCGACGCCTCCCGTCGCGCGCCAGGAATTGATGGCCAAATCGTGGGATTCGTCGCTGGTTCGCGACATGCTCTCGCGCGCCGATGGCGACACGCCGGGAGGCCGCGCGGCCTTCCGTCCGGATGACCTGGGCGACGAGTTCGGTCTTCAAGGCGACGGCCTGTACCGTTTGAGCGACACGCAGGCTCAGGAAATCCTGAACATGCGCCTGCAACGCCTGACCGGGCTTGAGCAGGACAAGATCGTTGGCGAATACAAGGACATCATGTCCACCATCGCCGACCTGCTCGACATCTTGGCACGCCCCGAGCGCATCACGACCATCATCAGCGACGAGCTTCAGGCCATCAAGGCCGAATTCTCGACGAACACGAAGGATTCGCGCCGTTCGGAAATCGAACTGAATGCGACCGAGCTCGACACCGAAGACCTGATCACGCCGACCGACATGGTCGTGACCCTGTCGCACGGTGGCTACATCAAGAGCCAGCCGCTGTCCGAATACCGTTCGCAAAAGCGCGGTGGACGCGGCAAGCAAGCCACGGCGATGAAGGAAAACGACTGGATCGACCAGCTGTTCATCGCGAACACGCACGATTACCTCCTGTGCTTCTCGAACCGCGGCCGTGTGTACTGGCTGAAGGTCTGGGAAGTGCCGCAAGGCACGCGCAACTCGCGCGGCAAGCCGATCGTCAACATGTTCCCGCTGGCTGATGGCGAGAAGGTCACGGTGGTGCTGCCGGTCAAGGAATTCAGCGAAGATCACTACGTCTTCATGGCGACCTCGCGCGGTACGGTCAAGAAGACCCCGCTGTCCGACTTCTCCAACCCGCGCAAGGCCGGCATCATTGCCGTGGACCTTGACGACGGCGACTACCTCATCGGCGCCGACCTCACGGACGGCAAGCACGACGTCATGCTGTTCTCGGATTCGGGCAAGGCCGTGCGCTTTGACGAAAACGACGTCCGTCCGATGGGCCGCAACGCCCGCGGCGTGCGCGGCATGATGCTGGAAGAAACGCAGACCGTCATCGCGCTGCTGGTGGCCGGCGACGAAACGCAGACCGTGTTGACCGCAACCGAAAACGGTTACGGCAAGCGCACCCCGATCGGCGAATACACGCGCCACGGCCGTGGCACCAAGGGCATGATCGCCATCCAGACCACCTCGCGTAACGGCAAGGTGGTGGGCGCGGTGCTGGTCAACCCGACCGACGAAATCATGTTGATCACCACCGGCGGCGTGCTGGTGCGTACCCGTGTCGCGGAAATCCGCGAAATGGGTCGCGCCACGCAGGGCGTTACGTTGATCAACGTTGACGACGGCAGCACGCTGTCCGGCGTGCGTCGTGTTGTGGAAAGCGACGCGGACGACGACGGCGAACTGGACGACGACGTTCAGGCCGAAGACGGTCAGACGGAAGGCGGCGACGATAGCAACGGCGCAGCGGACTCGACGGATTCGACGGAACCTACGGAGCAATAATGGCCCGCCCCTGGAACTTCTCGGCAGGCCCCTCGGCCTTGCCCGAGGTGGTATTGCAGCAAGCAGCAGCTGAGATGCTGGATTGGCATGGCAGTGGCATGTCGGTGATGGAAATGTCCCATCGCGGCAAGCACTTCGTGCAGATCTGCGACGAAGCTGAATCCGATTTGCGCGATCTGCTGGGCTTGCCCGCTGATTACGCGGTCATGTTCATGCAAGGCGGGGGTTCCGGGGAGAACGCCATCGTCCCCATGAATCTCATGGGGCGCCGGGGCACGCCGGCCGCCGACTTCGTCGTGACGGGCCATTGGTCCAAGCGTTCGTACAAGGAAGCGGCTCGCTACGGCAGCACCCACGTGGCGGCCAGCAGCGAGCAAGCCATCCAGCTGGATGGCCGCGAGCAGGCGCCGTTGACCTGGGTGCCGCCGGTCGACACCTGGAACGTGCGCCAGGAATCGGCCTACCTGCATCTTTGCAGCAACGAAACGATTGGCGGCGTCGAGTTCATGGACTGGCCCGACACCGCCGCGCTGGGCGCGCCCGATGTGCCGCTGGTGGTGGATGCGTCGTCGCATTTCCTGTCCCGGCCCATGGACGTCACGCGCTGCGGCATGGTGTATGCCGGCGCGCAGAAAAACGCAGGCCCGGCAGGCGTGACCATGGTCATCGCCCGCCGCGACCTGATCGGCCACGCCTTGCCCATCTGCCCGTCGGCGTTCGACTACGCCAACGTGGCCGCCGAACATTCGCGCTACAACACACCGCCTACCTTCGCGATCTATGTCGCGGGCCTGGTGTTCAAGTGGGTCAAGGCCAACGGCGGCGTGGCGGGCATGGAAGCCGCGAACAAGGCCAAGGCCGATCTGCTGTACGGCTACCTGGACAGCAGTGGGTTCTACCGCAATCCCATTCACGCGCCCGTGCGTTCGCGCATGAACGTGCCGTTTGTGCTGCGCGACGAATCGCTCAACGACACCTTCCTGCAAGGCGCCGATGCGGCGGGGCTGACCCAACTGAAGGGTCACAAGAGCGTGGGCGGCATGCGCGCGTCCATCTACAACGCCGTACCTCTTGCGGGGGTTGAAGCGTTGGTCGAGTACCTGAAGGAATTCGAGCGCCGCTATGGATGAAGACCTGCAACGCAAGTTGCGCCCCTTGCGCGAACGCATCGATGCGCTGGACGCGCAGATCCTCGACCTGCTGTCGCAGCGCGCCCGCGCCGCACTGGAAGTCGGCGAAGCCAAGCACGCCGCACAAGCCGATGGCCCGGTGCTGCGCCCCGAGCGCGAGGCCGAAGTCATCCGCCGCTTGCAGCAGATCAACCCCGGCCCGTTTCCGAATGCGGGCGTGGCGTCGGTCTGGACCGAAATCATCTCGGCCTGCCGAGGCCTGGAACGTGGCATGACAGTTGCCTACCTGGGCCCGCAAGGTTCGTTTTCCGAGCAGGCGGCGCTGGAGCATTTTGGCCACGCCGTTCAGAAGCTGCCTTGCGCGTCGTTTGACGAGGTGTTCCGCGCCGTCGAGGGCGGGCAGGCCGATGTGGGCATGGTGCCGGTGGAAAACTCCACCGAAGGCGCCGTCAACCGCAGCCTGGATCTGCTGCTGAATACGCCGCTGACGATCCTGGGCGAGCGCTCGCTGGTGATCCGCCATTGCCTGATGTCGCAGTCGGGCACCATGGACGGCATCAAGACCATTTCCGCGCATCCGCAAGCGCTGGCGCAGTGCCAGGGTTGGCTGACACGCAACTATCCCGATGTGGAACGGGTTGCCGCGTCCAGCAACTCCGAAGCGGCGCGCGCCTCGGCGGGCGACCCGACCATCGCGGCGATTGCCGGTGAAGTGGCCGCGCCCGCCTGGAATCTTCAAGTCATCGCGGCCGGCATTCAGGACGATCCGCACAACCGCACCCGGTTCTTGGCTATCGGCAATATCCAGCCGCTGGTCAGCGGCAAGGACAAGACCAGCCTGATCCTGGCCGTGCCCAACCGCGCCGGCGCCGTCTACGAAATGCTGGCGCCCCTGGCGGACAACGGCGTGTCAATGACCCGCTTCGAGTCGCGCCCCGCGCGCACCGGCCAGTGGGAATATTATTTTTACGTAGACGTCCTGGGTCATCGTAATGATCCGAACGTTCAGCGCGCGCTTGCCACGTTGCAGGCGCAGGTTGCCTACCTGAAGGTGCTGGGTTCGTACCCGGCGCCGTGAGCCCACACCATGACCACCGCATCCAAGCCCCTCGTTGCCCCGGCGCACGTCAGCGCCATTGCGCCCTATCAGGCGGGCAAGCCCATTGAAGAACTGGCCCGTGAATTCGGGCTGGATCCGGCGGGCATCGTCAAGCTGGCCTCTAACGAAAACCCCTTGGGCATGCCCAAGTCGGCGCGCGCCGCGATGTTGGCCGCAGCCGAGTCCCTGGCGCGTTATCCGGACCCCAACGGCTTCGATCTGAAGGCCGCGCTGGCCGAACGCTATGGCGTGCCGATGAACTGGATCACGTTGGGCAACGGCTCGAACGACATCCTGGAAATCGCGGCATTGGCGCTGCTGGAGCCGGGCTCGTCGGCCGTCTACGCGCAACATTCGTTTGCGGTCTATCGGCTTGCCACGCAAGCGCGCGGTGCGCGCCACATCGTGGTGCCGGCAAAAGACTACGGTCATGACCTTGACGCCATGTTCGACGCCATTGCCGACGACACGCGCTTGCTGTTCATTGCCAACCCGAACAATCCCACCGGTACGTTCGTGCCTGGCGACAAGATTGCGTCTTTCCTGGAGCGCGTGCACGCTGCTCACGGCGATCGCGTCACCGTGGTGCTGGACGAGGCCTACAACGAATACCTGGATCCGGAATATCGCTTCGACAGCACCGCGCTGGCACGCCGTTTCCCGAACCTGATCATTTCTCGTACGTTCTCCAAGGCCTATGGGCTGGCGGGGTTGCGGGTGGGCTTTTCGGTGTCGCAACCGCCGTTGACCGACTTGCTTAATCGCGTGCGTCAGCCGTTCAACGTGAACACGTTGGCACAGGCAGCGGCGATCGCCGCCTTGGGCGATGCGGCCTACCTGGAAGAAGCCTACGCATCGAACAAGTCGGGCAAGGCGCAGCTTTGCACCGCCTTCGATCGGCTTGGGCTGCGCTATGTGCCCAGCTTCGGCAATTTCGTGCTGGTGCACGTGGGCGACGCGCCCCGCATCAATCTGGAATTGCTCAAGCGTGGCGTAATCGTTCGTCCCGTCGCGGGCGATGGCCTGCCGGAATGGTTGCGTGTGTCGATCGGGCTGCCTGAAGAGAACGCCCGCTTTATTGATGCCCTGACCGACATCCTGGCCACATGAACGACGCGTTACCTTCTTCCGATCAGGGGGCCGCTGGCCCCCTGATTCCTGTATTGGCCGTGGTGGGTGTGGGCTTGATCGGTGGTTCGTTTGCCGCCGCGCTGCGCCAGGCAGGGCAGGTGGGGCGCGTGCTGGGCGTGGGGCGTAACGCCGCATCGCTGGCGCGCGCTGTTGAGCTGGGACTGATCGACGAAGCGGTCAGCGCCGAAGATGCCGTCGCACGCGCGGATCTGGTTCTTCTATCCACACCGGTCGGTGGCCTGAAAAACGTGTTGTCGCGGATGCTTCCCCATCTGGGCGCCAACACCGTCGTCACCGATGCGGGCAGCACCAAGGCCGAAGTGGTCGATGCGGCGCGCCAAGCGTTGGGCGAGCAAATCGGGCGCTTCGTGCCGGGGCACCCGATTGCCGGCGCCGAGCGCACGGGCCCCGACGCCGCCGATGCCTCGCTGTATCGCGGCCGCACCGTCATCTTGACGCCGTTGCCGCAGAACAGCGCCGCGTCCATCGCGCTGGTGCGTCGTGCGTGGCAAGCCTGCGGCGCCTGCGTCATCGACATGGACGCCGACGCGCACGACCGCGTGCTTGCGTCGGTCAGCCACCTGCCGCATCTGCTGTCCGCCGTCTATATGGAGCAGGTGGCCACGGCCGCCGATGCCCGCACGCGCCTTGAACTGGCGGGTAGTGGGTTTCGCGATTTCACGCGCATCGCGGCGGGTTCGCCCGAGATGTGGCGCGATATCTTTTTATCCAATCGCGACGCGATGCTGGCCGAGCTTGCCGAGGTGCGCGCCGTGCTGGACCGAGCCGAACGCGCCATTGCCAATGGCGACGACGCGGCCTTGCTGGCTTTGCTGGACACTGCGGCCCAGGCGCGCCGCAAGTGGCAACAGGAGTAACTGACATGGGCGCTTTGCCTTATCTGGACCTGCCGCGCGTGCGGCAGGCGCACGGCGTAATGGCCTTGCCCGGTTCAAAAAGTATTTCCAACCGCGTGTTGCTGTTGTCGGCCATTGCCGAAGGCAGCACGCTGATCACCGGGCTGCTGGATTCCGATGACACGCGCGTCATGCTTGGCGCCTTGCGCCAATTGGGCGTGCAGGTGTCCGACCTGGATGCCGGTCGCGTCACGGTAGAGGGCGTGCGTCGTTTCCCGGTGGAAAGCGCGGATCTTTTCATGGGCAATGCGGGCACTGCGATCCGTCCGCTGACCGCCGCGTTGGCGCTGATGGGCGGTGACTACCGACTGTCGGGCGTGCCGCGCATGCATGAACGGCCCATTGGTGATCTGGCGGATGCCCTGAATGCGCTGGGCGCCCGCATCGATTATCTGGGCCAGCCCGGCTATCCGCCGCTGCATATCGGCCGCGGCCAGATCGCCGACGAGGCGGTTACGCGCGTGCAGGGCTCGGTTTCCAGTCAGTTCCTGACGGCCTTGTTGCTCGCCGCGCCGTTGCAGGCCGGCAGCAGTGGCAAGCCCGTGACCATCGAAGTGGTGGGCGAGCTGATCTCCAAGCCTTACATCGAAATCACGCTGAACCTGATGGCGCGGTTTGGCGTGCAGGTGCAGCGCGACGGCTGGAGCCGCTTCGTGATCGAAGGCGGGGCGGGCTACCGTAGCCCGGGCCAGATCGCGGTCGAAGGCGATGCCTCGACAGCGTCCTACTTTCTTGCGCTGGGCGCGATCGGCGGCGGCCCGTTGCGCGTGACCGGCGTGGGCGCGGACAGCATTCAGGGCGATGTCGCCTTCGCCGACACGCTGGCGCAAATGGGCGCCACGGTCACCTACGGGCCCGATTGGATCGAGGTTGCCGGCGTAAGCGTGGCGGACGGGGCGCGTCTGAAGGCCTTCGATACCGACTTCAACCTGATTCCGGACGCGGCCATGACGGCTGCGGCGCTGGCCTTGTATGCCGACGGCCCTTGCCGGCTGCGTAACATCGGCAGCTGGCGCGTCAAGGAAACGGACCGCATTCATGCGATGCAGACCGAGCTTGAAAAGCTGGGGGCAACGGTGGAATCCGGGCCCGACTGGCTACGGGTCATCCCGCCGGCCCAGGACGCCTGGCGCGACGCGCACATTGGCACGTGGGACGATCACCGCATGGCCATGTGCTTTTCATTGGCGGCTTTCGGGCCCGCCGCCGTTCGAATTTTGGACCCGGGTTGCGTCAGCAAGACGTTCCCGGGTTATTTTGATGTTTACGCAAGCCTCGTGTCGGCCTAGCGCACTTTCACCATGACTTCCTCTTCATTGACTGACTCTTTTGCCGCCGTCATCACGATCGATGGCCCCACCGCGTCCGGCAAGGGCACGGTGGCTCATCGCGTTGCCAAGGCGCTGGGATGGGCAGTGCTGGACAGTGGCGCGCTGTACCGCCTGACCGCCCTGGCAGCCTTGAACCAAGGCGTGTCCGTCGACGATGAGCCCGGTGTGGCGCGCGTGGCCGAAACGCTGGACGTCCGCTTTGACGGCCCGCACGTATACCTGGCCGGCGTCGATGTCGGGCACGACATCCGGCGCGAGGAAGTCGGTAATTTCGCTTCTCGTATCGCCGCGTTTCCGGGCGTGCGCCGGGCGCTGCTGGAGCGCCAGCGCGCGTTTCGGCGGCCTCCCGGGCTGGTCGCCGACGGCCGCGACATGGGCACCGTGGTCTTCCCGGACGCGTCGCTGAAGGTGTTCCTGGTTGCCGATGTGGTGGCCCGGGCCGAGAGGCGGCGTAAGCAGTTGATCGAAAAGGGAATTTCTGCTAATCTAGACGACCTTCTGCGAGACATGCGCGAGCGAGACGCCCGCGATACCGAACGCGCCACGGCGCCGCTGGCTCCCGCAGCAGACGCACACGTACTGGATTCCTCTGATTTGACGATTGCAGAAACGGTGCAGGCAATACTGGATTTTTGGCAGCAGGCCGGCAATAAGGCAGATAGCTGAGGCTACAAGCCCAGGCAAATAGCCGATTTGTCGGATTCTGCGCTGCAAAATCGCCCGGACGGTACAACGTATTACGAACGTACAACGTCCGGGCCTAGTTTTATTTGATTAGGCCCTGTCCTCGCCAGGCGCAACCCCCACGGGCCACCCCGCAGGGCAAACCGGCAGGCAGGTATTTTGACTCCACTGTGGCGGGCAATCCGCTGCGGTGTGTTCTTAACGGCCATTTCGGCCCAATGGATTTCAACCCCATGTCTTCCGTTTCCACTACCGCCACCGGCGGCGAAAGTTTCGCCGACCTTTTCGCACAAAGCCTCAAGAGCCAGGACATGAAGTCCGGCGAGGTCATCAGCGCCGAAGTCGTGCGCGTCGACCATAATTTCGTCGTCGTCAACGCCGGCCTGAAGTCCGAAGCGCTGATCCCCCTGGAAGAGTTCCTGAATGACCAGGGCGAGCTCGAAGTGCAACCCGGCGATTTCGTCTCGGTGGCCATCGATTCCCTGGAAAACGGCTACGGCGACACCATCCTGTCGCGTGACCGCGCCAAGCGCCTGTCGGCCTGGCTGCAACTGGAAAAGGCCCTGGAAAACGGCGAGCTGGTTACCGGCACCATCACCGGCAAGGTGAAGGGCGGCCTGACCGTCATGACCAACGGCATCCGCGCGTTCCTGCCCGGTTCGCTGGTGGATCTGCGTCCGGTCAAGGACACCACCCCGTACGAAGGCAAGACCCTCGAATTCAAGGTCATCAAGCTCGACCGCAAGCGCAACAACGTTGTGCTGTCGCGTCGCCAAGTGCTGGAAGCCAGCATGGGCGAAGAACGTCAAAAGCTGCTCGAAACCCTGCACGAAGGTGCTGTGGTCAAGGGCGTGGTCAAGAACATCACCGACTACGGCGCGTTCGTTGACCTGGGCGGCATCGACGGCCTGCTGCACATCACCGACATGGCATGGCGTCGTGTGCGTCACCCGTCCGAAGTTCTGCAAGTGGGTCAAGAAGTCGAAGCCAAGGTCCTCAAGTTCGACCAGGAAAAGAGCCGCGTCTCGCTGGGCGTCAAGCAGCTGGGCGAAGACCCGTGGGTGGGCCTGGCTCGTCGCTACCCGCAAGGCACCCGCCTGTTCGGTAAGGTCACGAACCTGACCGACTACGGCGCGTTCGTCGAAGTCGAAGCCGGCATCGAAGGCCTGGTCCACGTGTCCGAAATGGACTGGACCAACAAGAACGTCGACCCGCGCAAGGTTGTTACCCTGGGCGAAGAAGTCGAAGTCATGGTCCTGGAAATCGACGAAGACCGTCGTCGTATCTCGCTGGGCATGAAGCAGTGCCGTCAAAACCCGTGGGAAGAGTTCGCCACGAACTTCAAGCGCGGCGACAAGGTCCGCGGCGCCATCAAGTCGATCACCGACTTCGGCGTGTTCGTTGGTCTGCCTGGCGGCATCGACGGCCTGGTTCACCTGTCCGACCTGTCCTGGACGGAAACGGGCGAAGAAGCCGTGCGCAACTTCAAGAAGGGCGACGAGATCGAAGCCGTGGTTCTGGGCATCGATACCGACAAGGAACGCATCTCGCTGGGCATCAAGCAGCTGGAAGGCGACCCCTTCAACAACTTCGTCGCCACGTTTGACAAGGGCGCGGTTGTTCCGGGCACCATCAAGTCCGTCGAAGCCAAGGGCGCTGTTGTCACGCTGTCCGTGGACGTTGAAGGCTACCTGCGCGCTTCCGAGATCTCCTCGGGTCGCGTTGAAGATGCCACCACCGTGCTGAACGCCGGCGACAACATCGAAGCCATGATCGTCAACATCGACCGCAAGACGCGTTCGATCCAACTGTCGATCAAGGCCCGTGACAACGCCGAGACCGCCGATACGATCCAGCGCATGTCCGACGCCAGCGCTTCGTCCGGCACCACCAACCTCGGCGCGCTGCTGAAGGCCAAGCTGGACCAACAGCGCAACGACGGTTAATTCGTGACCAAGTCGGAGCTGATCGCCGCCTTGGCGGCCCGCTATCCTCAGCTGGCCGCCCGCGACACCGATTACGCCGTCAAGACCGTGCTGGATGCGATGACCCAGGCCCTGGCCTCGGGTCAGCGCATCGAGATTCGCGGCTTTGGCAGCTTCTCGTTGTCGCAGCGGTCTCCCCGCATCGGCCGCAATCCGAAGTCCGGCGAACAGGTGCTGGTGCCTGGTAAACAGGTACCGCACTTCAAGGCAGGCAAGGAATTGCGCGAACGGGTTGACCTGGTCGGCGGCAATGACGAGGACGCCCAGTCTTCTGGATCGGGTGAACCGATGACGTCAATGGCAAGTTTGCATGCCATGCACTGACGAATCGGCTAGTAAGGCTGCCTACGGGCAGATCGGACCGAGAACAGGCCCCTTGAGAAATCAAGGGGCTTTGTTTTTTCCGCTTGGGATTCGTCCCGCTTTTGCGGGGATTTTTTTTCTTGGACGCTTAAGACGTCGCTTACAATTGGCAGTCTTGAATTCTCTGGAGCATGCGTCATGCGCTATCTAGTCTGGGCCCTGCGATTGCTCGTGTTTATTGCGGTGTTGATGTTCGCCTTGAAGAACACCGACCCGGTCGCCGTGAAGTTCTACGCTGACTACGTCGTGCAAGATGTGCCGCTGATTGTCGTGATGCTGGTCGTGTTCGTTGCCGGCGCGTTGTTCGGCCTGTTGCTGACTGTGCCCGCCGCCATGCGCCGCCGCCGCGAAGCCATGCGCTTGCGCCGCGAACTGGACCGCGTCCAGGCCGCTGTCAACGGCACCACGCCCGTCGTGCCCCCCGAAGCCGTTGCCCCGATGTCGCCGCTTTGATGGCGCGCCGATCACCGTACGTGCCGCACTCGCATCCCGCACTGAATAACAGCAAGAGCCCGAAACGTGGATTTTGAACCTTGGTGGCTGATTTTCGTGCCGGTGTTGTTCGCGCTGGGCTGGCTGGCCGCGCGCTTTGACATCCGGCAAATGCTTCGCGAAACGCGCAGCCTGCCCGATTCCTATTTCCGCGGGCTGAACTTCCTGCTCAACGAAGAGCCGGACCGTGCCATCGACGCCTTCGTCGAAGTGGCCAAGCTGGACCCGGAAACAACCGAACTGCACTTCGCGCTGGGCAGCCTGTTCCGTCGCCGTGGCGAAATGGAACGCGCCATCCGCGTGCATCAAAGCCTGCTCAGCCGTTCCGATCTGCCTGAGGCCGAGCGCGAACATGCGCAGCATGAACTGGCGCAGGACTTCCTGAAGGCCGGCATGCTGGACCGCGCCGAAAGCGGTTTCGAACAGCTCAAGGACACGCGCTACGCCTTGCCGGCGCTGCGCTCCTTGATCCGTATCTTTGAATCCGAACACGACTGGCCGCGCGCAATCGAAGCGGTCAAGACCTTGCAGGGCCTGGTTGATGAACCTGTCCCGCAAATTGTGCATTACTACTGCGAGCAGGCGCAGACCGCGCTGTCGGCAAAGCCGGCCGACGTGGACGCGGCGCACAAAGCGCTGGACGCCGCCGACCATGCCTTGTCCACCACCGATGCGGCGGTGGGCAAGGGCGCCAAGGTGCGTACGGCGATGCTGCGTGCGCGCCTGGCGTCGCTGGAACAGGACCCCAAGCGCGAGCGGCTTTATCTGGAATCGGTCATGACCGACGCGCCGGAATTCGCCGGGCTGGTGGCCGAGCCGCTTCTGGCCAACTATCGCGCCGCCAATCAGGTCGTGGCGGGGCTTGATTTTCTGCTCAAGCAATATCAACGGCACGCGTCGCTGGACCTGTTCAACGTGGTGTTTCGCGAACTGCGCGTGCAGCAGGGGGCTGACGTGGCGTGGACGTTCGCGCGCGGTGCGTTGCGCAGCCATCCGTCCTTGCTCGGCCTGGACCGCCTGCTGGAAGCCGAACTGGCCAACCCGGAAAGCGGCGCGGAAGGCGGGCCGGTGCCTGGCGCCGACCTGACGCTGCTGCGCAGCCTGATTCACAAGCATACGCAACGCCTGGACCGCTATGCGTGTCGTAGTTGCGGATTTCAAGCGCGTCGTTTTTACTGGCAATGTCCCGGCTGCAACGCCTGGGAGACCTACGCGCCGCGCCGCCTGGAAGAACTTGAATGAAGCCTTTTCCCGCCGAAGCCATTTCCCAAAGCCGCGTCCTTGTCGTGGGCGACGTGATGCTGGACCGCTACTGGTTTGGCGAAGTCGAACGCATTTCGCCGGAAGCACCGGTGCCCGTGGTGCGGGTCGCGCGCCGTGAAGACCGCCTGGGCGGCGCCGCCAACGTCGCGCGCAACGTCGCGGCGCTGGGCGGGCAGGTGACCCTGGTGGGCGTGCTGGGCGAAGACGAGGCGGGCGACAGCATCCGCCGCTTGTCCGCCGAAGCCGGTATCCGTGCCGATCTGATTGCCGACCTCTCGCTGCACACCACGTTGAAGATGCGCGTGCTGGGCCGTCAGCAGCAATTGCTGCGCGTGGACTTCGAGCAGCATCCCGAGCAAGCCGCCCTGGACAGCGTGGACGCCGCACTGGCGCGTCATCTGGCCAACCACGATGTGCTGGTGTTGTCCGACTACGCCAAGGGCGTGCTGACGCGCGTCGAAACGTTGGTCTCCATGGCGCGCCATGCAGGCATACCGGTGCTGGTGGACCCCAAGGGCGACGACTATTCGCGCTATCGTGGCGCGACCCTGGTCACGCCCAACCGGGCCGAAATGCAGCAGGCCGTGGGCCGCTGGAATTCCGAAGCCGAACTTACCGATCGCGCGCAACGCCTGCGCGCCGATCTGGATCTTGAAGCCCTGCTGGTGACACGGTCCGAGCAGGGCATGACATTGTTTACCGATGCGGGACGTGACCACATCGATGCGCAGGCGCACGAAGTGTTCGACGTGTCAGGTGCCGGCGATACGGTATTGGCCACGTTGGCGGTGTCGCGCGCCATTGGCTTGCCGTGGGCCGAATCGATGGGCTGGGCCAACAAGGCCGGCGGCATCGCCGTGGGCAAGTTGGGCACCTCCGTCGTCACCGCCGCGGAACTCGCAGGAGAAATTTCATGATCGTCGTAACCGGAGCCGCGGGCTTCATCGGCAGCAACCTGGTGCGCGGGCTTAACCGCCGTGGCATCCATGACATCATCGCGGTCGACGACCTGACCGAAGGCGACAAGTTCGTCAACCTGGTCGACTGCCAGATCGCCGAGTACATGGACAAGGACGACTTCCGCCGCCGCGTGGCCGACGGCAGCCTGCCCGCCGTGCGGGCGGTGTTGCATCAGGGCGCCTGCTCGGACACCACCGAGCGCAACGGCCGCTACATGATGGACAACAACTACCGCGTCACGCTTGAACTGTTCGAGTTCTGCCAGACACGACGCATTCCCTTCCTGTATGCCTCGTCCGCCGCCGTCTATGGCGGCTCGTCCGTCTACGTCGAGGACCCGGCCAACGAAGGGCCGCTGAACGTCTACGGGTACTCCAAGCTGCTGTTCGATCAGGTACTGCGCAAGCGCATGGACAGCCTGACCGCGCAGGTGGTCGGCCTGCGTTATTTCAACGTTTATGGTCCGCACGAACAGCACAAGGGCCGCATGGCCTCGGTGGCGTTCCACAACATGAACCAGTTTCTGGAACACGGCCATGTGCGTCTGTTCGCGGGCTGGGACGGTTATGTGGACGGTGGCCAAAGCCGCGATTTCATCTCGGTTGAAGACGTCGTGGCGGTCAACCTGCATTTTCTGGACCATCCCGATCAATCCGGCATCTTCAATTGCGGCACGGGTCGGGCGCAGCCCTTCAATGACGTGGCCGCTGCCGTGGTGAACACGTTGCGTGCCGAACGCGGCGAGGCCGAGCTGACGTTGGCGCAGTTGGTCGAGCTGGATCTGATCCGCTACATCCCGTTCCCGGAAGACCTGAAGGGCCGCTACCAAAGCTATACGCAGGCGGACGTCACCCAGCTGCGCACCGCCGGCTTCTATGCGCCGATGCGAGACGTGCAGACTGGTGTTGCCGAGTACGTGCGCTACTGGCGCGCACGCCGCTGAAACGGGCTACCAAAGCGCGGCCCTACGCCGCGCACCGAGCGAAATCCAGGCCGCCCTTCGGGG
Organism: Achromobacter sp. RT286_PF; assembly: GCF_059760425.1. Classification (NCBI taxonomy): domain Bacteria; kingdom Pseudomonadati; phylum Pseudomonadota; class Betaproteobacteria; order Burkholderiales; family Alcaligenaceae; genus Achromobacter; species Achromobacter sp. RT286_PF. The sequence continues at coordinate 76,801 of NZ_JCBAMR010000008.1, forward strand.
TGGCCTTTTTTTGCACCCGTAGTTTCCGAGGTGGATCAATCCGTTCACTGCGCGGCCCGCAGGCAGGGCAAACGTCCATGATCCGGGGGTGGTTCGGCATTCGCCGCACCCTTATTTTCCGGAGACCCTCATGAACCCTTTTCTTGTACCCGCCATCGTCCGTCGCGGCGCGTCCATGCCGTGGCGCAAAGCGCGCTTGCCGCAGGCGCCGGCAGGCGCACACAAGGGGCGCCGCCTGTGGCAACACGTGCTGGGCGTCATGCTGGTGAGCGCCGCGCTGGGCTTCACGGCGCCAGAAGCCCGGGCGGTGGACGTCAACCAAGCCACCGCGCAGCAGTTGGAGACCATCCGCGGCATCGGCCCGCGCACGGCCGAGATCATCATCAATGAACGCGATCGCGGCGGCCGCTTCGATTCGTTCGAAGATCTGGCCGAGCGCGTGCGCGGCATTGGCGAGAAAAAAGCGCAAGCCTTGAAGGCGGCCGGCTTGCAGGTGGGCGAGGGCGACGGCGCGGCAGGATCGGGCCAAAGCCAAAGCCAAAGCCAAAGCCAGGGCGGGGCGGCGCCCACTGCCAAACCGGCCAAGGGCAAACCCAGCACGGCACCGGCGCCCGCCCGACCCTGATGAGGCGGGTCGGCGGCTAACCCCTGGCGCGAGCGCGGCTTTTGCCCGCGCCCGGCGCCAGGCAGAGTTATTATCTTTTGCATGACTACTACCTACCCCACTATCGAGCAGACCGTCGGCAATACGCCGCTGGTGCGTTTGCAGCGCATTCCCGGTGCCGCGGGCGACGCGCGTGGCAACGTCATCCTGGCCAAGCTGGAAGGCAATAATCCCGCCGGTTCCGTGAAGGACCGCCCGGCCTTGTCGATGATCCAGCACGCCGAAGCGCGTGGCGACATCAAGCCAGGCGATACCCTGATCGAGGCTACCAGCGGCAATACCGGCATCGCGCTGGCCATGGCGGCGGCGATGAAGGGGTACCGCATGATCTTGATCATGCCCGACAACCTGTCCGTGGAGCGCAGGGCGGCCATGGCCGCCTACGGCGCCGAGCTTATCCTGACGCCCGCAGACAAGGGCGGCATGGAATACGCCCGCGATCTGGCCACCGAAATGCAGGCCGACGGCCGGGGCGTGGTACTGGACCAGTTCGCCAACCCCGACAACCCCCGCGCGCACGTGGAAACCACCGGCCCCGAACTGTGGACGCAAACCGAAGGGCGCATCACGCATTTCGTCAGCGCCATGGGCACCACGGGCACGATCATGGGGGTGTCGACTTACCTGAAATCCCGCAACCCCGCCGTGCAGATCGTCGGCGCACAGCCGGCCGAGGGCTCGCAGATCCCGGGTATCCGCAAGTGGCCCGAGGCCTATCTGCCCAAGATTTTCGACCGCAGCCGCGTGGACGCCTACGAATCCATCGAGCAATCGGAAGCTGAAACCATGGCGCGCCGGCTGGCTGCCGAAGAAGGCATCTTTGGCGGAATTTCGTCCGCTGGTGCGCTGGTGGCCGCCTTGCGTGTCGCGGAAAGAGTCAACGACGCCACCATCGTGTTCATCGTTTGCGACCGCGGCGACCGCTACCTGTCCACGGGCGTTTTCAACTGATCACGCACGGCAGTGGTGGGGCGCATGCAGCCCCACAATAAAAAAATGCCCCGTTCATCCCGACGGGGCATTTTCGTTTCCGGACGGGCAGATCAGCGCGCGACGCGGGCTTCGATCTCGTACGCCAGGTCCGCCACCGACGTCGCGTAGAAGTAGCTGCGGTTGTACTTGGTCAGCGCGAAGAAGTTGGGCGTGCCGACCCGGTATTGCGCCGTGCCGCGCGCTTCCTCGACCAGGTCCACCACCCCCAGCGGTTGGGTACCCCAGCCATTGCTGCTGGCGCCCGGCTGCAAGCGCGCGCCGGCTGCCGACAGGGTGCCCCAGGTTTGTTTGGGTTCAAGACCGCCGTCGACCAAAGCGGTGGGGTCCGCCGGCAACACCACCGGTGCAAACACGGGCAAGCCGCGCTGCCAGCCGTGCTGCGCCAGGAAGCTGCCCACGGACATGATCGCGTCCTGCGTGTTATTGGTCAGGTCGATATGGCCGTTGTCGTCGCCGTCCACCGCGTAATGCATGATGCTGGTGGGCATGAACTGCGGCATGCCGATGGCACCGGCGTACGAGCCCTGCGTTTCAAGATCCAGCTTGTCTTTCATGACCAGCGTCAGGAAGTCGGCCAGTTGGCCCCGAAACATCGCGGCGCGCTCGGGCTTGTTGGGATCGGGATAGTCAAAGGCCAGCGTCGCCAGCGCGTCCAGCACCCGGAAGTTGCCCATGTTGCGGCCGTACAGGGTTTCGACGCCGATGATGGACGCGATGATGGGGGCCGGCACGCCAAAGCGCTGGGCGGCCTGATTGAGCAGGTCGCGGTTTTCGTTATAGAACTCGACACCCCAGCCGATGCGCTTGGGTTCCACGAAGCGCGAGCGATACGTCAGCCAGCTGCGCCAGATTTTCTTGCCCGGCGGCGCCGGCGCGATCAGCCTGGATACCGTGGCGTTGTAGCGCGAGCTTTCCAAAGCCTTGACCATCGGGTCCAGCGGCAATTGGCGTTCGGCCGCCAGATCCTGCACGAAGCTGCGCACTTCCGGACGCAGCGCGCCGGTGGCGGTCAGCGTGGCAGGGGCGTCATCCGGCAACTCGGAGCCGGGTGTCGGCGTGGCGGGTCCGATGCGGATAGCGGCGTTTGCGGAAGCGGCCGCGGGCTGGGCCGAAAGGGTATTTGGAGCAGAGGGGGCGGTGGTGGAGCAGCCCGCCAGCAGGGCGGAAAGCGTTCCGAGTTGCAGTAATCGCCGACAGATGAACATAATCTTCCTTATGGAGACCATGTATCTTACCCACCCGGCTTGCCGCTTGCATGAAATGGGCAGTTGGCACCCCGAAAGCCCGCAGAGGCTGGATGCCATTTCCGACCAGCTATTGGCCAGCGGCCTGATGCCCTATCTGGACGACCGGCAAGCGCCGCAGGCGTCGCGCCACGACATTTTGCGCGTGCACACCGTCCAGTATCTGGACAGTTTGCGCGAACATACGCCGGACCAAGGGTATTACCCAATCGATCCCGATACGCTGATGAATCCCCACACCTACGAAGCGGCCCTGTACGCGGCGGGCGCGGGGGTCGCGGCCGTGGATGCCGTCATGGGCGGCGAGGCCCGCACGGCGTTCTGCGCGGTGCGTCCGCCCGGGCATCACGCCTGCCGGTCGCAGGCCATGGGTTTCTGCTTTTTGAACAACGTCGCGATCGCGGCGCGCCATGCGCTGGACTTTCATGGCCTGTCGCGCGTGGCCATCGTTGATTTCGACGTGCACCACGGCAACGGCACCGAGGACGTTTTCGCGGGCGACGAGCGCGTGCTGATGTGCAGCTTTTTTCAGCATCCGCTCTTTCCCAACAGCGGCGCCGACCAGCCCGCGGACAACATGCTGAACGTGCCCGTGCCGGCGTATACCGTGGGGCCGGCGGTCAGGACGATCGTCACCGATCAGTGGCTGCCCCGGCTTGAAGCTTTCCGCCCGGAACTGATCCTGGTGTCGGCCGGATTCGATGCGCATCGGGAAGACGACATGGGCCAGATGGGCCTGGTCGAGGCCGACTACGCCTGGATCACCGAGCAGCTGGTCGAGGTGGCTGAACGGCACAGTCAGGGCCGGATCGTCAGCACGCTTGAAGGTGGTTACAACTTATCTGCACTGGGACGCAGTGTCGTTGCGCATATACGAGCGCTGGCGAAGCTGTAGAATCAGGAAAAAATTGTGCAATGCGATCCCGGCGCATGCCGGGTATTTATTTCCATTTGGAGGCAGCGGGATGAAGGTGTTGGTACCTGTCAAGCGCGTCGTTGACTACAACGTCAAGGTGCGCGTCAAGTCGGATCAGACTGGCGTGGATATCGCCAATGTGAAGATGTCCATGAACCCCTTTGACGAAATCGCCGTCGAAGAAGCGACCCGGCTCAAAGAGAAGGGTGCCGTCGCTGAAGTCGTGGCGGTTTCTTGCGGCGTTGCGCAATGCCAGGAGACGCTGCGCACCGCCATGGCCATTGGCGCCGATCGCGGCGTGCTGGTTCAGACCGATGCCGAACTCCAGCCGCTGGCCGTCGCCAAGCTGTTGAAGGCCTTGGTCGACAAAGAGCAGCCGCAACTGGTGATCCTTGGCAAGCAAGCCATCGATGATGACGCCAACCAAACCGGCCAGATGCTGGCCGCGCTGCTGGACTGGCCGCAAGCCACGTTCGCCAGCAAGGTTGAACTGGCCGACGGCAAGGTCACGGTCACGCGTGAAGTGGACGGCGGGCTGGAAACGCTGACGCTGACGCTGCCGGCCATCGTCACCACCGACCTGCGCCTGAACGAGCCGCGTTACGTCACGCTGCCCAACATCATGAAGGCCAAGAAGAAGCAGTTGGACACCGTTACGCCCGAAGAATTGGGTGTTGATCCCGCGCCGCGCCTGAAGACGCTGAAGGTCAGCGAGCCGCCCGCCCGCAAGGCCGGCATCAAGGTGGCCGACGTTGCGGCCCTGGTGGACAAACTCAAGAACGAAGCGAAGGTGGTCTGAACATGACGACGCTGGTTATTGCCGAACACGATAACGCCCAGCTCAAGGGCGCAACCCTGAACGCCGTCGCCGCCGCCGCCAAAATCGGAGGCGATGTGCACGTGCTGGTCGCCGGCGCCAATGCGCGTGCCGTGGCCGACCAAGCCGCTGCCGCCGCAGGCGTCGCCAAGGTCCTGTTGGCCGACGCGCCGCAACTGGCTGACGGCCTGGCGGAAAACGTCGCGGCGCAAGTGCTGGCCGTGGCCTCCAACTACAGCCACATCTTGTTCCCGGCCACCGCGTCGGGCAAGAACGTGGCGCCGCGCGTGGCTGCCAAGCTCGACGTCGCGCAGATTTCCGACATCATCGGCGTGGAATCGGCCGACACGTTCCAGCGCCCCATCTACGCGGGTAACGCCATTGCCACCGTGCAATCGGCCGACGCCGTCAAGGTCATCACCGTGCGCACGACGGGCTTTGACGCCGTTGCCGCGCAAGGCGGTTCGGCCGCTGTGGAAGACGTGGCTGCCGTGGCGGATTCGGGCAAGTCCACCTTCGTGGGCCGTGAAGTCGCCAAGAGCGATCGCCCCGAACTGGCCGGCGCTCGCGTCGTGGTTTCGGGCGGCCGTGGTTTGGGCAGCGCCGAGAACTTCAAGATCCTGGACCCGTTGGCCGACAAGCTGGGCGCCGCCCTGGGTGCCTCGCGCGCCGCCGTCGACGCCGGCTATGCGCCGAACGACTGGCAAGTCGGCCAGACCGGCAAGATCGTTGCGCCGCAGCTGTACGTGGCCGTTGGTATTTCCGGCGCCATCCAGCATTTGGCCGGCATGAAGGATTCGAAGGTCATCGTGGCCATCAACAAGGATCCCGAAGCCCCGATTTTCGGCGTGGCCGATTATGGCTTGGTGGGCGACCTGTTCCAGGTCGTACCTGAACTGACCGGCGCCCTGTAAAACTCAGCGCTGTCGTCAGTATGAAAACCCCGCGGAAGCATCGTCCGCGGGGTTTTTTTTGGTCTGCGATGATCCGCGATAGTTTGATATCTATGTAGTATTTCTTTTGAATTTCTGAAAGATTCTGATAATGTGTTCCGCGCGCAGCAGGATTTTTCGCGTACGTGCTCGACCTGTACAGAACGAAGGAGATTCGGGATGGAATGGTTCTTTGACACATTGCGGAAGTACCCAGAGTTGGCGGTCTTTCTAACCCTTGGATTGGGCTACTGGATCGGAGCGAAAAAAATTTTTGGCTTTAATCTGGGCGCAGTAACAGGCACGTTGTTGGTAGGTGTGTTGGTCGGCCAACTTGATATCACCATTGCCCCGATTCTCAAGCAGGTGTTCTTCCTGCTTTTTCTTTTTGGTCTTGGCTACGGCGTCGGGCCACAATTCTTCCGCGGCATGAAAAGCGACGGCCTTCCCCAGGTCATCTTCGCGGTCATCATCTGCGTCATCTGCTTGCTGGTCACCTGGGCCACCGCCGTCGGATTTGGCTTTGACGCCGGTACCGGCGCCGGGCTGTTGGCCGGCGCACAAACCATTTCGGCGGTAATGGGCGTGGCCACGGACACGATCAACGGGCTGGGCGTGGACGCCGCGACGAAGAAGAAGTGGATTGACAGCATCCCGGTGGCCTACGCCGTCTGCTACATCTTCGGCACGGTCGGCAGCGCCTGGTTGCTGGCCTCGCTGGGCCCCAAGCTGATGCGCGTGGACATCGTCAAAGAGTGCAAGGAATACGAAGCCAAGATGTCCGGTGGCGCCGATTCCATGGAACTGTCCGGCTACCGCAAGTTCACGGCCCGCGCCTACAAGCTGGATCACACCGATCTGGTGGGCAAGACGGTGGGCGATCTGGAAGCGCGCTTTGTCGACGCGCGCGTGTTTGTGGAACGCATCCGCCGCGGCGACCAGATCATCGATAACGATTCCAGCACCGTGCTGCAGGCGGGCGATGTGCTGGGCGTGACGGGGCGCCACGACGCGCTGGTGTTGCAGGCCGGCGGCATCATCGGCAATGAAGTCGAGGACAGGGACGTCATCAACCTGCCCGCCGAGATTGTCGAGGTGGTGCTGACCAACAAGAATGTGGCCGGCAAGACGCTTAAGGAATTGGCCGAAAACGAAACCGTGCGTCAGCTGGGCCGGGGCGTGTTCCTGCGCAAGGTTGTGCGCGGCGGTCACGACATGCCGGTCAATTGGGGGCTGAAACTGGACCGCGGCGATCGCCTGTTCGTGCTGGGCGCCAAGCGCGACGTCGAGCGCGTCGTGGCCAAGCTGGGCTATGTGGACCGGGCCACCGAGCAGACCGACATGGTGTTCGTCGGCTTCGGCATCTTGCTGGGCGGGTTGTTCGGCTCGCTGGTGCTGACGGTCAGCGGCATTCCCATTACCTTGTCGACGTCCGGCGGTGCGCTGATATCGGGCCTGGTCTTCGGGTACCTGCGATCCGTGCATCCCACCTTCGGCCGCGTGCCGGAACCGGTGCATTGGTTCCTGACGTCTGTCGGGCTGACGGCGTTTGTGGCGGTGGTGGGCATCACCTCCGGGCCGGGCTTCGTGCAGGGCTTCCAACAATTGGGCGCCAAGCTTTTCGTGGCCGGCATCATCGCCACCAGCGTGCCGATGATCCTGGGCGTGTTCATCGCCCGATATGTCTTCAAATTCCATCCCGCCATCGTGCTGGGCGTCTGCGCTGGCGCCCGCACCACGACGGCGGCGATCGGCCAAATCACCGAGACGGCGAAAAGCCAGGTGCCCGCCCTGGGCTACACGGTGCCCTATGCAATCGGCAATACCCTGCTCATTATCTGGGGCATTGTCATTGTCATGCTGATGACTTAGTGGGACGCCCCGCAAGCCTGTTCAGGGCTTGCGGGCAGCACATCGTGGCGGCGGGCGTACCCGCCCGCGCCGCTCCGCCAGCGCTTGTCAAAACGCAAACCAGGAGTACCTAAAAATGGCTTCCACCGCGCCTCTCACTGTCAGTCTGGCTTCCGCCTTGAAGACAACCCGCTCGCGTCAACGCGACCTTGAACAGCTGTCGCCCTTCGAATTGAAGGATTATCTGATTACCTTGGCCAAGGAGAATCAGCACACGGCCGCCTTGACCATGTTGAACGCCGGTCGCGGCAACCCGAATTGGATCGCCACCGAGCCGCGCGACGCCTTCTTCCTGATGGGCCAGTTCGCCATGAAAGAGGCGCGTCGAGTGCGTGATGACGCCATCCTGGCGGGCATGCCCGCCAAGAAAGGCTGCGCCGACCGCCTGCGAAAGTTCTTGTCCAAGCACAAGGGCGAGGACGGCTACGACTTCCTGGTTGGCGTGCTTGAATACGGCGTCAAGGTCAAGAGTTTCGACCCCGACGAATGGATCCATGAACTGACCGACAGCATCATCGGGGACAACTACCCCGTGCCGCCGCGCGCGCTGGTGCACACCGAACAGATCGTGCACGACTACCTGATCAAGGAAATGTGCGACGGCCGGCCGCCCAAGGGCAAGTTCGACCTGTTCCCGGTTGAGGGTGGCACGGCCGCCATGTGCTACATCTTCGACTCGATGATGCAGAACGGCCTGTTGAAGCAGGGCGACACTATCGCGCTGTTCCTGCCGACCTTCACGCCCTATATCGAAATCGCGCACCTTGAGCGTTTCCAGTTCAAGATCGTTGCCATCAACGCCAGCAGCCTGCGGGCCGACGGCACGCACGACTGGCACTATCCCGCCTCTGAAATTGCCAAGCTGGAAAATCCCAAGATCAAGCTGGCCGTGACGGTGAACCCCAGCAATCCGCCATCGGTGGCATTCAGCCCGGTCGAAATGAAGCAGATCGTGCGCCTGATCCGCAAGAATCCCGATCTGGTGCTGGTCACGGACGATGTGTACGGCACGTTCGTGCCGAACTTCCGTTCGCTGATGGCCGAAGTGCCGCACAACACCATCTGCGTCTACTCCTTTTCCAAGAACTTCGGTTGCACGGGCTGGCGTCTGGGCGTGATTGCCACGCACGAGAAAAACACCATGGACCGGCGCATCGCCGAACTGCCCGCGGCGTGGAAGCAGCGTCTGAACAAGCGCTACGGCGCCATGACGATGGAGCCGGAAAAGCTCAAGTTCATCGACCGCATGGTGGCCGACAGCCGCAACGTGGCGCTGAACCACACGGCGGGCCTGTCCCTGCCGCAGCAGGTGCAGATGTGCTTTTTTGCGCTGTCCCACTTGCTGGACCTGAAGGACGCCTACAAGCACCTGACGATGGAGATCGTGCGTGCGCGCCGCGACTCGCTGTGGAGCGGGCTGGGTATCCCGGTGCCCCCGGAAGATCCCATGCGCGCCTGGTATTACGTGGAACTGGACTTCATGGTCTGGGCCAAGGTCATGTATGGCGATGCCTTCTGCAAGTACATGACGTCGAACTACGAGCCCGTGGACTTCCTGTTCCGCCTGGCCGAGAAGACGGGCGTGGTGCTGATGGATGGCGGCGGCTTCGGCGGGCCGCCCTGGTCGATCCGTATCTCGCTGGCCAACCTGGATGATGCCGATTATGCCAAGATCGGCAAGTACATGGTCGAGTGCGCGACCGAGTACGTCGAGGCATGGAAGGCGTCCGAACTGGTGCGTTCGGGTCCGACTGCCGGCAAGGGCCAGACGGTGAAAGCCGGCGCGGCCAAGCGCGCGGCAAAGACGGCCACGAAGAAGGTCGCCAAGAAGGCGGTGAAGAAAGCCGTCAAGCAAGCGGACACGGCGGCCAAATCCGCCAAGAAGGCGACCGCCCGCAAGTAGGCAACCACAGGCGACATGAGCTATGACGTGCTCGATCGGGTTTTTCAATAGTGTCCCCATCGCGGTGTTGTTCGTCACGGTGGGTTTGGGATACCTGATCGGCAAGCTCAAGGTCGGGCCGATTCAGTTGGGCGGCGTGTGCGGCACGCTGATCGTCGCCCTGCTGATCGGCCAGACGGGCTGCCAGATGCGCGGGGACCTGAAAGAGGTGGCCTTCGCGCTGTTCATCTTCGCCATGGGCTATTCGGGCGGCCCGCAGTTCTTTGCCAACCTGAATCGTTCCAGCCTGCGCTATATCGCGCTGCCCATCATTGAAGCGTTGCTGGTGCTGACCATCGTGTTGTCGGCCGTGCCGCTGTTTGGCCTGGATGCCGGCACGGCGGCGGGGCTGGCGGCAGGCGCGGCAACCGAATCGGCGGTGGTCGGCACCGCTGCCGAAGCGCTCAAGCACCTGGGCTTGCCGGATGCAGAGGTGCAGCGCATGGAGGCCAACATCGCCACGGCCTACACGCTGACCTATCTGGTGGGCTTGATCAGCATTGTGTTTTTTACCAGTCAGGTGGCCCCGGCGTTGTTGCGCATCAACTTGCGCCAGGCGTCCAAGGCGCTGGAGGCCAAGCTGGGCGTCGCGTCCGGTGAAGACGAAGACATCAACCTGCCCACCTTGCCGCGTCTGGTGGGGCGTGCCCACGTGGTCAAGGACGCCGACGGCATGAAGGTGGGCGACGTCGAGGCCCAGTTGGGTGGCCGTACCGTGATCAGCCGCATCCTGCGCAACGGCGCGGCGCTGGACGTTACCCCCGAGGACACGCTTGCCACGGGCGACATCGTGGTAGTGCTGGGCTTGCGCCGTTTTGCGTTGCGGGCGGGCGCGGTGGTCGGGCCAGAAATTCAGTTGCCGGAAGCGCACGCCGATGATCTGCAAATGCGCGAGCTTGCGGTCATCGTCAACAAAAAGAACGTCAATGGAATCACCATGGGCGAGCTGGGCAAGCGCCCGGGCGCCAAGCGGGCGCGTGGCGTCTTCGTGCAGTCGATCATGCGGTCTGGGCACGCCTTGCCGTTGACGCCGGCCACTATCGTGCAATACGGTGACCTGGTCACGCTGGTGGGCGCCGAACCCGAGCTGGCGCAGGCGGGCGCAGCCCTGGGCAGCGAGCTGCGCCGCAGCGGTGTCACCGATCTGGTGTTCCTGGCCTTCGGCATTCTGGCGGGCTTGATGATCGGCAGCCTCAGTGCGCGCATGTGGGGCATCCCGGTGTCGCTGGGTAGCGGCGGCGGGGCGCTCGTCAGCGGGTTGGTGTGTGGCTGGATCAATGCCAAGCGGCCGTCGCTGGGCCACATTCCGGACCACGCCGTGCAGCTGTTGAAGGACCTGGGGCTGGCGGTGTTTGTGGCCTGCGTGGGCTTGTCGGCCGGACCGGAAGCCGTATCGCTGATCCGCGAACACGGCGCCGTGCTGCCATTGATCGGCTTGCTGGTTTCGCTGGGGCCTGCCAGCCTGTCATTGTGGGTGGGCCACAAGATACTGAAGATTGAAGGCCCGCTGCTGGTGGGCGCCATTGCCGGGCAGCACGTCAGCACGCCCGCCATCAGCGCCATCTTGAACTCCAGCGGCAGCTCCGTGCCGCTGCTGGGTTACACCGTGACCTATGCCATCGCCAACGTGCTGCTGCCCGTGCTGGGACCCATCATTGTGTCGTTGGCGTACCATCTGAGTTAAGACGCGTATCTGAAAGACGCAGCAGAGGCGAGGCGCTTGGCGCCTCGCTGTCGTTTTGCACACGGAGACATCATGCCCTACGTAACCCCGCTACAGGAGTTCCGCTTTACGCTGAACGAACTGGCCGGCCTGGACGACATCCTTGCATTGCCCGGCTTCGGTGACGTCACGCCCGATCTGGTTGACGCCATTCTGCAAGAGAACGGCCGGTTTGTGGAGCAGGCCGTCGCGCCCTTGAATGTGCCCGGCGACACGCAGCCGCCTGTGTGGAAAGACGGCCATGTCACGACCACGCCCGGTTATGCGCAGGGCTTCAAGGACTACGCCGCCGGCGGCTGGCAGGGCTTGCAGCATCCGCAAGAGTGGGGCGGGCAAGGCCTGCCCAAGCTGGTCGCCGCCGCGCCGGGTGAAAACATCCAGGCCGCCAGCCTGGCATTTTCCTTGTGCCCCATGCTGACGGACGGGGTGATCGAAGCCCTGCTGACCGTGGGCTCGGACGCGCAACGCCGCGAGTACGTGCCGAACCTGATCGCGGGCAAATGGACGGGCACCATGAACCTGACCGAGCCGCAGGCGGGTTCGGATCTGGCGCAGGTCGCCACACGCGCCGTGCGCCAGGACGACGGCACGTTCCGCCTGTTCGGCCAGAAGATCTTCATTACCTTCGGCGAACATGATCTGGCTGAAAACATCATCCACCTGGTGCTGGCCCGCACGCCGGACGCGCCCGCCGGCGTAAAGGGAATTTCGCTGTTCATCGTGCCCAAGTTCCTGGTCGACGCCAACGGCGCCGTGGGCAAGCGCAACGATGTCTGGTGCGCCTCGCTGGAGCACAAGCTGGGCATCCATGGCAGCCCCACCGCCGTGTTGTTGTATGGCTCGGGCAAGGGCGATGTCGGCGAGGGCGCCGTCGGTTATCAGGTCGGCGAACTGAATCGCGGCCTGGAATACATGTTCATCATGATGAACGCGGCGCGCTATTCGGTGGGGCAGCAGGGCATCGGCGTATCCGAACGCGCCTACCAGCATGCGCTGGCCTATGCGCGTGAACGCGTGCAGGGCCGCGCGGTGGAAGGCTCGGCGGGGCCGGTGGCCATCGTGCGCCATCCGGACGTGCAGCGCATGCTGCTGACCATGAAGGCCCTGACCGAGGCGGCGCGTGCCGTGTCCTACGTGACGGCCGCCGCCCACGACAAGGGCACGCATCACCCCGACCCCGAACAGCGCTCGCGCAACCGCGCGTTCTATGAATACATGGTGCCCGTGGTGAAGGGCTACTCGACCGAAATCGCCGTTGAGGTCGCCTCGCTGGGCATCCAGGTGCATGGCGGCATGGGCTTCATCGAGGAAACGGGGGCGGCGCAGTTTTACCGGGATGCCCGCATTCTGCCGATCTACGAAGGCACCACCGCCATCCAGGCCAACGACCTGGTGGGTCGAAAGACGCAGCGCGACGGCGGCGCCACCGCCTACGCGGCCATCGCCGCCATGCGCGAGACCTTGCGCGCCGTCGAGGCCGAGTCCACGCGCGCGGCAGCGCCGGAACGCGATGCGCTACGCCTGTTGCGCGACAACCTGGATGGCGCCATCCAGGCCTATGAGGCCGGCGTGGGTTTCATTCTTGAGCAATCCGCCGCCAACGTGCGTGCGGTGTTTTCCAGCAGCGTGCCATACCTGATGCTGGCCGGCGTGGTGCATGGCGGCTGGCAGATGGCACGCGCCGTATTGGCGTGCCGTCGGCATATCGCTGCCGGTTCGTCAGACCCGTTTTACAAAACCAAGATCGCGACCGGGCTGTTCTATGCCGCCCACATCCTTCCGCGCGCCCTGGCGCTGTCGGCGGCGGTGCGCGCGGGCGTGGTCGCGGACGCCTGCGGGGCGGCCGCGGATATTGCATAAGGTTATATGGCTTGCGTATTTCCTCGACCGAAGGTTTGATGGAAGAATCGTTTCGCAAGCAGTAAGCTCGGCTTTGAAACGCCATCCTGCGCTGCCCCCTGCAAGGCGGGCGGCCAGTTCCTCCCCACTGAATCCTCAAATAGGAGACACCATGAGTCATCTACGTCTGGGCGATACCGCCCCCGATTTCGAACAGGATTCCTCGGCCGGTCCCATTCGCTTCCACGAATACCTGGGCAATAGCTGGGGGGTGCTTTTTTCGCATCCGGCCGACTTCACGCCGGTGTGCACGACCGAGCTGGGTTACACGGCCAAGCTCGCTGACGAATTCGCCAAGCGCAATGTGAAGGTGCTGGCCCTGTCGGTGGACGGCGCCGATTCGCATTCGAAGTGGATCGAAGACATCAACGACACGCAGTCCACCAAGGTCAACTTTCCGATCCTGGCCGACAAGGATCGCAAGGTCTCCGAGCTTTACGACATGATCCACCCGAACGCCAACGCCACCTTGACGGTGCGTTCGGTGTTCATCATCGACCCGAACAAGAAGGTGCGGCTGATCATCACGTATCCGGCCAGCACGGGCCGCAACTTCAATGAAATCCTGCGCGTCATTGACTCGCTGCAATTGACCGACAGCCACAGCGTGGCCACGCCGGTCAACTGGGAAGATGGCGACGACGTGATCATTGTTCCGTCCCTGCAGGACGAGGCCGTCATCAAAGAGAAGTTCCCCAAAGGCTACAAGGCCGTGCGTCCTTACCTGCGCATCACGCCCCAACCGAATAAGTAAATTCGAATTCCGGGGGGTAGCCTCCCGGTAAAAAACGCGGCGTTGAGCCGCCCGAACCGCCGCCTTCTCCATAGGAGAACGCGGCGGTTTTTTCATGGCTGGGACGGCGGTCCTATATGCCTGCGAGCGATGAGCAATCAAATAATGATTCGTTCCGTTCAGAATGCGCAGCCAGCACACTTGCTTCCATATTGAAAATACAGGGAGCAAGGGATGTCTTTCGGAAAAGCGGGTTGGTTGGCCGCGCTGGCAGCGGTGGCGGTATCTCTGACGGCCGTGGCGCCGGCGCAAGCGCAGCAAAAGCAAACGCTGTTGAACGTGTCTTATGACCCCACGCGCGAGCTGTATCGCGCCATCGACGATGCCTTCATCAAGCAGTACAAGGACAAGGCCGGCGTCGATCTGACCATACGCCAGTCGCACGGCGGATCGGGTCGCCAGGCGCGCTCGGTCATCGATGGGCTGGAAGCCGATGTGGTGACGCTGGCGCTGGCGTATGACATCGACGCCATTGCCGACCGGGGGCTCATTCCCGAAAACTGGCAGTCTCGCCTGCCGCAGAACAGTTCGCCCTATACGTCCACCATTGTGTTCCTGGTGCGCAAGGGCAACCCCAAGGGCATCAAGGACTGGGACGACCTGATCAAGGACGGCGTGCAGGTCATCACGCCCAACCCGAAGACTTCCGGCGGCGCGCGCTGGAACTATCTGGCTGCCTGGGCCTACGCGTTGGAAAAGAACGGCGGCAGCGAAGAGAAGGCTCGCGCCTATGTCGGCGACCTGCTCAAGCACGTGCCGGTGCTGGACACCGGTGCACGCGGCGCCACGACCACGTTCGTGGAACGCGGCGTGGGCGACGTGCTGCTGGCCTGGGAAAACGAAGCCTTCCTGGCGCTTGAAGAACTGGGTCCCGACAAGTTCGACATCGTGGTGCCGTCCCTGTCCATCCTGGCCGAACCACCGGTGGCCGTCGTGGACAAGATCGTGGACAAGAAGGGAACGCGCGCCGCCGCCCAGGCGTATCTGGAATTCCTGTACACGCCCGCCGCGCAGGAAATCATCGCCAAGAACTATTACCGGCCCATCGACAAGACGGTGGCCGCCAAGTACGAAAGCAAGTTCCCCAAGGTCAAGCTCGTCACCATCGACGACAAGATCTTTGGCGGCTGGCGCAAGGCGCAGAAAGATCACTTCAGTGATGGCGGCACCTTCGACCAGATCTACCTGCCGCAAAAGAAATAACGACACGACCTTCGGACGACGGCTATGACAACTGCCTCCCCCCCGACGGCAATCGGCGCGCAAGCGCCTTTTGCCGTTCGGCGCAACAGCCCGGGCGTGCTGCCCGGATTCGGTATTTCCATGGGCTACGCCGTGCTGTACCTAAGCGTGCTTGTGCTGATTCCCCTGGCTGCGCTGCCCATCAAAAGCGCCGAACTCGGGTGGCAAGGGTTTTGGGACACCGTGACGGCGCCACGCGTGATGGCGTCGTATCAACTGACCTTTGGCGCCTCGCTGATCGCTGCGCTGGTCAACCTGGTGTTCGGGTCCGTGGTGGCCTGGGTGCTGGTGCGCTATCGCTTTCCCGGCAAGAAGATCCTGGACGCTCTGGTGGACCTGCCCTTCGCATTGCCCACAGCGGTGGCGGGCATTGCGCTGACCGCGCTGTATTCGCAAAAAGGCTGGCTGGGCGGGCCGCTGTCCGAATGGTTTGGATGGAAGGTGGCGTTCACGCCGCTGGGCATCGTGATTGCGCTGATCTTCATCGGCGTGCCCTTCGTGGTGCGCACGGTGCAGCCGGTGCTGGAAGACGTAGAACGCGAAATCGAAGAGGCGGCGGCCAGCCTGGGTGCCAGCCGCTGGCAGACCATCCGCCGCGTGCTGCTGCCCACCGTGGTGCCGGCGTTGATGACGGGCTTTGCGCTGGCGTTCGCGCGGGCGGTCGGCGAGTACGGGTCGGTGGTTTTCATTGCCGGCAACATGCCGATGGTGTCCGAGATCACGCCGCTGCTGATCATTTCCAAGTTGGAACAATTCGACTACGCCGGCGCCGCCGCCATCGCGACCGTGATGCTGGTGCTGTCCTTCGTCATGCTGTTGGTCATCAATCTGCTGCAAGGCTGGCAAGCCCGCCGCAACCTTGGGAGGCTGGCATGAGCGCAGCGGATCGTCCCGCCCATTTGACCGAACCGCGCTGGGTGCGCGGCATCTTGCTGTTTGTTGCGCTGGCATTCCTGACCCTGTTCCTGCTGGTGCCGCTGGCGGCAGTGTTCGCCGAGGCCTTCAAGAAAGGCTGGCAGCTGTATCTGGATGCCATCGTGGAACCCGATGCGCTGTCCGCCATCCGGCTGACCTTGCTGGTCGCTGCCATCGCGTTGCCGGTGAACCTGGTGTTTGGCGTGGCGGCGGCATGGGCCATCACCAAGTTCCAGTTTCGCGGCAAGCAGTTCCTGATCACGTTGATCGACCTGCCGTTCTCGGTATCGCCCGTGGTGGCCGGCCTGGTTTTCATTCTGTTGTTCGGCACGCAAGGATGGCTGGGCGGCTGGTTGCAGGACCACGACTGGAAGATCGTCTACGCCGTGCCCGGCATCATCCTGGCCACGCTGTTCGTGACCTTTCCGTTTGTGGCGCGTGAGCTGATCCCGTTGATGCAGGCGCAAGGCAGCGAAGAAGAACAGGCGGCGCTGACGCTGGGCGCCAGCGGCTGGCAGATCTTCTGGCGCGTGACGCTGCCCAATATCAAGTGGGGCCTGCTGTACGGCGCCATCTTGTGCAACGCGCGGGCAATGGGTGAATTTGGCGCGGTGTCGGTGGTGTCCGGCCAGGTGCGCGGGCTGACCAACACCATGACCCTGCACGTGGAAATTCTCTACAACGAATACCAGTACTCGGCCGCGTTCGCCGTGGCCTCGTTGCTGGCTCTGCTGGCGCTGGTGACGCTGGTGGCGAAAAACCTGGTCGAGTGGCGCAACGCGCGCATGCTGCGCGCCGCCGACCTGCCGGTCGAGTATCCCGGTGCAGCGGCCGCAACGATCAAGCCGGCCATCGCGTAACGCGCGACGGCCCAGACGGAGACAGGCATGAGTATCGAAGTACGTAATCTATCCAAGCGCTTCGGCCAGTTCCAGGCGCTGAATGACGTGTCGCTGCATATCGAAACCGGCGAACTGGTGGCGTTGCTGGGGCCGTCCGGCTGCGGCAAGACGTCGCTGTTGCGCATCATCGCCGGGCTGGAATTGCCGGATTCGGGCAGCGTCCTGTTCGGCGGCGAAGACGCCACGGACGTGGACGTGCGCCAGCGCCAGGTGGGATTCGTATTCCAGCATTACGCGCTGTTCAAGCACATGACGGTGTTCGAGAACGTGGCGTTCGGCCTGCGCGTGAAGCACCGGTCGCAGCGCCCGTCCGAAGACCAGATCCAGCGCAAGGTGCATGACCTGCTGACGCTGGTGCAGCTGGATTGGCTGGCGGATCGTTATCCGGCGCAGCTGTCCGGCGGCCAGCGTCAGCGTATCGCCCTGGCACGCGCGCTGGCCGTCGAGCCGCGCGTGTTGCTGCTTGACGAGCCGTTCGGCGCGCTGGACGCCAAGGTACGCAAGGAACTGCGTCGTTGGTTGCGCCGGCTGCATGACGAGCTGAACGTGGCCAGCGTGTTTGTGACGCACGACCAGGAAGAGGCGCTTGAGGTCGCGGACCGCGTGGTGCTGATGAACGCCGGCCGTATCGAGCAGGTGGGCACGCCGCGTGAAGTCTGGGAGCAGCCCGCGACGCCGTTTGTGTACGGCTTTCTTGGCGATGTGAACCAGCTGCAAGGCGTGGCGACGGGCGGTGTCTGGGAAGGCGCCGGCTTGTCGCTGCCGGCGCCTGACCTGGCGCAAGCCCATGCGCAGCGCGCCACCGCTTACGTTCGTCCGCACGAGTTCGAGATCGAGCGTTATCGCGCGGGCGGGCAGGGCATTGCGGTGCGCCTGTCGCACGCCTATCTGGCCGGCCCCAGCGCCTATCTGGAACTGGCGCGCCAGGATTCCGACGCCATCATCGAAGCGGAAGTGCCCGAGCACCTGTATCGGGAACTGGACCTGCGCGATGGCGATACGTTGTTGGCGCGTCCCCGGCGCGCCCGGATCTTCGCGGTGCAACCATGACCATGACAACCTCTGTTGATTTTCCTTCCATCCAGGACGCCGCGCTGGCGCAGCGTTGGCAGGCGCTGGTGCGGCGTCTGGCCGATATTCAGCAGCGTCACCCGGACGCCGCGCTGGCGTCGTCGCTGGCCGCTGAAGACATGTTGTTGACGCATGCCATCTACGACTCGGGCCTGGACCTGGAAGTGTTCACGCTGGATACGGGCCGCTTGCATGCGGAAACGCTGGGTGTGCTGGACGCCGTTCGCGCGCGCTATGGGCGCGATGTCACGGTGTACCGGCCCGTGGCGGCGGCGGTGGAGCAGCACGTTGCCCAGCATGGCGCCTATGCATTCTATGAAAGCGTGGACCTGCGCAAAGCCTGTTGCCAGATTCGCAAGGTCGAGCCGCTGCGACGCGCGCTGGCCGGGCGCAGCGCCTGGGTCACCGGGCAGCGGCGCCAGCAATCCACCACGCGCGGCGAACTGCCCTTGCAAGAGCAAGACCCCGTGTTCGGCCTGACCAAGTTCAACCCGCTGGCCGAATGGAGCGAGGACGACGTGTGGGCAGTGATCCGTGCGCTGGATGTGCCCTACAACCCCCTGCACGACCAGGGCTACCCGTCCATCGGCTGCGAGCCCTGTACGCGCGCCATCCGGCCGGGCGAGGACGTGCGCGCCGGAAGATGGTGGTGGGAATCGTCGGATTCCAAGGAATGCGGTCTGCACGCGGGCAACCGCGTCATCAGTGTCGTGACGCGCGGCGAATGACGCCGTCCATGAATTCAAATTCTGTCTTAGGGGAATAACCTATGTCTGCTGTGATCCAACGCAGCCACCTGGATTGGCTGGAATCGGAAGCGATATTCATCATGCGCGAGGTGGCCGCCGAAAGCGAAAAGCCCGTGCTGCTGTTCTCGGGCGGCAAGGACTCCGTGGTGCTGCTGCGCCTGGCGGAAAAGGCGTTTCGCCCGGGCCGCTTTCCCTTCCCGCTAATGCACATCGACACGGGCCACAACTTTGATGAAGTCATCGCCTTTCGCGATCAGCGCGCAGCCGAACTGGGCGAGACCCTGATCGTGCGCAGTGTCGAGGACTCCATCAAGCGTGGCAGCGTGGTGCTGCGGCGCGAAACCGACTCGCGCAATGCGGCGCAGGCGGTGACGCTGCTGGAAGCCATCGAGGAATTCGGCTTTGACGCCTGCATCGGCGGAGCGCGCCGCGACGAGGAAAAGGCCCGCGCCAAGGAACGCATCTTTTCGTTCCGCGATGAATTCGGCCAATGGGACCCCAAGGCACAGCGCCCTGAACTGTGGAACCTGTTCAACACGCGCGTGCATCGCGGCGAGAACATGCGCGTCTTCCCGATTTCGAACTGGACGGAACTGGACGTCTGGCAATACATCCAGCGCGAGCAGCTGGCGTTGCCGTCGATCTACTTCAGCCACCAGCGCGAGGTGGTCCGGCGCAAGGGCCTGCTGGTGCCGGTGACCCGCCTGACGCCGCCGCAAGACGGCGAGCAGGTCGAGCGGATGCCGGTGCGCTTTCGCACGGTGGGCGATATTTCGTGCACCTGCCCGGTGGCTTCCGACGCCGCCGACACCTACGCCATCATCGCCGAGACGGCGGTGACCGACATCACCGAGCGCGGCGCCACGCGCATGGACGACCAGACTTCCGAGGCCTCGATGGAGCGCCGCAAGAAGGAAGGCTATTTCTGAATGCAAAACGCCGGCTGCGGCCGGCGGCAGGGGACGCACCATGAACGCACTGAACGATTCTTTCCTTTCCGGCGCCGGCACGGGCGTGCTGCGCTTGATCACGGCGGGCTCCGTCGACGATGGCAAATCCACGCTGATCGGCCGCCTGCTGTACGACAGCAAGGGCGTATTCGCCGACCAGCTGGATGCGATCTCGCGCGCCAAGCACAAGCGCGTGGCGGGCGACGGCATCGACTTTTCCCTCTTGACCGACGGGCTCGAAGCCGAGCGCGAGCAGGGCATCACGATTGACGTGGCCTACCGGTACTTTTCTACACCCGCGCGCAAATTCATCATTGCCGATGCGCCCGGCCACGAGCAATACACGCGCAATATGGTCACGGGCGCGTCCACGGCGGACGTGGCCGTGATCCTCATCGACGCCACGCGCGCGGCCGACGGCAAGCTGCTGCCGCAGACCAAGCGGCACAGCACCATTGCGCGGCTGCTGGGTATCCGCCACATCGTGGTGGCCGTGAACAAGATGGACCTGGTCGATTGGGATCGCGCCGTGTTCGAGCGCATTCGCGATGCGTATGCCGAACTCGCCGCCAAGCTTGGCATCGCACATTTCGATGCGCTGCCGCTGTCGGCACTGAACGGCGACAACGTCGTGACGCTGTCACCCAAGACGCCCTGGTACGAGGGCCAGCCTTTGCTGGCGCTGCTGGAATCGTTGGACCTTGCCAGTGACGGCCGTGCCTTGCCGCTGCGCTTTCCCGTGCAGTGGGTGGCGCGGCACGGGGGAGATCAGAAAGAAGACTTTCGCGGTTATGCCGGCCGGTTGGCCAGCGGCGTGCTGCGCGCGGGCGACGCCATCACCGTGCAACCGTCGGGCGTCAGTGCGGTGGTGCGCGAAGTCCGCGTCTTTGACCGCGTGCTGGACGAGGCGGTGGCGGGCGACTCGGTCACGGTGGTGTTGGATCGCGATGTCGACGTGTCGCGCGGTGATGTCATCGTGCACACGGCGGCGCCGGCGCAAGTCACGCGCGAGTTCGAAGCCGAGCTGTGCTGGCTGGATGCGCAAGCATTGAACCCGGCGCGCAAGTATCTGTTGAAGTCGGGCACGCGGCTTACGTCGGCAAAGATTCGCGCGGTGCTCTCGCATCGCGACATCCACGAATTGCAGGAAGTCGAGAACACCGAAGGCACCTTGCGGATGAACGACATCGGTCGCGTGACGTTCACCACGCGCGAGGCGCTGGCGGTGGATCGATACGCTGATGTGCCAACGACCGGCGCCTTCATTCTGATCGATGAAGCCACGCATCAGACGGCTGCGGCGGGTATGTTGCGCTAGGTTGGAATCGGGCCGGAAAACAACGGACTTTCGGCCCGATTTTTGATGTTGTATTTCTTCCAAACCTAATGCTGGTGCGGGTTTGCGGGCGATATCGCCTGATGAAATCGATTTGTTCAGACGCGCCTCGCGTCTTGCGGTAAAGTGGGGCTGTCTTACGGAAAGGCTTTTGGTGCTTGTCAAAACCACTGTGTTTTTGTACAGTAGTTTTTATGGCACGCACCGATCATTCTTTTCCCGCCGGTTCTGGGTCCCCGGCTGCCGCCCCCGCCGCCTTGCGCGGTCGGGGTGCGGTTACTAATGTTCGGCATCGCTTTCAGCGCGATGACCGTGTGCAGGTCGACGACGGTTGGTCCGGTTCAGGCCTGCCGGCGGATTTCGTAGAATCCGTCCCCGACTCTTTCTCCGACTCCTTTTCCGATACATTCACGGATTCCGCTTCTGGGGATTCGCCTGAAGCCGGGTCCGGGTCCGGGTCCGGATCCGGGTCCGCGCACGCGCCGGTGGCTGGCGCGCGCCCTGGCGCCACGGTCATCCCCATCATTCCTGATACGCGGCTGGCTCCGCCCGCACCCAAGACAACCGTCACGGCCGAAGAAGCGCGCAAGATGCTGTCGCGCAATGACTCGCCCGATATCCCCTTCGACGTTGCGGTAAACCCGTATCGCGGATGCGAGCACGGCTGCGTGTACTGCTATGCGCGGCCCACGCATTCGTATTTGGGCATGTCGCCCGGGCTGGACTTCGAAACCCGCCTGGTGGCCAAGGCAAACGCCGTGGATGCGCTGCGCGCTGAACTCGGGCGCCCTGGCTACAAGCCGTCGCCCATCAATATCGGTTCCGCCACTGACGCTTACCAGCCCATCGAACGCGATTGGCGGCTGACGCGCGGCATGCTGGAACTGATGCTGGAAACCCGGCATCCCGTCACCATCGTCACGAAAAACGCGCTGGTCGCCCGGGATCTCGATCTGCTTGCAGCGCTGGCTGAGCAGAATCTGGTGGTGGTCTATATCAGCATCACCACGCTGGACGCCGGCATGGCGCGCACGCTGGAGCCGCGTGCCGCAGCGCCGTGGCGGCGGCTGGAAGCCGTGCGCAGCCTTACGGATGCCGGCGTGCCGGTCGGCGTGCTGGTGGCGCCCGTCATCCCGTTCATCAATGATGAATCCATGGAACACATCCTCCAGGAATCCAAGGCGGCCGGCGTGCATTACGCCAGCTACACCGTCTTGCGCCTGCCCTGGGAGGTCAAAACCCTGTTCGAGGATTGGCTTAACGCCCATTACCCCGACCGCGCCCAGCGCGTGCTGCACCGCATAGAAGACCTGCGCAACGGTCGCCGCAATGACCCTAATTTTGGCTCGCGCATGCGTGGCACCGGCATCTGGGCAGACTTGCTGCGCCAGCGCTTCGCCGTCGCGACCCGCAAGCTCGGGCTGAACCGCCACAGGCTCGCGCTGGACTGCGATCGCTTCCAGCCGCCGCTGGCGGCGGGCGCCACGCCGTCTCTGTTTTCGGCGGGCCCGCTTGCAGGGCAGGGCGCGGCGTCTTCGGTTGTGTCCGCAGCAGTGGCGTCGTCGGCCGGCTCTGCGGTGACTGTGCCCGCTACCCCTTCCTCTACCGCTTTCCTATCCCCGGTTGGCGCGCAAGCGTCTTCAGGGGTCCCCCTTTCTGACGGCCTGCCGGCAGTTTCCGGCGGCTATGGCCGTGGGGCGCGCCAGTTGCAGGCGCTGGCCGCCGGCCAGTTGTCGCTGTTCGATTGATCACGGCCGCTCGCCGTGTCGGCCGCTGCGGCGGCGTGGAATCGTTTCTTCAAGGAGTTCTCATGAACACCGCTGATTTTTCCGTTTTGTCAGATGAGCTCATCGTCTCGTTGAACCCGCTGCGCCGTGGCGCGTATCGAGCCCGCGCCGCTTGCGCCAAGCTGGCGGGCCTGGCCATGCCGTGGAATACCGCGTCCGCCGGTGACGAACCGCGCCAGCGCAGCCGCTCGGGCACGTCTCCCGCGCGCTGGCCGTTCCCGCCCACGCCGGCCCAAGAGGGCGGCTTGGTCGAGCGCGCGGCAACGCGCGGGATCCCATCGGTCGTGACACCGTTGCCGGTGCCTGCCGTCACCCCCACGATGGCGCCCGCCGTGTCACCTGCCATGGCCCCCGCTTTGCCGGTGTCGGCGGTACGCGAGCGCAGTCTGGGCAACGCCACCGTTGAACCCGTAACGGCGCAAGTCACCATGAAGGCCATGGTGCTGGATGTGGTGATGGTGTTGGCGTGGGGGGCAATCATCCCCGGCCTGATGTGGCTTGGAGCCGCCGCTGGCTTCTGAATCGCCCGGGCTCGATTTTCAAACAATCACGACTGATACATTGAACGGCCACGGCAGGCTAGGCGAGCGCCAAGCTTCACGTCGGCGAGCTCAGCGTGGCAGGCTTAGCTGGAGCCCAGCAGCACCACGCCCACCAGAATGGATATGCAACCGGCCAACCGGCCCGGCCCGACCTTTTCGCGCAGCAGGAACATGCCGGCCAGGGTGCCCAGCATCATCGACATTTCGCGGGCAGGCGCCACCAGGCTTAATGGCGCGCCGTTGCGCAGCGCATATAGCACCAGGATGTACCCCAACGGAGACAGCAGGCCCACGGCCAGCGCCAGGTGCCAGTGCCCGCGCATGGACTGCCAGGCTTGTGCGCGCCGGCCCATCATGTGGGGCGTCATCATTGCGGTGCGCGTTACGCATGTGAACCAATCGAACAGCACGGGGCTGATCAACAGAACCTTCACGCCATAGGCGTCCACCACGGTGTAGGCGGCGATGAACAGGCCGATCACGACGCCCCAGCGCACGCCGATCCACGCTTGGGCCTGCTTGAAGATGGTCAGACGCCCTTGGGTGGCGATCATCAGCACGCCGATCACCACGCACAGCATGCCGACAATGCCGGTGCCGGTGGCGGGTTCGCCCAGCAGCAGGAATGCCCCCGTCGTGGAAAGCAGCGGGCCGGTGCCTCGCGCAATGGGATACACCACGGACAGGTCGGCAACCTGATAGCCGCGTTGCAGGCAAAGGCTGTAGCCCAGATGCAACAGGCTGGATGTCAGGATGGCGCCGACGACGGGCCACGTCCATGTCATGCCGTCGTGGATCAGCACCCAGATGACCCAGGGGGCGTACAGCAACGAGGCGCACAGCCCGTAGGCAAACACAAAAGGCGCGCCCACCATGGCCGCGCGCTTGGCAAGCAGGTTCCACGTAGCGTGGGCCATCGCCGCCAGGACGACCAATATCAGGGACGTATACGACATGAGGGAACAGCGCCGAATGACGTGTTTGTTACAGAAGCCGCTAGGGTACAGCAAGCTGCCGGAAGGGCGCCATTCTACTCGACGGCCTAGCCAACTTTTGGTGTAGAATCATTGGTTTGCCAAATCTCATCCTCTGCTTGCGGCACCAGTAACAACATCGGTAAAAAACGAACGGCAAAAGTTTTAGCCCGCAAAGACATGATGATCTAGGAGTTCTCATGAACCTTATCGCTATCCTGGAACAGGAAGAAATTGCCCGTCTGACCGGCGGCCAAGCCAAGCCTGAATTTGCTCCTGGTGACACCGTCATCGTGAGCGTGAACGTCGTTGAAGGCACCCGCAAGCGCGTGCAGGCTTTCGAAGGCGTTGTTATCGCCAAGCGCAATCGCGGCCTGAACTCCGCGTTCACCGTGCGCAAGATTTCGTCGGGTGAAGCCGTGGAACGTACGTTCCAGCTGTACTCGCCGCAAATCGCCGGCATCGAAGTCAAGCGCCGCGGCGACGTGCGCCGCGCCAAGCTGTACTACCTGCGCAACCGCTCGGGCAAGTCGGCACGTATCAAGGAAAAGCTGGTCAGCAAGCAAGCCTCGGCGGCTTGATCGCTTATCGGCACACGGCCCTACCAGTGTCGGACGTTCGCGCCATTCAGCGTTTCCGTCCGGCACGGGTTTCCGGGTTAAAAAGGCACCTGCGAGGGTGCCTTTTTCTTTTAGCAAAGCCGTATGTCTGATTCCTCGTATTCTGCGCGGCCTCGACGGCCGCTTGTGCGCCCGGGCTTCGATCCGGCAACGCAACCGTGGGTAGTGGCCAATGATTCTCTGCCGGCCGTACCTGCCAGCCTGTTGACCCCGGATCGCCTGCGGGGCACGCTGAACCAGCCATCCACCTGGACGCTGGAGCTTTCGCGCGACAACGATCTGCGATACCCCGGCCGCGAGGGCACACCGGTGCCCGCGGCCGTGTTGATTCCGCTGGTCACGCGCGACGACGGCGTACACATCATGCTGACCCAGCGCGCCGCGCATCTGCATGACCACGCGGGGCAGATCAGCTTTCCAGGTGGCCGCATCGAAACCAGCGACCCTACGCCCGTGGCCGCTGCCTTGCGCGAAGCGCAGGAAGAAACCGGACTGCCGGAAGACCATGTGGAAGTGTTGGGCAGCATGCCGCCCTACCTGACGGCGACGGGTTTTTCGATCATTCCGGTGGTGTCGTTGGTACGGCCCGGTTTTGAACTGGCGCCCGACGCGTTCGAGGTAGCTGAAGTGTTTGAAGTGCCGTTGTCGTTCCTGATGGACCCGGCCAATCATCGGCTGTACGAGGCCAGGCTGGATGACGGGCGCGTACGCAATTACTACGGGATGCCCTACGGCAAGCATTTCATCTGGGGGGCAACGGCGGGCATGTTGCGCAACCTCTATCACCTGCTGCGCCACGGATTGCAGCCGCGCTGACGGTATGGCCGAAAGCGGGCCAGACAATGGCGCTCTTTGTCCGTGCAATAGAAAACGGCCCTTGCGGGCCGTTTTTGTTGCCGTGGCCTTTATGGCCATCGCGGCGTTCGCGAGCAGCCCAAAATCAATAGCGCTGCTGACCCGCCAGATTCTCTTCAAGAATGCGCTCGTATAGCGCGTAGCGCAGCGGGTTGATCTTGCCTGCCTGCAAGGCGGCCACTACGCCGCAGCCCGGTTCACGGCGGTGCGTGCAATTGTAGAAGCGGCATTCCTCGATAGGCTGCGCAAATTCAGGGAAGCCGCGGATGATGTCGTCGCGCGTCAGGTGTTGCAAGCCGAACGCCTGGAACCCGGGCGAATCGATCAGGTCACCGCCGGGATCGGGCAGGTGATAAAGCCGCGTGCTGGTCGTGGTGTGCTTGCCCATGTCCAACGCGGTGGAATGTTCGCGCGTGGCCGCGCGCGCATCCGGGATCAACGCGTTAAGCAGCGTGGACTTGCCCATGCCGCTTTGACCCAGCAGCAGGTTGGTGCGGCCGGCCAGACGAGGCGCCAGCAGCGTGTGCACCTTTTCAGGTTCCAGCGCGCTGAGCTCGACCACGGGCACGCCCAACGCCGCAATCGGCGCCAGGCGGGCGCGGGCGGCGGGCAATTCTTCCGTCAGGTCGGTCTTGTTCAAGACGATCAGCGGCGAGATGCCTGCGCTCCAGGCGCCGGCCAGGGCTCGCCCGGTCAGGTCGTCGGAGAAGGTCGGCTGCACCGCGATCACGATCAACAACTGGTCGACGTTGGAGGCGAACTGCTTGGACCGCATCTCGTCGGACCGGTACAGCAGGTTGGTGCGCGGCAGGATCGCGTCGATCGCGCCTTCGTCCTTGCCTTGGGGGGCAATGCGCACGCGGTCGCCGACGGCGGCGCCGGCCTTTTTGCCGCGGGGGAAGCACTTGCGCAGCGATCCGTCGGCAAGCTCAACGGTGTAGTGGCGTCCGTGCGCGGCGATGATGCGGCCGTCCAGCTGGCCGTCCACGGCGTCGGTCATGGGCGCTGCCACGCCGTTTCTGGCATTGCGCGGGGCGCTCATGCGGTGGGCGCCATCAGGTGGCGGATGCGCTCGGCGGCGGGGGGATGGCTATCGTAGAAGGCGGAATGCACAGGGTCGGGAGTCAGCGTAGCGGCGTTGTCGTCGTAGAGTTTGACCAGCGCGGACACCAGATGTTGCGGCGAACTCTGCTCGGCCGCATAGCGGTCCGCTTCGAATTCGTCGCGACGCGAGTACCAGCTGGCCAACGGCGTGAACATGAAAGTAAAAACGGGAATGACCAGGAAGAACAGCAGCAACGCCATCGCGTCGTTGCGTCCGCCCAGTTGGGGCACCACACCCAGGTCCATGTAGAACCAGGGTTGTTGCGATACCCAGCCCAGGATGGCAAAAAAGGCCAGCGCGGCGCCAAAGCTGAACACAACGCGCTTGATGATATGACGCTTGGCGAAATGACCCAGTTCGTGGGCCAACACCGCTTCAATTTCATCGCCGTTCAGGCGCGCCAGCAGGGTGTCGAAAAACACGATGCGGCGCGACCTTCCAAAGCCGGTGAAATAGGCATTGCCGTGCGCGGACCGGCGCGAGCCGTCCATCACGAACAGGCCGTTCAGCGCGAAGCCGCAGCGCTGCGCCAGCCGTTGAATGCGGCCGGCCAGGTCCGGGTCGGACAGCGGCGTGAATTTATTGAAAAGCGGGGCAATGAACATGGGGTAGACGATCAGCAGCGCCAGGTTGAACACCGTCCACAGCGCCCACGCCCAGACCCACCAGTAGGCGCCCGCGCTGCCCATCAACCACAGCACGGCCGCGGCCAGCGGTAGGCCCAGCACGGCGGCAACCAGCAGGCCCTTGGCCGTGTCGGCAATGAATAGCTCGGGCGTCATCCGGTTGAAGCCAAAACGCGCCTCAAGCTTGAACTGCCGCCACAGCGTGAAAGGCAGGCCCAGCACGCCAAGCACCAGCGCCACTACGACCAGCAAAAGCATCTGGCGCAAAAAATCATTGCTGGTAAGCTGCCCAACCATCAGGTCGATGAATTGCAAGCCGCCCATCAACGTCAGGCAGACCAGCAAAATGGCGTCGTAGGTGCGTTCAAGCATGCCTAGTTTGACGCGGGCGATGGTGTAATCGGCCGCGCGCTGATGGCTGGTCAGGCCGATGCGAGGCGAAAATTCATCCGGCACGCGATCGCGGTTACGCGCCACGTGGCGGATCTGGCGACCGGCCAGCCACAGGCGCACGGCAATATCGGCCAGCAGGAAAGCAACGAACAGCAGTGTGAACATGGGCGAAGCGTTTTGCTCAGTAGGGATGTGCGAAAATCGCGTGTTTTATAGGCAAATTATATGGCTGTGAACGAAAATCGCCTGGTCTGGCTCGACATGGAAATGACCGGGCTGGATCCCGAGAAAGAACGCATCATCGAGGTGGCCGTCGTGGTGACGGAACCCGACCTGACGGTCGTGGCCGAAGGCCCGGTGCTGGTCGTCCACCAGCCTGACAGCCTGCTTGACGCCATGGACAACTGGAATAAATCCACCCACGGCAAAAGCGGCCTGATCGACAAGGTGCGCGCGTCCACGGTGTCCGAAGCGCAGGCAGAGGATACGCTCTTGGCGTTTTTGGCGCAGCATGTGCCGGCGGGTAAATCGCCGCTGTGCGGCAATACCATCAGCCAGGATCGCCGCTTCATGTTTGCGTACATGCCGCGCCTGGAGCAGTTTTTCCACTACCGCAACCTGGATGTCAGCACGCTGAAGGAATTGGCGCGCCGCTGGGCGCCGGCCGTGTACAAGGGCTTTGAGAAAAAGAGCCGCCACGAAGCGCTGGCTGATATCTATGAGTCCATCGACGAACTCAAGTACTACCGCGAGCACCTGCTGAAGGTGTAAGCCAGGCGGTTTTCAGGGGGCGCATGTATCGGGCCGGATGCAGTGGGCCGCATTCATCGGCCTGCATTCACTCGGCCTGCATTCACTCGGCCTGCATTCACTCGGCCGCCTGCACCGGGCAGGGTCCTTGACCCGCCCGCCGCCACACCTGTCAGGCCGGCCGACCACCGAAACGGGATTCCACCTCGGCCGTCAGCGGCGTATAGCGCGCATTATCTTGCCCGGCGCGCGCGTTCAGATGCGTCTCCGACGCGTCGAAAACCTTCCAGTAGATTCTTCCGCACAGCGCGCGGGCGGCGTGGCCCGGCCAGTTGTCGGGCAGCATCGGGCCGGGCAGCTGCGGGTCGTGTAGAACGATCCGGCGCCAATTGTGCAGCAGCATGACCCGCACGACGAACGCGTCGGCGGGCGGCGGCGCGTCATCCAGCAATTTTTCCAGCGGGCCAAAGTTGCGGGAGAACTGGCGGTACTGCTCGGCCACGTCGTCCAGGTTCCAGCATTGCGACGCCAGGCTGGCGATCGGCAGGCCGCCCGCGCCGGCCAGATCCCGGGCGGACAGCACCAGCGCCCGATCCGGGATACCCAGCTTTTCAAGAATGTCGTGCGCGGCCCGCGCCTCGGTGTGCGGGTGGGCGAACAGGCCCGGCGCGATCATCCCGAACCCTTCCCAGACCAATTCCCGACGCAACTCGGCGCGCTCGGCTAGCCCGTTGCCCGTGCGCGGTAGCGCCACCAGGGTCCATTCCCCGTTCCAGTCCTGCGTTGCACCTTCGTAGATGCGCTGCGAGGCATGTGCGGTATGTCGCAGCCCCTGTTCCGAAATCAGGTACAGACTGCGCCGGCCATGTCGTTCCGATTGCAGCCAGTTTTGCGCCACCAGCCGGAAAACGCTGGTGCGCAGCAGGCGTTCATTGATACCAAGCGGGGCCAGCAATTCGATCAGGTCGCCCAGCCAGATGGCGCCCCCGTGAGGGGCCAACGCGTCCCCCAGCAAGCTGACGCACAGCGATTTGGCGCGAGGCGGGTCGCTTTTCAACAAGCGGGACAGGAAACGGTCCAAAGGCGACGTAGGGTTTGCCATAAGGGGGGCCGCATGCGGCCGATATCAGGATCCGCAATATGATACATAAATCCAATGTGATACAGCTTTGCGTTTGACAATGGTTTTTTTGTATTAAATAATCCGCCTATGACATGACGGCGCTGCGGAACGTTTGCCTTGCGATTTCGCAAACCGTCTCAAGGAGACAAACATGTACGCTCAACTCGTCGAAACCGGCGTCAAGCAGGTCAAAACCGCCGACCAGCTTGAAGGCCCCGAACAGACGTTCCAGCGCCGCATAGACGATGGCGTGCGCATCGAGGCCAAGGACTGGATGCCCGATGCCTACCGCAAGACGCTGGTGCGCCAGATCTCGCAGCACGCGCACTCGGAAATCGTCGGCATGCTGCCCGAAGGCAACTGGATCACGCGGGCCCCGTCGCTCAAGCGCAAGGCGATCCTGCTGGCCAAGGTGCAGGACGAGGCCGGCCACGGGCTGTATCTGTACAGCGCCGCCGAGACGCTGGGCGTGTCGCGCGATGACCTGATCGACGACCTGCACGCGGGCCGCGCCAAGTACTCCAGCATCTTCAATTACCCGACCCTTAGCTGGGCGGACATCGGCATGATCGGTTGGCTGGTCGATGGCTCGGCCATCATCAACCAGATTCCGCTGTGCCGCTGTTCCTACGGCCCCTACGCGCGCGCCATGGTGCGCGTCTGTAAGGAAGAGTCCTTCCACCAGCGCCAGGGCTATGACCTGTTGATGCAGATGTGCCTGCATGGCACACCCGAGCAAAAGGCGATGGTGCAGGATTCGCTGAACCGCTGGTGGTGGCCGGCGCTGATGATGTTCGGCCCGTCGGACGCCGATTCGCCCAACAGCGCGCAATCGATGGCCTGGAAGATCAAGCTTTTCTCCAACGACGAGCTGCGCCAGAAGATGGTGGACCAGACCGTGCCGCAGGCCGAATACCTGGGCCTGACCGTGCCGGACCCCGACCTGAAGTGGAACGCGGAACGCGGCCACTACGACTTCGGCGAGATCGACTGGAGCGAGTTCTACGCCGTGCTCAAAGGCAATGGGCCGTGCAACCGCGAACGCCTGGCCGCGCGCGTCAAGGCGCACGAAGACGGCGCCTGGGTGCGCGACGCATTGGTCGCTTACGCGGACAAGAAGGCGCAACGCAAGGCCGCTTGAAGCGGTCTGCAACGCCTGCCCGCCTGCAACCCGCGCCTGCAACCCGCGTCCGCATCCCGCGCCGCAACCCTTGCTGCAACCCATACCGCAACCTTCACTGCATACCGGTGCGCGCCGCGCGCGCCCGGCATTTCAAGGATATCCATCATGAGCAAAGACTGGCCTTTGTGGGAAGTGTTCATCCGCAGCCAGCACGGCCTGGCCCACAAGCACGTCGGCAGCCTGCATGCCCCGGACGCCGAAATGGCGATCAATCACGCGCGTGACGTCTACACGCGCCGCAACGAAGGTCTGAGCATCTGGGTCGTGCGCGCCTCGGACATCTCGGCCAGCAGCCCCGGCGACAAGGAACCCTTGTTCGAGCCGGCCAACAGCAAGGTCTACCGGCATCCCACGTTTTTCCCGATGCCCGAAGAAATCAAGCACATGTAAGGCGGCAGGCGGACATGGACAAGACTTTGTTTGAATACCTGCTGCGCCTGGGCGATTCGTCGCTCATCCTGTCGCAGCGGCTGGGCGCGTGGACCGGGCACGGCCCCATCCTGGAAGAGGACCTGGCGCTGACCAATACCGCGCTGGACCTGCTGGGGCAGGCGCGCATGTGGCTGACGCTGGCGGGTGAAGTCGAAGGCGCGGGCCGCGATGAAGACGCGCTGGCCTATCACCGCGACGCTCACCAGTTCCATAACGTGTTGCTGGTTGAACGCGCCAATGGCAACTATGCCGACACCATGGCGCGCCAGTTCCTGTTCGACGTCTGGCACTACTTCCTGCTGCAACGCCTGGAACAATCCTCCGACGAACGCGTGGCCGCCATCGCCGCCAAGTCCATCAAGGAAGTCACTTACCACGTGCGCCGCTCGTCGGACCTGGTCGTGCGCCTGGGCGACGGCACCGACGAAAGCCACGCCAAGATGCAGGCCGCCATCGACGACGCCTGGCGCTTTACCGGCGAACTGTTCGCCGACGACGCCGTGGACCAGGACGTGGCCGCGCGCGGCATCGGCTGTGAACTGGCCGCGCTGCGCGAACCGTGGCTTGCGCACGTGCGCGAAGTGCTGGAAGAAGCCACGCTGACCGTTCCCGATGAAACCGCGGCCAACCATCTGGCCTACCGGGGCGGTCGCCAGGGCAAGCACACCGAAGAGCTGGGCTACGTGCTGGCCGAAATGCAGTACCTGCCGCGCGCCTACCCGCGAGCCACCTGGTGAACGCGCTGGCGCCCGTTTCCGCCGACCAGGTCTACGCCTGGCTGCACGAGGTCCCCGACCCGGAGATCCCCGTGCTGTCCGTGGTGGACCTGGGCGTGGTGCGTGAGGTGAATTGGGAAGGCGACACCTGTGTCGTCGTCATCACCCCCACGTATTCCGGCTGCCCGGCCATGCGAGAAATCACGCAGGACATCCAACAGACGCTGGCCCGCCATGGCGTGGCCGACGTCCGTGTCGACACCCGCCTGGCGCCCGCCTGGACGACCGACTGGATGAGCGAAAAGGGCCGCGAAGCGCTCAAGGGTTACGGCATCGCCGCGCCCGCCGAGCGCGCCATCGACATTTCGGGCATCAGCCGCCGCGCTGTCGCGCCCGCCATCGCGTGCCCGCGCTGCGGCTCTCGCGATACGCGGATGGTCAGCAACTTTGGGTCCACGTCGTGCAAGGCGCTGTATCGCTGCGTGTCTTGCCGCGAACCCTTCGATTATTTCAAGACTCACTGAGAGCGGTTTCAAGATGAGCAACCAATTTCATTCCTTGAAGGTGGCCTCGGTGGCGCGCAACACGCGCGATGCCGTGGTGGTGACCTTTGACCTGCCCGACACGCTGACCGACGAGTTTGCCTTCCTGCCGGGGCAGTACCTGACCCTGCGCACGCAGCTGAACGGCGAAGAGCTGCGCCGCTCGTACTCGATCTGTTCCGCGCCGCACGACAAGCTGCTGCGCGTGGCCATCAAGAAGGTCGACGAAGGCGCGTTCTCCAGCTGGGCCAACCATGAACTGCAACCCGGCCAGACGCTGGAAGTGATGGCGCCCGCCGGCAACTTCACGGTGGATTTCTCGCCCGAGAACCAGCGCCATTACGTGGCCTTCGCGGTGGGCAGCGGCATCACGCCGGTGTTCTCGCTGGTGAAAACCGCGCTGTCGATCGAGCCGCGCAGCAAGTTCACGCTGTTCTTTGGCAACCGTGCGTCGTCGGCCGTGCTGTTCCGCGAAGAAATCGAAGACCTGAAAAACCTGTACATGGAGCGCTTCTCGCTGGTCTACGTCATGAGCCGCGAGACGCAAGACATTGAACTGTTCAACGGCCGCCTGGACGGCGATAAGGTCGACCAGCTGATGTCGGCCTGGATGAGCCCCGAAGACATCGATTACGCTTTTGTCTGTGGTCCGCAAACCATGACGGAAAGCGTGGTCGAGCGGCTGCAAGCGCGCGGCATTCCCAAGGCGAACATCAAATTTGAACTGTTCGGCGCGCCCAAGGGGCCGCGCGCACTGCGTACCGGCCACGACGCCCCGCAGGCGCCAGGCAAGGGCCAGTGCGAAGTGACCGTGGTGCAAGACGGCCACAGCCGCATGTTCGTGATTGATAAGAATAAAGACAGCGTGCTGGACTCGGCGCTGGCGCAGGGAATCGAGCTGCCCTATTCGTGCAAGGGCGGCGTGTGTTCCACCTGCCGCTGCAAGGTCATCGAAGGCGAAGTGGACATGGATGCCAACTTCGCCCTGGAAGACTACGAAGTGGCGCGCGGTTTCGTACTGAGCTGCCAGAGCTTTCCGGTCAGCGACCGCCTGGTCATCGACTTCGACCAGGAAACCTGACGCGGCCCGTGCCGGTCAGACACCCCTAATTCATTGGAGAGACAAGCGTGTCCCAAAAATTCTTCGAGCGTCACCAGCCCGTGCTGGAACAATCCCTGGCGGCTGCCGCGCTGCGCGGCTACTGGAGCCCGTTTGCCGAATCGCCCAGCCCGCGCAACTATGGCGAAACCGCCAACGACGACGGCCGCGCCGCCTTCGAAGCGCTCAAGGGCAAACCGTTTCCCCTGAACCTGCACGACGCCGACGGCACGGTGGGCGGCGAGAAATCGCCCTACGGTTTCGACCTAGGCATTACGTACCCGCATGTGCCGGTCGACAAGCTGATCGGCGCGTCCAAGCGCGCGCTGGAAGATTGGCGCCGTGCCGGTCCGCAAGCCTGGGTGGGCGTGTCGCTGGAAATCCTGGCGCGCTTGAACAAGCTGAGTTTTGAAATTGCCTACGCCGTGCAGCACACCACCGGCCAGGGCTTCATGATGGCCTTTCAGGCCGGCGGCCCGCACGCGCAAGACCGCGGCTTTGAAGCCGTGACCTACGCCTGGCAGGAAATGTCGCGCATTCCGGGCGTGGCGATGTGGGAAAAGCCGCAAGGCAAAAATGACCCCATCCGCATGGAAAAGCAGTTCACCGTGGTGCCGCGTGGCGTGGCGCTGGTGATCGGTTGCTCGACGTTCCCAACGTGGAACGGCTACCCCGGCATGTTCGCCAGCCTGGCCACGGGCAACACCGTTATCGTCAAGCCGCACCCGGGCGCGATCCTGCCGCTGGCCATCACGGTGAAGGTCGCGCGCGAAGTGCTGCAAGAAGCCGGCTTTGATCCCGATGTGGTGTTGTTGGCCGCGCACGAAGCCGGCGACGACACGGCGCAGAAGCTGGCGCTGGACCCGGCCGTCAAGATCGTGGACTTTACCGGCAGCACCGCCAACGGCAACTGGCTGGAAGACAACGCGCGCCAGGCGCTGGTCTACACCGAGAAGGCCGGCGTCAACCAGGTCATCATCGATTCCACCGACGACCTGAAGGGCGTGGCGCGCAACCTGGCGTTCTCGCTGGCGTTGTACTCGGGCCAGATGTGCACGGCGCCGCAAAACATCTACGTGCCGCGCGACGGCATCAACACGCCGGAAGGCCGCGTCAGTTTTGACGACGTCGCTGCCGCCCTGGGCGTGGCGCTGGAGAAGCTGGGCGCCGACGCCGCCCGCGCCGTGGAATTGACGGGCGCCATCCAGAACGACGGCATCGTCGAGCGCATCGAAAAGGCCCGCGCGCTGGGCCTGCCGGTGGTGGCCGACAGCAAGGCGCTGACGCACCCGCAGTTTGAAAATGCCCGCGTGCGCACGCCGCTGCTGCTGCGTACGGAAGCCGGCAATGCCGCCATCAGCCAGGAATGGTTTGGCCCGATCGCCTTCGTGGTGGCTACGGATTCCACCGCCCACAGCGTTCAGCTGGCGCGTGACAGCGTCATTCAGCACGGTGCGCTGTCGCTGTCCGCCTACACCACCGACCCGCAAGTGGCCGACCAGGTGCAGGACGCGGCCGAAGTGTCCGGCGTGTCGCTGTCGCTGAACCTGACGGGCGCGGTGTTCGTCAACCAGACCGCGGCCTTCAGCGACTTCCACGGCACCGGCGCCAACCCGGCCGCCAACGCCGCGCTGTCCGACACCGCCTTCGTGTCGAACCGCTTCCGCGTGGTGCAAACCCGCCGTCACGTCTAAGCAGGGCGACGCTTATGAGCTATCAGGATATTCAATTTGATTTGTCGGGCGGCATCGCCCGACTGACGCTGAACCGCCCGGACAAGCTGAACAGCTTCACCGCGAACATGCACGCCGAAGTGGCCGACGCGTTGACGCGCGTGGAAACCGAAGGCGCGCGCGTGTTGGTGCTGACCGGCGCGGGGCGGGGCTTTTGCGCGGGGCAAGACTTAAGCGAGCGCAAGCCCGCCGAAGACGGTACGCCGCCGGACCTGGGCGAAACCGTCGACAAGTTCTACGCGCCGCTGGTGCGCCGCTTGAACGCCTTGCCGATGCCGGTTGTGGTCGGCGTGAACGGCGTGGCGGCGGGGGCGGGCGCCAACTTGGCGTTCGCGGGCGACATCGTTATCGCCAAGGCGTCGGCCAATTTCATTCAGTCGTTCTGCCGCCTGGGCTTGATCCCCGACACCGGCGGCACGTTTGCGCTGCCGCGACTGGTGGGCCGCGCGCGCGCCATGGGCCTGGCGATGCTGGGCGACAAGCTCAGCGCCAAGCAGGCCGAGGAATGGGGCCTGATCTGGCAGTGCGTGGCGGACGAGGAATTCGACGCCACCCTGGAACGGTTGGCGCAGCACTTTTCCACGGCACCCACCAAGGGCCTGGCATACACCAAGCGGGCCATGCAGGCCAGCCTGGGCAATGATCTGTCGACGCAGCTGGATCTGGAACGCGACATGATGCGCGAACTGGGCCGTAGCGCTGACTACGCCGAAGGCGTGGCCGCGTTCCTGGGCAAGCGCGAACCGCAATTCAAGGGGCAATGATGACCGTGCACGTTCCCCCCATTGAAGCGCCCAGCGATCCGCAGGAATTGGCGCAGGCCGTTGGCACCGTGATGTACGCGGGCGACGCGGCCTCGCAAGGCCTGGACATGAAGGTCGAGGAAATGGCGCCCGGCTATGCGCGGCTGACGATGCGCGTGCGCGGCGACATGCTGAACGGCCACAAGACCTGCCACGGCGGCTTTATCTTTGCGCTGGCCGACAGCGCGTTCGCGTTCTCGTGCAATTCCCGCAATGTCAGCACCGTGGCGTCGGGCTGCACCATTGATTACCTGGCGCCGGGTTTCGAAGGCGACTTGCTGACGGCAGTGGCGCAAGAGCGCTCGCTGGCCGGCCGCACGGGCGTGTACGACGTCACCGTTACCAACCAGGACGGCCGCAATGTCGCCCTGTTTCGCGGGCGGTCCTATCGCATCAAGGGCCAGATCGTGGGGGTTCCCGCCGAAGGCTGAGGATGACGGTCCAACGCCACTAGAACATTCGTCATCCAACAAAGATAGAACCCGCGCGCCGAGCGGACCGGCGTAAAGAGAAATTCAGGAGAGAGATAACCATGTCCAACACCATGAGCAAGCCGGGGCTGGACCCCATCGAGCATGCCAGCCAGGACGAGCTGCGCGCGCTGCAGCTCGAGCGCCTCAAGTGGTCGCTCAAGCATGCGTACGACAATGTTGCGCATTACAAGAAAGCGTTCGACGAAGCGGGCGTGCATCCCGACGACCTGAAGCAGCTGTCCGATATTTCGAAGTTTCCTTTCACGACCAAGAAGGAACTGCGCGACAACTATCCGTTCGGCATGTTTGCCGTGCCGCGCGAGCGCATTTCGCGCGTTCACGCGTCCAGCGGCACCACGGGAAAACCGACGGTGGTGGGCTACACCAAGGGCGACCTGGACAACTGGGCGAACCTGGTGGCGCGCTCGATTCGCGCGGCCGGCGGCAAGCCGGGCGACACGGTGCACATCGCCTATGGCTATGGCCTGTTCACCGGCGGGCTGGGCGCGCATTACGGCGCCGAGCGCCTGGGTTGCACGGTCATCCCGATGTCGGGCGGGCAAACCGAAAAGCAGGTGCAGTTGATCAACGATTTCCGTCCGGACATCATCATGGTCACGCCCTCCTATTTCTGCAATATTCTCGAAGAACAGCGCCGCCAGGGCATTGATCCGCGTCAAAGCTCGCTGCGTATCGGCATCTTCGGCGCGGAGCCGTGGACGGGCCAGATGCGTGCCGATATCGAGGCCGAAGCCGGTATCGATGCGGTGGATATCTACGGCTTGTCGGAAGTGATGGGCCCGGGCGTGGCCAGCGAGTGCGTGGAAACCAAAGACGGCCCGGTCGTCTGGGAAGACCATTTCTACGCCGAGATCATCAACCCGGACACCGGCGAACCGGTGGCCGACGGCGAGGCCGGCGAACTGGTGTTCACGTCGCTGACCAAAGAGGCGATGCCGATCATCCGCTACCGCACTCGCGACCTGACCCGCCTGTTGCCGCCCACGGCGCGCAGCATGCGCCGCATCGGCAAGATCACCGGCCGCAGCGACGACATGTTGATCGTGCGGGGCGTGAACATGTTCCCGACGCAAGTGGAAGAACTGGTGCTGAAGATCGCCCAGCTGGCGCCGCATTATCAGCTGGTCCTGTCGCGTACCGGCAATATGGACGAGCTTGAAATCCTGACCGAAGTGCGCGCCGAGTTCTCGGGGCTGTCGGACGCCGAACGCAATAACCTGGGCAAGCAGTTGCAGCATGCCGTGAAGACGCACATCGGCGTCAGCGCGCGCATCCAGGTGTCGGACGCCGGCCATGTGGAACGCACGCTGACCGGCAAGGCGCGCCGCGTGATCGACAAGCGACCGAAGGTGGTTTGATCGAGGCTGTCTGATCCGGTTGTTTCCGGTTTCAGCCGTCAATCACAAAAAAAGCAGCCGTCTGGCTGCTTTTTTTATTTCCGTAACCCCCGCGAAAAGGCGCCAGGGGAGGGCGCCAGGGGAGCGCCGCGTTGGCTACCGCCCCACGGCCAACGTGCGAACGATACGGCGGTACCAGATGTGCAGCAGGATGGCGGACAGCGCCAAGCCCACCATTGCCATCAACCACATGCTGCCCGCGCCTTCGGGTGAGCCGGGCAGCAACGCGTTGCGGACGCCGTCCAGGCCACCCCGGCCAGGGCCAAAGCCGAACCACCAGCCGCCGACCAGCCCCACGCCCGCCAGCGCCACCACCTGCAACAGCAGCGGCACCACCGCAACCTTGTAGGCGCGCAGCAGGTAAGAGTTGATGCATTGCATGGAATCGAACAGGTGAAACAGCGGCAACACCGCCAGCAGCGTCGTTGCCACGGCAGCCACGCCGATGTCGTCCGTGTATGCGGCAAGGATCAGGGGCCGGCCCGCCAACAGCACGGCGGCGGTCAACAATGCGCCGATCAGGCCCAGCGCCAGCCCGGCCATGCCGGTGCGATGCGCGTGCGCAAGATTGCCCGCGCCGATGGCCTGCGCGGTCAGCGCCGCGGTGGCCACGCCCAGCGCCATGGGCATCATGTAGCACAGGGCCGCCAGGTTCGACATGATCTGGTGTCCGCCCGTGACATACGTGCCTTCGCGCGCCACCAGCAGGGCCATGAAGGTAAAGGCCGACACCTCGACCAGGTACGAGCCGCCCATGGGGATGCCCAGGCGCAGCAGTTCCTTCAACGTCTTCCAGTCGGGCTTGCCCACGCGCAGATTGAAGCGGCGATAGAAGCGATCGTGCGTGATGACCCAGAGGCCCAGGCCCAGGCTCATCCACGACACCACGGCGGTTGCCAGGCCCGCGCCGGTGGCGCCCATGGCGGGCAGGCCCAGGTTGCCGTAGATGAACAGCCAGTTGAAAAACGCCTTGAATGCAATGGCGGACAGGTTGATTGCCATGACCAGCTTTGGCCGCGATACCGAGGTGCCCAGCGCGTAGATGGTGCGAAACACCAGCGCGGCCGGCAGGGCCAGCACCAAGGCCTGCAAGTAGGACCCGATCCGTTCGCGCACGCCCGGCGCCACGTCGCCCGACATCGACAACCACACGTCCGGGAACAGCATCAGCACCGCGCCCACCACGGACAAGCCCAGCGCCAGCCAGACGCCCTGGCCCCAGCTGCGGCCGACTTCGTCGTTGTTGCCGGCGCCGAAATGCTGCGCAAGGATGGGGATGAGCGCATGTACCACGCCCATCAGGCCAACGAAAACGGTGATGTAGATAGAGGCGGACAAGGCCATCGCGGCCAGGTCGCTGGCGCTGGAGTGGCCTGTCATGGCGGTGTCCAGCACGCCGAACGAAATGCCGGCCCACTGGCTGATCAGCACCGGCCACGCTTGTTTGGCGATGCCGCGCACAGTGGCGCCGAAGGATATCGGCGCCGCGTTGACGGAATTCATCGGTTCGGGCCGACTCGCAGCAGTCGGAACACTTCCTGGCGATCGGCGCGGCGGCCGCCCTGCCACAACACGTCGGCCCCGTCGCTATAAGCGGCAGTGTTGTCGCGCAGGCTTTGGTTGTTGGTCTGTTGCAGGATCAGTGTGCACTTCGCGTCGAACGTGAAGGTCAGATTGTCGAAGATCAGGAACGATGCGCGCTGGCCGCTGCCCAGGCTCAGGCCACGTATGCATTCGCCGGGCCGCGCATGTTGCGCCAGTGCCTGCGCCAGTTGGCCCGATACCGTGCGATAGCTGCGCGCGTAGTCCACGGCGGGTTGCCACAGCAGCACAAGCAGAATCCAAGTTACGGTCAGGCCGCCGGCGGACAGCACCGTGCCGCGCCACAGCGCTTGCGGGCGTACGCGCAGGCGCCACACCACCAGCGCAATCCAGGCCACGGTAAAGATCACCGCCAGCGTGAAGGCGCCCCACGAAATGACGGGCTCGTAGCCGGTGGTCTGGCGGGCGATGTTGCGGGAAATCTGCGCCGGCCAATTGAAGTGCAGGGCCACCCAGCCGAGCCACGCGGTGGCGGCCGTCAGCGAAAAACACATGACGGCAAACCAGTCCAGCGTATTGACCACGCCACGGCGCAGCGTGGGTAACGAGAACGCGCCCAGCACGGCGCAGGGTACGGCCAGCATCACGTATTCGGAGTCGGACGCCTCTTCCAGTACGAACAGCACCAGTGCCGCGCAGACCAGCAGCATCAACGGCAGCCAGATGTGCGGGGCGTAGATCCATTCGCGCCAGCGCCAGACCGCCAGCAAGGCCAGCGGCCATGTCGGCCACAAGTACCAAGGCAGGTCGCGCAGCGTGCGGCCCATGTCGTGCCAGGTCGGCAAGGCGAATGACGTCAGGTTCCAGGTCTTCCAGTTGCGGATCCAATACTGGCTGCTTTCGCTGGCCGGAATCCACCACGCCAGGATCAGCGCTACCGTCACCAGCACCGCCCACGGCAGCCAGCGCTTGCACTTCCACAATTGGCTGCGCGGATAGAACGCCAGCAGTGCGCCGATCATGATGGGAATCGCGCCCACCCAACCGCGCGTAAGAAAGCTTGCGGCCAGCGCGATGCCCAGCGTGGTGGTGCCGGTAACCGGCCGGTCGACGCTGCGCGCCAACGAATAAAAGGCCAGCGCCTGGCAGGCCATGATGGCGGGTACGACAGTGGTTTCGTGCGTGCGCTGAAGGATGCCCACGGTGGCCAGCAGCAGCAGCAGCGCGGCGTCGGCCAGCATGCGTCCATAGTCGCGCGGTTCGGGTTCGCCGCCAAAGGGCAGCGCCAGGGGTTGTGCTTCGCTACGGCGGCCCAGCAGGTAGGTGCCGTACCAGACACTGGAGGCCGTGATGCCGAACCACAGCAGATTCGGCAGGCGGCCGGCGGTGATATCGCCGATAAACGGGCCGAACAGCCAGATGCAGATGGCGCCCACCCAGGTAATCAGCGGGCCTTCTTCGGCATGGGCCAGCAGCCCGACCTGGGGCAGCAGCCACGTGATGCCGCCTTCCCGGATGGCGGTGATCATCGTCGCCAAGCCAACCGCATCGTCCGTTTTCCACGGGTCGCGCATGAACAGGCCGGCCACGATATAGGCCAGCGCCAGGCCCAGCAGGATCAACCTGGGAAGCTTCGCGGTTGCCACGGACGTGAGCCGGGCAGGAGTGGAAAAAGAAAGTGGGGACACGGGCGTTAATGTAACCGAGGGATCAGGTTGCGCCAGCCCCTGGCTTGCAAAAAGCAGGCAAGGGAGGAAAAAAAAGCAGCCCGGAGGCTGCCTTTTTGCTGTGACTCCCGTAGGAGCAACAGGATCAGGAAGCGGACTTGACCGTGCCGGCGGTACGGGCGAAGCGGGCGCGGAACTTTTCCACACGGCCGGTTTCGACGATACGCGTTTGGGCGCCCGTATAGAACGGGTGCGATTCGGAGGTCACGTCGCACTTGAAGAGCGGGTACGTCTTGCCGTCGATTTCGACGGTTTCGCGCGTGTGCACGGTCGAACGGGTGATGAACTTGTTACCCGTTTGCAGGTCGGCGAAGACGACTTCGCGGTATTCGGGGTGAATGCCTTCTTTCATGGTGCTTATCCTAGGACCCGCCAAGGGGTCTTTCAAGTTGTAGGGTCGCCAGCCAGGACGCGTTATGCCGTTCACAGTAGAACGCCCACGCAAGGATTCCAGCCACGTATCCAAAAAGTAACCCCAAATTCTAGCACGGGTTTTTCCCGGTAGACCAGGGCGGGCAGGCCGGAATCGGCAGCCCGCCACCGGGCGCAAAAGGGGACGGGCCTTTACAGTTCCGTGCGCAGTTTCCAGATCTCGGGGAACAGGACGACATCCAGCATCCGCCGCAGGTAATCCACGCCCGACGTGCCGCCGGTGCCGCGCTTGAAGCCGATGACGCGCTCAACGGTTGTGACGTGGCGGAATCGCCACAGTCGGAACGCGTCTTCCAGATCGGTCAGTTTTTCGCCCAGCTGATACAGGTCCCAATAGCGATCGGTGTCGCGGTACACCGTCAACCATGCGGCTTCCACGCCTTCCGACGATTCATACGGCTGGGTCCAGTCACGTTCCAGGCGGTCCGCCGGCACGGCGACGCCATGGCGTGCCAAGAGCCGCAGGGACTCGTCATACAGCGAGGGCGCGTCGTACGCGCTGCGCACCTGGGCCAGCAGGTCTTCGCGGTGCGCATGCGGTTTCAGCATGGCCGCATTCTTGTTGCCCAGCAGGAATTCGATCTGGCGGTACTGGTAGCTCTGGAATCCGCTGGAACGCGCCAGGTACGGCCGCAGCGCCGAATATTCGGGCGGCGTCATCGTGGCCAGCACATCCCAGGCATGAACCAGCTGCTCCATGATCTTGCTGACTCGCGCCAGCATCTTGAAGGCCGGTTGCAGCCGGTCGGCCGCCACGGCGGCGATGGCTGCGCGCAACTCATGCAGCATCAGCTTCATCCAGAGTTCGCTGGTTTGGTGCTGGATGATAAAGAGCATCTCGTTGTGCTCGGGCGACAGCGGATGCTGCGCGCCCAGCACCTGATCCAGATGCAGGTAGTCGCCGTAGGTCATGTCGCGCGTGAAATCGAGCTGCGCTTTTTCCTGGTGGACGATGTCTTCGGGGCGGTGGGGGCAGCTCATGCTTGGCCTCCGTGGCAGGGCGGGGCA
Source organism: Achromobacter sp. RT286_PF (assembly GCF_059760425.1). NCBI lineage: Bacteria > Pseudomonadati > Pseudomonadota > Betaproteobacteria > Burkholderiales > Alcaligenaceae > Achromobacter > Achromobacter sp. RT286_PF. The sequence continues at coordinate 119,683 of NZ_JCBAMR010000008.1, forward strand.
GCGCGGCGGGCCGAGGCGGGCAATGCGCGCCAGCCCGGAGCGCAGGAACGGGCGCGCGCAAGCGCGACGGCGTGATCTGGGGAAAGGTTCATGGTCGTGCGTCTTTCAAGGCGGGCGGCCCGTATAAGGTGGCCGCCCGAAAGCCAGCGGACCAGCCTACAGTTCGCGCAATACGGCGCGTACCGGGCTGGCATCGGCCTGGACCAGCGCCAACGGCAGGGCGATCAATTCGTAATCGCCTTCGGGCACATCATCGAGAACCAGGTTTTCCAGTACCCGCATGTCGTGCCGCAAGATCGTATGGTGGCTGTCCAGGGTCTTGCTGGACGCGGGGTCGATGCTGGCGGTATCCAACCCGATCAGCATGACGCCGCGTTCGGCCAGCCATTCGATGGTTTGGGGGGCGTAGGCCGAAAAATCGTCCGTCCACCAATCTTGCGCCGCATGCTTGGCAGTGCGCACGAGCACGCGCGGCGGCAGGTTCAGCGCTGCGTGCGCCAGGTGGTCCGTGGTGATCAACGGGCCGCAATCAATGGCGTGAATGACGCGGCAAGGACCCAGAAATGGTTCCAGCGAGACCGCGCCGATGGCGGCAGCGCCGTTCTGATAGTGCAGGGGGGCGTCGGCATGGGCGCCGATGTGCGGCGACAGCGTGATTTCACTGACGTTAACCGGACAGCCGGGCGTCAGCGACCACTTCCATTGCTGGCGGTACGGCGTGTCGCCGGGGAAAACCGGTGACGCCGTGGAGACGGGCGGGGAAATGTCCCACAAGCGTTTCATCAGAAGCGTTTTCGTGTCGGCCGGAATATTCCGGCGAATGGTCCAGCGGATGTTCTAGCGAATGGTCCAGCAAATGTTCCAGCAAATGTTCCAGCGCGAATAGGTTAAAGCCTAAAGCAATTCCGCTCGGCAGTCTAACGAAATCCGGCGGCTTGGGGCGTGCCGACAAGCACCCTGCCGCCCGCTACAGCCCGCCCAGTTCCGCCATGGATATGACCGACGCGCCGGCCACGATCAGGTGGTCGACCAGTTTAACGTCCACGAGGGCCAGCGCCTGTTTCAGCTGTTGCGTGAAGCCCCGATCCGCCGCGCTGGGCTCGGCCATGCCAGAAGGGTGGTTATGCGCCACGATCAGGGCCGCCGCGTGGTGGCGCAGGGCCTCGCGCACGACCTCGCGGGGGTAAACCGATGCCTGCGACAGTGTTCCGCGCGCCAGTTCGCCCGTGGCGATCACCCGTAGCTGGTTGTCCAGGTAGAGGGCGATGCAGTGTTCCACCCGCCGATGGCCCAGCGCCGTCAGGCAATATTGCTTTACCTGGGCGGGATGGCGCACAGAATGGGGCCGGGTCAGGTCTTCTTCGACGGCGCGGCGCGCCAGCTCCAGCAGGGCGGCCAGGGTGCAGGCCTTGGCGGCGCCCAGCCCCGGAACGGCCATGAGCTCCTCGGGTGTGGCCCCCAAAAGGCCGCGCAGGCCGGAAAAACGCTCAAGCAGCCGGTTGGACAGATCCACCACATTGGTGCCCGGAATCCCCGTGCGCAGCCCCAGCGCCAGCAGCTCTGCGTCCTGGAGCGCTGCTGCGCCATGGCGTAGCAGCCGCTCTCGGGGACGCTCGTGTTTTGCCAGCCGGACAGACAATTTCATATAAGGCTCTAAAATCAGGGTTTATCCAATATCCATACGGTGGCAGATCTTGAGCATCGCCTCTAACGAAGTGAACGTTTTTGTCCGTCCGGATTCCTACCTGACGCTGCATTACCGAATCACGCTTGCGTCCGGTCCTGGCAAGGACTCTGTGTTCACGAATACTTTCGACGGCCGTCCCGGCACGCTGCAAATGGGCAGCGGCCAGTGGGCGCCTGGCCTGGAAGCCGCGCTGATCGGCCATGCCGAAGGCGAGAAATTCAGCGTCACCCTGGAACCCGCCGACGCCTACGGCGACCGCAACCCCGAACTGATCCAGCGCGTCACGCGGGCGATGCTTGCCGAGCACGCGGGCGCCGACGCCACGTTCGAGCCGGGCGACCTGGTCGAGTTCACCGCCCCCAACGGCGGCCGCTACTCGGGCGTGCTGAAAGAAATCAACGATGAGTCGGCGCTGTTCGACTTCAACCATCCGCTTGCGGGCGTCCGCTTGCAACTGGACGTGGCGCTGCTGGGAGTTCTCTGATGAGCAAGGCCGTTACCGCCTCCGACGCCGAAGTCCTGCTGGCGCAGCCGCGTGGCTTCTGTGCCGGTGTGGACCGCGCCATCGACATCGTCGAACGCGCGATCGAACTGCATGGCGCACCGATCTACGTGCGCCATGAAATCGTCCACAACCGCTATGTCGTGGAAGACTTGCGCGCCAAGGGCGCCGTCTTCATCGACGAACTGGACGATGCGCCCCCGGGCGCCATCGTCGTGTTCTCGGCCCATGGCGTGTCCAAGGCGGTGCGGGCCGAAGCCGAGGCTCGCGGCTTGCAGGTGTTTGACGCCACCTGCCCGCTGGTCACCAAGGTGCACATTGAAGTGGCCCGCATGCGCGCGGCCGGCCGCGAGATCATCATGATCGGCCACAAGGGGCATCCTGAAGTGGAAGGCACGCTGGGCCAGGCGCAAGGCGGTATGTACTTGGTGGAAACCGTGGAAGATGTGGCGGGCCTGCAAGTCAGCGACCCGGAAAACCTGGCTTTCGTGACGCAGACGACGCTGTCCGTGGATGACGCGGCGGCGGTGTCGCAAGCGCTGAAGGCGCGTTTTCCCAGCATTGTCGAGCCCAAGAAAAGCGACATCTGCTACGCCACCCAGAACCGCCAGGATGCGGTCAAGGTGCTGGCGCCCGAGTGCGACCTGGTGCTGGTCGTGGGCAGCCCGAACAGTTCCAATTCCAACCGGCTGCGCGAAGTGGCCGAACGCAAGGGCGTGGCGTCCTACCTGATCGACGGCGCGCAATCCATTGACCCGGCGTGGTTGGTTGACCGCAAGCGCATCGGCGTGACGGCGGGAGCTTCGGCGCCTGAAATCCTGGTGCAGCAGGTCATCGACCGCGTCAAGGAATTGGGCGCCGTGTCTGTGCGCACCATGCCGGGCCTGGAAGAAAATGTGGCCTTTCCGTTGCCCAAGGGCTTGTCGCGCAAGTCCGCGCAGACGGAATCGCTGGAATAAGCAAGCGCCGCCCGCACGGCGGCACAGCGCCCAAAAAAACAAGGAGAAGACTTCATGCAGTTGTACAGCTACTTCCGCAGCTCGGCCGCGTATCGCGTGCGTATCGCCCTGAATCTGAAGGGCCTGACTTACGAATATTTGCCCGTACACCTGCTGAAGGACGGCGGCCAGCAACTGTCGGACGGCTATCGCAAGCTGAACCCGACGGCGCTGGTGCCGACCTTGATTGATGGCGATGCGGTGATCGGCCAGTCCCTGGCCATCATCGAATACCTGGAAGAAACGCATCCGCAGTCGCCGCTGTTGCCGGCCGATCCGATTGGACGCGCGCGCGTGCGCGATCTGGCACTGGGTATTGCCTGCGACACGCATCCGCTGAACAACCTGCGCGTGCTGAAGTACCTGAAGCACACGCTGGGCGTGGACGAAGCGGCAAAAACCGCTTGGTACAAGCATTGGGTGCATCAAGGCCTGGAAGCGCTGGAAGCCCAGCTGGCACGCTCAAGCGCCACGGGCCGTTTTTGTCATGGCGACACGCCCACCATCGCGGACCTGTGCCTGGTGCCGCAGGTGGCCAATGCGCAGCGTTTCGAGTGTGACCTTTCCGCGATGCCCAACGTGACGCGTATCGATGCCGCCTGCCGCGAGTTGCCGGCTTTCGCAAACGCCGCGCCGGGCAAGCAGCCCGACGCGGAATAAGGGTAGCCGGCCGGCCGGCTGGCCGGCTGGCCGTCAGCCGATCTGCACCGGCACGAAGATCTTGTCTTCGCCGCGCTGAACCAGCAGGGCCACGGTCTTGCCGGCCTTGGACAGCGCTTCCTTGACCTGGCCGATGTTGTGCACCGGCACGCCGTTCAGCGACAGCAGCACGTCGCCCGGTTCGATGCCAGCCTTGGCGGCCGGGCCGGCAGAGCGCTCGATCAGCAACCCTTCGGTGCCCGAGGCCTGCTGCTCCTGCGGGCTCAGGGGGCGCAGGGCAAGGCCCAATTGACCGCGCTGCACGTCTTGATCGCCGGACGCCGACTGCGTCTTGTCCTTCGGAACGCCGCCCAAGGTAGCGACCAGTTCCTTCGGAGCACCGGCGCGCCAGACGTCCAGTTTGATCTTTTCGCCGGGCGAAGCCAACGTAATCATCGACGCCAGATCGCCCGAGGACACGATGGTCCTGCCATTGATCTGGCGCACCACGTCACCCGGTTGCAAGCCCGCCTTGTCGGCGGCACTGCCCTTTTCGACGCTGGACACCAGCGCGCCGGACGGCGAATCCAACTTGAACGAATTGGCCAGGTCCTGATTCACTTCCTGCACCGTCACACCCAGGCGCGCATGCTGCACCTTGCCGTGTTCCAGGATCTGGTCCTTGATCTTATAGGCCACGTCGATGGGAATCGAGAACGACAGGCCCTGGAAACCGCCGGTGCGACTGTAGATCTGCGAGTTGATGCCCACGACTTCACCACGATCATTGAACAGCGGGCCACCCGAATTTCCCGGGTTGACCGCCACGTCCGTCTGGATGAAAGGCACCGACGTGTCATCGGGCAGCGAGCGGCCCTTGGCACTGACGATGCCGGCCGTGGCCGTATTTTCCAGGCCGTAGGGCGAGCCGATGGCCAGCACCCATTCGCCCACTTGCAGCTGGTTCACGTCACCCACCTTGACCACCGGCAGGTTCTTGGCGTCGATCTTGAGCACGGCCACGTCGGTCTGCGGGTCCGCGCCCAGCACTTTCGCCTTGTACTCGCGGCGGTCGGTCAGTTTGACGGTGACTTCCTTGGCATCCTGCACGACGTGTGCGTTGGTCAGGATGATGCCGTCGGCGCTGATGATGAAGCCCGAACCTTCGCCGCGCATCGGAACTTCACGCGACGGCATGCGACCGCGCGAGCCCGGTATCTGGCCGAAAAACTGGGCAAAGGGGTCATCGTCATCGGCGGATACCTTGCGCGTGCCGCTGACGCTGATGTTGACGACGGCCGGGCCAAAGTCACGCGTGATCTGCGCGAAGTTGGGCGGGCTGGAAGCGTTGATGGATGGCGTTGCGGCGATGGCGGTCGGGGCGTTTGCCGCCATCGACACGCCGCCCGTCACGGCGGTTGCGCCGGCGCCGCCAATGGCGCCAGCGGCCAGCAGCGCCAGCACAAGGCGCGAGGGTTTCATTTGCGAGGTCTTCATGTCGGCTCCTGCGTTCATGTTTGAGGACATGGCGCTATCTTCGGGCCTGACACTTAGGCGAATCTTAAATCGGCGTAATCAACGCAAAATGGGAAATCGCACGCGCGCGCGCAGCCCTTGGCCACCGGGCGCGTCCTCAAGAATGATGTCGGCGCCATGGCGATCCGCGATGGCTCGCGCGATTGACAGGCCCAGTCCGCTGCCGTGCTGCGTGTTGCCTTCGGCGCGATAGAAGCGGTCGAAGACGCGCTCGCGTTCGGCGGGGGGTATGCCGGGCCCCTCATCGTCGATGGTGAAAGACGCCTGGTCCGCTTCGGATTGCAGATGTAGCCGGATGCGGCCGCCTTCCGGGCTGTGCTTGATGGCGTTGTCCAGCAGGTTGCGAGCGAGCAAGGTGAGGGCGTCCCGATGGCCTTGTACGCGCGCTTCGCTGGCCCCTTCCATGTCGATGGCGATCGCCTTGGCATTGGCCTGTGCCAGCGTCTCGGACAGCGCCTGGCGCAGCACGTCGGCCAAGTCCACGGGGGCCGCGGGCGTGGGCTCCGACGCGCTTTCGTGGCGAGCCATGGACAACATCTGCTCCACCAGCCGGGTGGCGCGGTCAATGCCCGAGGCCAGGCGCTGTTCCGCGATTTTGCGGCTGTCGGCGTCGCCGGCCCGTTGCAGAGCCTGTAGCTGCAAGCGCAGTGCGGCCAGTGGCGAGCGCAGCTCGTGCGCCGCGTCGCCAACGAATTGTTTTTGCTGGGCGAAGGCGGTTCGCATGCGTTCCAGCAACAGGTTCAATTCAAGAATCAATGGGCGGATCTCGTCGGGCAAGCCTTGCACGTTGACGGGCGACAGATCTTCGGGCTGCCGCGCCGCCACCTGAGCGCGGGCACGCTTGACGGGTCGCAGCGACCAACTGACGACGCACCACACCACCAGCATCAACAGGGGCGCCGCCGCCGCGATGGGTGCGATGGTTCGCAGCGCCAGCTCGCGCGCCATGTGCTTGCGCACGTTCATGTCCTGCGCCACCTGTATCACCTGAAACGGGGTGGCCAACGCGTACACGCGGTACGTGGTGCCTTCCATCTTGGCGTCGGAAAAACCCAGGACGATCTGATCCGGCAGGGGGCGGCGCGAACGGGAATTGAAAACGCGCAGGCCGTCGGGTGTCCAGATTTGAATGATCAGATCGTCTGCCATGGGCGTTGCGGCGCCCAGGCTTTGCGTGGGGCCGGTGCTGAGCAAGCCATCGCCCGTGCCCAGCGACAGCGCAGTGCGTTGCAGCAGCGAATCAAAGATGTCGTCGGCCTGGGCCAGCGTGCTGCGATACGCGATAACGCCTTGCGCCAACGCGCCGACCACGATGGCGGCCAGCAGAAAAAACAGCAGGCGGGCTCTCAGTGAGTAGCTAAGCCTGATGCTCATGTTTTGGGGATGACATAGCCGACGCCTCTGACGTTCTGGATCAGGTTCGGACCCAGTTTCTTGCGCAGGCCATGAATATAAACCTCAACCGCGTTGCTGCTGACGCTGTCTTTCCAGCTGTAGAGTTTTTCTTCCAGTTGAGCGCGCGAAAAGATCATGCCCGGGCGGGCGATCAGCGGCTCCAGGACGGCCCATTCGCGGGCGGTCAGCGCAACCGGCGTGCCGTCCACCATGGCGGCGTGCGATTGCGGGTCGATCGTGATGCCCTCATGTTCAAACACCGGTTCGGCGCGGCCGGCACTGCGGCGTATCAATGCCCGCATGCGCGCCAGCAGTTCGTCCACGTCGTATGGCTTGACGATGTAGTCGTCCGCGCCTGCGTCCAGGCCGGCAATGCGGTCGCTGACGGCGTCGCGGGCGGTGGCGATAAGGACAGGCGTGCGGTCCTTGCGGGCGCGTAGCTCGCGCAGCAAGGCCAAACCGTCGCGCTTGGGCAGGCCCAGGTCCAGCAGGATGAGGTCGTAGGGGTCGGTACGCAGTGCCGATTCAGCAGCGCTGCCGTCCCGGACCCAGTCCACGGCGTAGTGTTCGGCGCGCAGGCAATCCAGCACGCTTTCACCAATCATGATGTCGTCTTCGACAAGGAGGATGCGCATGGTGGTCTTCGCTTGGCTGAATGAAAATCCAGCAAGTTGGACGCGCGGCGGGCGGGTGGAGTTCCCGTTGGGGGGAAGCGGCTTGCCGACGTGTCGGGGCGCGGAAATGAAAAAAGCAGCCCGAGAGGGCTGCTTTTAGAATTTGGTGCCGGCAATAGGAGTCGAACCTACGACCTTCGCATTACGAATGCGCTGCTCTACCAACTGAGCTATGCCGGCAAGACCATTTGCTTGGGATTTGATCGCCTTTCCGGGTTGCGGAGCAACGAACAAAAGATCAGCAAAACATCTTTGTTCTTTCCAGTTCGCCGCCCTGTTTATGGGGCCTGATCTGGAAAGACCGAAATCATATCAGAGTTTTTTGGGGATGGGAAACGGTCGGCCGAAAAAGAACTAAAAAAATCGCAATTTGCGCGCGCCAAAAATTTAGTTCATAATTGCGTTCTTGGCAGATCCCCGATAGCTCAGTCGGTAGAGCGACGGACTGTTAATCCGCAGGTCGCTGGTTCGAGCCCAGCTCGGGGAGCCAAAAGAATTCAAGGTCACAAGCCGCTACGCGCAAGCATGGCAATGGCACGGGACCCAAGCCGAACTGAAGGGCCACTCGCGAAAGCGAGTGGCCCTTTTAGTTTTTGCTGCGCGCCCCGCTACCACGCGGATACGGTTGTTGTGCGGGTTGTTGTACGCTTCGCCAGATCCAACACAACCGAGCGGGACAAGGTGCGATGGCAGGCCAGATTGAAGACGACAAGCGCATCGGCGTAACCGTGATTTCAGGCTTCCTGGGCAGCGGCAAGACCACGCTGCTGAACCGCCTGCTTCACGAGCCTGCCTATGCCGACACCGTGGTCGTGGTCAATGAATACGGCGATATCGGGGTCGATCACCATCTGGTCCGCTTGGCGCCTGCCAATGTCGTCCTGATCGAGGGCGGCTGCCTGTGTTGCGTCGTCAGCGGGGCGGTGGTCGATACGCTGCGTGAGCTTTTCATGTTGGCGGTCAGCCGGCGGATCAAGCCGTTTCGCCGGGTGATTATCGAAACCAGCGGGTTGGCCGATCCCGCTTCGACGCTGTTCATGCTCAAGCACGACCGGTTCCTGGCGGAGCGCTACGCGTATCGCGGCGCAATCGTGTTGGTGGATGTGCGTCATGGTGAATCGCAATTGGCCAACCAGCCCGAAGCCGCGCGGCAGTTGGCCTTGGCAGACACCGTCGTGCTCAGCAAGTCCGACCTGGCCGACGCCGCGCAGTTGCGCCGCGTAGAGCAGGCAGTCATTGCCATTAACCCGGGGGCGCGGCGTTGTGTGCAGCGCCAGGATGCGCCGCTGGCCGGCATCTTGCGCGAAGGGCCCGATGTGGCAGCGCGCCGCGATGGTGCTGCCTTGTCGAATTGGCTTCAGGCGTTTATCCGGCCACCGGCCGACCGGCATGGCCAGGTTGCGAGTTTTTCTTTGTTCTTGTCGTCGCCCCTTGGGCGTGCCGCGTTCCTTGCTGGTGTGTCCCGCATTCAAGAGCGCTATGGGCAGGGAATTTTGCGGATGAAGGGGCTGGTGTGCTTCGAAGGGGAGGCACTGCCTTGCGAGGTGCATGGGGTTCATGGCGAGCTGTACCCCTTGCGCGCACTGGCGCAATGGCCAACCGACGACCGCGCATCGCACCTGGTCTATATCGTGCGTGGCCTGGATGTTGCCGAGGTTCGCGCGGCCGTTGCCGAGGCGTTGTTGCAGCCGCCGGCTTGAGCCTGCCGTGCTGGCGTGAGTGCTCAAAATGTCGCCATTTAGGCGCAGATGTTGCACTGAAATACGGTATAACCGGTACGGTCTGATGCAAGAATCGAGACAATCATGGATCGTTTGAAGGCGATGCAGGTGTTTGTAGAGGTTGCTGACCGGGGAAGCCTGTCGGCGGCGGCGGTTCATCTGGACATGTCGCGCGCCATGGTTTCGCGCTATCTGGCTGAAATGGAGCAGTGGGTCGGGGTGCGCTTGCTGCACCGTACGACGCGCCGCCTGAGCCTGACCCCCGCGGGCGCCGAGACGCTACCCCGTTGCCGCCAGATGCTTGATATGGTGGGTGACCTGCGAAGCGCGGTATCCACGCCTGAAGATACCCCTAGGGGGTTGTTGCGAATCACCACCAGCATGTCGTTCGGTTCAAGGCATCTGGCCAGCGCCGTGACGGATTACGTGAAGCTGCACCCAGGCACGTCGGTCGACTTGATGTTGGTCGAGCGCGCCGTCAACCTCGTGGAAGAGCGGGTCGACCTCGCGGTGCGCATCACCAATGACCTGGATCCGAACCTGATCGCTCGCAAGCTGGCGGTTTGCCGGTCGGTGGTGTGTGCATCCCCCGAATATTTGGCGCGAGAGGGGGGGCCGGCTCGAATCGAAGACCTGTCACTGCGAAACTGCCTGACGCATTCTTATTTCGGCAAAAGCCTGTGGCGTTTCGAGCGGGAAGGCTTGCCCGTGGATGTGCCGGTCAGCGGCAATATCAGCGCCAACGAAGTGTCCGTGTTGCTGCATGCTGCGTTGGAGGGGGCGGGTATTGCGATGTTGCCCACTTACTACGCCAATGAATATATTGCGGCGGGGCGTTTGAAAGCGATCTTGCCCCAATGCAAACCCCAGGAATTGGGTATTTATGGCGTTTATGCGTCGCGCAGGCAAATGCCCTTGATACTGCGTTCCATGTTGGACTTTCTGGTTGAGCGCTTGGGTTCGGCTCCTTGGGACAAGCCAGGTGCCTGATCCAGGCCACCCGCGCACGCGTTTCAGGCTTGAGGCACAACGTTATGGCGGTATAATTCGCCAATTACGCGGACGGCTGGCCATGGGTGTTGATGTCAGTCCTGGCAAATCGGTGTCCGCTGGCATGTACCTTCAAAATATCCAAGAATCGTAAGGCTGGCCAGCGTCCGGCCAGGGCGCGACGAAGCAGGTCTTCGCTTGCGCAGGGGTGATTGATTGTCGGGCGTGTGGCCGGTCGCCATATTGCCAAGATCATTGGCCGCGGATTCGGGCCGTTGATACTGACCGCCGTGAAATGCAGGCGTCGGGTTCCGGCGCTTCCCTCGGGCTTGCCGGCCGTTGATGCCGGCTTTTCCAGAATTTGCTTAAAGCGTCTGCCGCGATATCCGATGCGCAGACACTACGCCTTTATCTTGACCCGCTCGCCTTTCGTGGCGCCAGCCTGTCATTGGCAGTCAACCCAGGAATCTTGTGAACAATACGCCGATCAACGCCGTCGATTGCAGCCCCGTCTTGATGGCGGGTTGGCGGGCCGAGAAAGCCGGCGCGGTGACGTTCGCTTCCGTGCAAGCTGTGTCCGCACCAGCTGGTTTTAGCTATATCCGTGAAGCACAAATGAAAAAGGCCCGGCGCATTCGCCGGGCCTTCATCAAATTTGGTTGCGGGGGCAGGATTTGAACCTACGACCTTCGGGTTATGAGCCCGACGAGCTGCCAGACTGCTCCACCCCGCGTCTGAGAAAAGAATATTAACCTTATTTTCAACCTAGCGCAAGTTAGCCCTTTGTGAATTTGAATGTCGATGAACGATAGCGAGGCAATACTCGTGCTGGAAACCGCGTTGTTATGCGCGGTGCAGCCGATGCAACTGTCCGATATGCGCAAGCTATTCGGGGACGATGAACAATTCGATAACAGCAAGCTACGCGGGCTGTTGGAGACGCTGCAAGCCAATTGGGCCGATGGCGGCCTCGAGCTGGTGCAGCTGGCAAGCGGCTGGCGATTCCAGAGTCGCCCGCATATGCAGCGGTACCTTGAGCGCCTGAGTCCTGAAAAGCCGCCCAAGTATTCGCGCGCGGTCATGGAAACGTTGGCGATTGTTGCCTGGCGCCAGCCCGTTACGCGCGGCGATATCGAAGATATACGTGGCGTGACGGTGTCTTCGCAAATTGTGAAGGCCCTGGAAGATCGTGGCTGGATCGAGGTGATCGGGCATCGCGATGCGCCGGGTCGTCCTGCGCTGTTCGGCACCACGCGACAGTTCCTGGATGATCTGGGGCTGCGCGCGCTGGACGAGTTGCCACCTCTGGAGTCTGCCCACGCCGCCGCCGCGCTCGCGGGGTTGGACCTGGGTGAAGTCCAGCAACTGACGGGCGAGGGCGCTGAGGCGCCGGAAGGGGCAGCGGCAGTTGGGGGGGCGGACGCCGCTGCCGACGGGCAAGTCAGCATTGCCGAGGCGGGCGAGGGCGGTGAACATGCCCAAGGCGAGCTTGCCGTAGAAAATATGGCTGACCCCGAAGAAAATGACCCTGTTCCAGTTGCGGAATTGTCAGTTTCGGAACAGGATGCACCCATAGACCCGGTCGATAGCGTAGAATCCGTCGTTTCGCGCACAGAAGAAGGCGCGAATCCCGACGACGAACCCACCGTCCGGGAGCAAGCCGCAGGCTTGTCCAATATGCCGACCCCGTCCGGTTTTCCCGACGACAGGTTCGGTAACGACATTTCCGATATGGCCGCCGACCCCTCTACGGCCGGTGCTGCAAAGGAAAGTGTCGCGAACGCAAAACACGCGGAACCGACCGACCCGATTGACGAGACCGATCACGCAGCGCCTGGCGCCGCCGGGCATGAGCCCGCTTTCGGCCTTGATGATCCTGTTCGGCCCGAACCCGATGCCGTTTCCACGGCCTCGGACGAAGCGGATCCGGCGCAACCTGGCGCCGGTCGCGATTCGGCGTCCCCTGATGATGACGAGCCCGCCCCTGGCAGGCCTACCCAAGTTTGAAATTCGGAGCTGTCCCAGTGACAACGAATACAGCAATGCAGGACGACAATCCCCGTTCGGATGACGCCGTTTCCAACGGTCAGCCGGACGCCTCCGCCGCGCGCGAACCCTCTGCTGAAGGCGATGCCGGCGCGCGTGGGCGCGGTCGCAAGCTGAGGACGCCGTTCCGCCGTCGCCGTGGCGACGCCGCCGCAGAGCAGGCACCCGCTGAGGGCCAGTCCGTTGCGGCCGCGGCACCGGTTGAGTCGGCTGACTCCCGGGGTGGTGAGCAGGAAGCGGAGCAAGCGTTGTCGTATCTCGACAACACCGATCGCATGGAACAGCGCCTGGGCAAGTACCTGAACAGCGATTCGGTCATGCCCAAGCTGCACAAGGTGCTGGCGGACGCCGGCATCGGCTCGCGCCGCGAGATGGAAGAGTTGATCGTTGCTGGTCGCGTGTCCGTCAATGGCGAGCCGGCCCATATCGGCCAACGCGTTGCGCCCAACGATCAGGTCCGCGTGAACGGCAAACCGATCATGCGCACGAATACGAAAAAGCCGCCGCGCGTAATTCTGTATCACAAGCCGGCTGGCGAAATCGTCAGCCATGACGATCCGGCCGGTCGCGCCAGCGTGTTTGCACGCTTGCCCAAGCTGCGCACGGGCAAGTGGCTGTCGGTGGGGCGCCTTGACCTGAACACGGAAGGTCTGCTGATTTTCACGACGTCGGGCGACATGGCCAACCGCATCATGCATCCGCGCTATGGCACGGAACGCGAGTACGCGGTCCGGGTGCTGGGCGAGATGGACGAAGCGCAGCGCCAGTCGCTGGTGGACGGCATCGAACTTGAAGATGGCGTGGCCGCGTTCGGCGCGCTGGATTACCTGGGTGGCGACGGCAGCAACCGCTGGTATCGCGTGACCTTGCAGGAAGGGCGCAACCGCGAAGTCCGCCGCATGTTCGAAGCGGTAGGTGTGACGGTCAGCCGCCTGATCCGCACTCGCTTCGGTGACGTGGTCCTGCCGCGCACGTTGCGTCGTGGTCGCTGGGAAGAATTGGATGGTTCGCTGGTTACCGCGCTGATGGTCCAGCTGGGCCTGTTGCGCGATGACGACGAGTCCGGCGGCAACCGTCGCCGTTCGAAGCAGCCCGTGTCGCATGACAGCGCGCTGCCTCCCGGCTTCGGCACGATGGATCGCAATGGCATGAACGGCGCCCGAATCGGTCGTCGCGGCAAACTGCAAGGCGGCCGGCTGGGTAGCGCGGGTCAAACCGCCGCATGTCCGTCCGATCCCTTTGGCACCGGATTGATGATTGCCGGTGGCTATGCCAACGGTCATCCGCTGGCCTCGGAAGGGCCGGGCGGCAACCGCAAGGGCGGCAAACCCGGCGGCGAGCGTTCGGCCGCAGCTGGTGGCGGCCGTCCTGGTGGCAAGCAAGGCGGCAAGCCGGGCGGAAAACCGGGCGGCAAGCCGCGAGGCCCGCGCGGTCCGCGCGCGGCGGCGGCAGATGGTCAACGCGGCAACGTGGCTTCGGCTGATGTCGGGGCCGGCAACGTGGCCGAAGCGCCCGTGGGCGGTGGCCGCAAACCTTCGGGCGGCAAGCCCGGTGGCAAGCCGGCGGGTGCGCGTGGCGCCAATGGTGGGCGTAGCGGTAACGGCAAGCCTGCCGGCGCCGGCGGCCGTGGCGGCAATAAGGCGGAAGGTTCGCGCAATGCCGGCGGCTCGGCTGCGAACAAGGGTCCGGGGGCGGGCGGCAAGCCGCGCGCTCCACGCAGTGCTTCCTCTGCCTCGTCGGGCCCGCGCGGCGACGATTGGCAGCCGCGAGGCGCCTCGGCGCATGAATCGCGGTTGGGTGTGATGGGCGGACGAGGCCGTCAGGGCCGCTGATCCGCTTGCTGGCGGCGCGTTTGGCGCGCCGCCGACCCCGATATGTCCCGTATAAGCGTAAGCCCGTGACGAATCAGGCGTTTTTCCAGTTTATCTGGTAAAATCAATGGTTTTCATGGCTTCGCGTCATTGCCCTTTGCCGGGCGATGGGGTCGAGATGCCGCTTTGGCAGGCTTGTTGTTGCCAATGCTGGGGTCAAAGCCGGGGTCGCGGCTGGTATGAGTGCTGGTATGAGTACCGGTTCGAATGCTGGTATGACTGCCAGGTGTTATAGGCGGCAGCCGACAGCAGTTTGCATTAGCAATTGAAGCGCAGCGGGTTTGCAATAGCTGCGGTTCTCAGCGGTTGTTGAATACGAAGTTGTTCAATAGCAGTTTGGCATCGGATATGCGCCAAGTGCCGCCGGACCCGAGGTTTCAATATCGGGTTGTGGGGCAGGCAGGGTCGGAATGACCCGTGGTGCATCAATTTAGGTCGCAATATAGGGCGCTGCCCAGCATTGCTCCTTACGTGCAGTAGGGAAGCGGCTGGGCTCTGCGCAATATCGGTGGGCTGGGCGTGCAGCCCATTTTTTTTGAGTATATGGCTGATTTATTCGCATTGACCGAAGAGGCTCTGGCCGGCATGGACGTCGAACTCGTGGACGTCGAGCGTGCCGCCCTGGGCCTTTTGCGCGTAACGATCGATCGGGTCGGCGGTGTGCGCATCGAAGACTGTGAACAGGTTTCCCGCCAGTTGTCGCGGGTGTTCGAAGTCGAAAACGTCGACTACAAACGACTGGAAGTCGGTTCGCCGGGCATTGACCGCCCGTTGCGCAACGAAGCCGAATTCCGCCGGTTTGCAGGCGAGCGCATCGAAATCAAGCTGCGTGAGGCATTAGACGGACGTAAGGTTTTCTCCGGCACGTTGACCGTGCCCGAAGACGACTCCGCCGCCTCGGAAGCCGACGCTGGGATGCACAAGACCGTCTTCGGTCTCGAATTTGAGGCAAAAAAGAACGAAATCCAGGTGTTGAATTTCACGGTCGAAGATATCGAACGTGCAAAACTGGATCCCGTTCTGGATTTCAAGGGCAAAAAGCGATGAGTCGCGAAATTCTTCTGTTGGTCGATGCCTTGGCGCGTGAAAAGAACGTCACGCGTGACGTCGTGTTCGGTGCGCTGGAAAGCGCGCTGGCCTCGGCCATGAAAAAGCGCTTCAAGGATGATGCGGACATTCGTGTCGCCATCGATAGGGAAACCGGCGATCACGAGGGCTTCCGCCGCTGGCTGGTGGTGCCCGACGAAGCGGGCCTGCAAGAGCCCGACAAGCAGGAAATGCTGTCGGACGCGCAAGAAATCGTTCCTGATATTCAGGAAGGCGAATACATCGAAGAGCCGCTTGAGCCCATCGAATTCGGCCGTATCGGCGCGCAGGCGGCCAAGCAGGCCATCTTGCAAAAGATCCGGGACGCTGAACGCGAACAGGTGCTGAACGACTTCCTGGACCGTGGCGAAACCATTGTGTCCGGCACGATCAAGCGCATGGACAAGGGCGACGCCATTGTCGAAACCGGCAAGATCGAAGCGCGCCTGCCGCGTTCCGAAATGATCCCGAAGGAAAACCTCCGGGTTGCCGACCGTGTCCGCGCCTACGTGTTGCGTGTTGACCACGCCGCGCGTGGTCAACAGGTGATCCTGTCGCGCACCTCGCCCGAGTTCATTCGCCAGCTGTTCGAGAACGAAGTGCCCGAGATCGAACAGGGTCTGCTCGAGATCAAGGCTGCCGCTCGCGACGCGGGTGTGCGTGCCAAGATCGCCGTGGTGGCATACGATAAGCGTATCGACCCGATCGGCACCTGCGTCGGCATGCGCGGTTCGCGCGTCACCGCGGTTCGTAACGAGCTGGGTGGTGAACAGGTCGACATCGTGTTGTGGTCTGAAGACCCCGCGCAGTTTGTCATTGGCGCCTTGGCGCCGGCCAACGTCGAATCGATCGTCGTTGATGAAGACAAGCATGCGATGGACGTCGTGGTTGACGAAGAAAACCTGCCCAAGGCCATCGGCGCCAAGGGTCAGAACGTGCGCCTGGCGTCCGAGCTGACGGGCTGGCAGATCAACATCATGACGCCGGAAGAAAGCCTGAACCGCCAGGAAGTCGAGCGTTCGGGTCTGCGCACCACGTTCATGAGCAAGTTGGACGTTGATGAGGAAGTCGCCGACATCCTGATCGACGAAGGTTTTACCGGTATCGAGGAAATCGCTTACGTACCCATGCAGGAACTGCTGGAAATCGAAGCGTTTGACGAAGACACCATCAATGAATTGCGCGCCCGTGCCCGCAATGCGCTGCTGACTGAGGCAATTGCCCAGGAAGAGCGTCTTGAGACCGCACAGGATTTGCTTGAACTCGAAGGCATGACGCAAGAACTGGCTGCAAAGCTGGCCGAGCGTCAAGTGCATACGCGTGATGATCTGGCCGAATTGGCAACGGACGAACTGGCGGAAATTGCCGGCTTGACCGAGCAGGAAGCCAGCGACCTCATCATGCGTGCCCGTGCCCATTGGTTCGACGAAGAATAACCAAAAGGACACGGGTCTGCGGTGGGTAGTGCTGGATTCATCCACCGCAAGTTCACGTTGTTTGTAATAGCTGCATATAGGGAAGAGAGAGCCTAATGTCGAGTAACACCGTCGCCCAGTTCGCTACCGAGCTGAAAATGCCTGCCAATGTGCTGCTGGATCAGCTGCGCTCGGCTGGTGTTGACCTCAAATCGGTTGACGATTCCGTCACCGACAGCGACAAGGCGAAATTGCTCGAATCGCTGCGTCGCGCCCATGGCGCGACCGAAGGCAAGAAGATCACCTTGACGCGCCGCCAGACGTCCGAGATCCGGCAGGCTGATGCCACCGGCCGCTCGCGCACGATCCAGGTTGAAGTGCGCAAGAAGCGCGTGTTCGTCAAGCGTGATCCCTCCGAAATCGCCCTTGAGCAAGCCGCGTCCTCGCGTGCCGAAGATGAAGTTGCGATCGAAGAAGAGCAGCAGGTGTCCGCGCCGGCTGCACCCGAGGCTCCTGCCGTGGTCGAGCCCCGCGAGACCACTGCCGACAAGGCCGAGGCTTCGGCCCCTGCCGCGGCACAAGAGCCCGTTGCTGTAGAAGCGCCCGCGCCGGTTGAAGCGCCCGCGCCTGTTGAACCCGTCGCGGCCGAAGTGCCCGCCCCCGTCGAGGCGCAAGCCGCCGAAGTCCAGGCCCAGCCTGAACCCGAACCGACGCCGGCGCCTGCTCCTGCCGAGCCCGTGGCCGAAGAGGCCAAGCCCGAAGTTAAGACTGAATCCACCGAGCCCAAGGCTGAAGAAGCCAAGCCGGAACCCGTTGTGCTAGCCAATAAGTCCGATACACCTTCCCCCGAGGCCACTGCGCCGATCGCCCAGGCGCAGCCTGCCGCGAAGTCCGAACCCGTGAAAACCGCCGCGCCCGCGCCGGCCGCGCCCCCCGTCAAGGTGGGCAACCGTGCCGACAACCGCCGCGCCGGCCCGCCCCTTGCTGCGTCCGCTACGTCGGGTGGCCGCGATGAGGCGCGCCGTGCCGCCGAGGCCGAAGCCGCCGCGCTGCGCGAGATGCTGAATCGTCCGCGCAAGGTGCTGCGTGCTCCTGAACCGGAGGCCCCCGCTGCCGCCGCTGCCGCGCCGATTTCCGGCACGCTGCACAAGCCGGCCGGCAAGCCGGGTGCCACGCCTGGCGCCAAGAAGGACGCCAAGCCCGCCGCTCCTGGCGCGAAAAAGACCATCAAGACCGCCGAAGTTGCTTCGACCTGGTCGGATGACGCCTCGCGCAAGAAGCCCGCCGACAAGCCGGCCGCCCCGGCCAGCCGTGATGGCTGGCGTGCAGGTGGCAAGGGTGGTGGCAAGGGTGGCGGCCGTGGTGGCCGCAACCAGCAGAACGACCGCCGCAACGAGCCCGCACCGCAGGAATTCATTGCACGCGAAGTTCACGTGCCGGAAACCATCAGCGTGGCCGACCTGGCTCACAAGATGTCCGTGAAGGCCGCCGAGGTCATCAAGCATCTGATGAAGCTGGGCCAGATGGTCACCATCAACCAGGTGCTTGACCAGGAAACGGCCATGATCGTGGTCGAGGAACTGGGCCACGTGGCCATCGCCGCCAAGCTGGACGATCCGGAAGCATTCCTGGACGAATCCGCCACGGTGTCCGAAGCCGAACAACTGCCGCGCGCTCCGGTTGTGACCGTCATGGGCCACGTCGACCACGGCAAGACCTCGCTGCTGGATTACATCCGCCGCGCCAAGGTTGCAGCGGGCGAAGCCGGCGGCATTACGCAACACATTGGCGCCTACCACGTTCAAACCGAACGCGGCATGGTGACCTTCCTTGACACCCCGGGCCACGAGGCGTTCACTGCCATGCGTGCCCGCGGCGCCAAGGCGACCGACATCGTGATTCTGGTGGTTGCCGCCGACGACGGCGTGATGCCGCAAACGCGTGAAGCCATCCACCACGCCAAGGCCGCGGGCGTGCCCATGGTTGTGGCCGTGACCAAGATCGACAAGCCGTCGGCCAACCCCGAACGCGTCAAGCAGGAACTGGTTGCCGAACAGGTCGTGCCGGAAGAATACGGTGGTGACGTGCCCTTCGTGGGCGTGTCGGCCAAGACCGGCGAAGGCATTGACGATCTGCTGGAAAACCTGCTGCTGCAAGCCGAAGTGCTGGAATTGAAGGCTCCGGAAGACGCACCCGCCAAGGGTCTGGTCATCGAAGCCCGTCTGGACAAGGGCCGTGGCCCGGTCGCGACGATTCTGGTGCAAAGCGGCACGCTCAAGCGCGGCGACGTCGTGCTGGCCGGCGCAAGCTTTGGCCGCGTGCGCGCCATGCTGGACGAAAACGGCAAGCCGATCCAATCGGCGGGCCCGTCCATCCCGGTGGAAATTCAGGGTTTGACCGAAGTTCCCGCCGCCGGCGACGAACTGATGGCGCTGTCCGACGAACGCAAGGCGCGCGAAATCGCGCTGTTCCGCCAAGGCAAGTTCCGCGACGTCAAGCTGGCACGCCAACAGGCCGCCAAGCTGGAATCGATGTTCGACAACCTGGGCGAGGGCACGCAAACGCTTACCCTTATCGTCAAGACCGACGTGCAGGGTTCGCAGGAAGCGCTGGTTCAGTCGCTGGTCAAGCTGTCGACCGACGAAGTCCGTGTGCAAGTGGTGCACGCGGCCGTGGGCGGCATCTCGGAAACCGACATCAACCTGGCTATTGCCTCGAACGCGGTCGTGATCGGCTTTAACGTGCGTGCGGAAGCAAGCGCCAAGAAGCTGGCCGAGAACAACGGCATCGACGTGCGCTACTACAACATCATCTATGACGCCGTGGATGAAGTTAAGGCGGCCATGTCGGGCATGTTGGCGCCCGAGAAGAAGGAAGAAATCATCGGCCTGGTCGAGATCCGTGAGGTCTACAGCATCTCGCGCCTTGGCAACATCGCTGGTTGTATGGTGCTTGACGGCATCGTCCGCCGCGATTCCCAGGTACGCCTGCTGCGCAACAACGTGGTTCACTGGACGGGGCATCTTGAATCGCTGCGCCGCTTCAAGGACGACGTCAAGGAAGTCAAGTCGGGCTTCGATTGCGGTCTTACGCTGCGCGGCAACAACGACATCCAGGTGGGTGACCAACTGGAAGTCTTTGAAATCAAGGAAATCGCGCGTACGCTGTAAAGCGTCGCGAGGCATTATTGCTAATGAGCCGTCACAAGTCCAAAGCCATCCCCGGCCGCAATTTGCGGCTGGCCGACCAGATCCAGAAGGATCTGGCCGAGATCATCCAGCGCGAGATCGATATGTCTCGCGCCGGGCTGATCACGCTCTCTGGTGTGGAATTGTCGACCGACTACGCGCATGCCAAGGTGTGGTTCACGGTTTTGGGCGCCGAGCCCGAAGCCGCCACCGCCTTGCTGAACGAAAAAGCCGGTTGGCTGCATTCCCAGCTTTACAAGCTGCTGCACATTCACACTGTCCCCACTTTGCGCTTCTTCCACGACGAGCAGATTGCCCGTGGCATCGAAATGTCGATCCTCATCGACCGCGCAAACCGGCCCGGCCCGCACTCGGGCGTGCCTGACGAACCTGAAGACCAGTCCTGATCGGGCTGTCGTCACTGCTTTTCAACCGGATTCCGACGATGGCTAAACGACGCGGGCTTTTGCTCGACGGTGTGCTGTTGCTCGACAAACCCGTAGGTTTGTCGAGCAACCACGCCTTGCAACGCGCCAAGCGTTCCATGGACGCGGCGAAAGCCGGTCATACGGGCACGCTGGATCCCTTCGCCACCGGCTTGCTGGTGTGCTGCATGGGACGCGCAACCAAGATTTCCGGCGCGATGCTTAACGCTGACAAGGCGTATCGCGCTACGCTGCAATTTGGCAGCGAAACCGATTCTGGCGACCTGACCGGCAATGTCGTGTCCACCGCCGAACCGGGCTTTACCGTTGACGAACAGGCGCTGCGCGACGCGCTGTCACGTTTCTCGGGCACGATCGAGCAGATTCCGCCGATGTACTCCGCGCTCAAGCGCGATGGCAAACCGCTGTACGAGTACGCGCGCGCCGGCATCGAGCTGGAACGGGCCCCGCGCCAGATCACGATTCACCGCATCGAGCTGTTGTCCCTTTCGGGAACGCAGGCAGAGATCGATGTGGCTTGCAGTAAAGGCACATACATCCGAACACTGGCCCAGGACATCGGGCGCGTGCTGGGCTGTTTCGCCCACCTGACGGCGCTGCGGCGCACGCATGTCGGGCCATTTTCTCTGGAACGCGCCGTTGAGCTGGAAGCCTTGCAGGCCATGCCAGACCCCAAGCAGGCATTGCTTGCACTGAACGAATTGCCGGAGGGCTTGCTGCCCTCCACCCTGACCTTAAAGGACTCGCTATGACTCGCGCCTTGCGCAACGTCGCCATCATCGCCCACGTGGACCACGGTAAAACAACCCTGGTCGACCAGCTGCTGCGCCAATCCGGCACCTTCCGCGAAAACCAGGCGCTGACCGAACGGGTCATGGACTCGAACGACCTGGAAAAAGAACGCGGCATCACGATTCTGGCCAAGAACTGTGCCGTTGAATACGAAGGCACGCACATCAACATCGTCGACACCCCGGGCCACGCTGACTTCGGTGGCGAAGTCGAACGCGTGCTGTCCATGGTTGACGGCGTGCTGCTGCTGGTTGACGCCGTTGAAGGCCCGATGCCGCAGACCATTTTCGTGACCCGCAAGGCGCTGGCCCTGGGCCTGAAGCCGATCGTGGTCGTCAACAAAGTTGACCGCCCGGGCGCCCGTACCGACTTCGTCATCAACGCCACGTTCGACCTGTTCGACAAGCTGGGCGCGACGGAAGAACAGCTGGACTTCCCGGTGGTGTACGCCTCGGGCTTGTCCGGCTACGCCGGCCTGACCCCGGACGTGCGCGAAGGCAACATGCGCCCGTTGTTCGAAGCCATTCTGCAGCACGTGCCGCAGCGTGACGACGATCCCAACGGCCCGCTGCAGATGCAAATCATCTCGCTGGACTACAACAGCTACGTCGGCAAGATCGGCGTGGGCCGCATCAACCGTGGTCGCATGCGCCCCGGCATGGAAGTGGCTTACAAGTTTGGTCCCGACGGCCAAGGCGGCAAGGGCCGCATCAACCAGGTCCAGAAGTTCCACGGCCTGGAGCGCGTTGTGGTTGAAGAAGCCGAAGCCGGCGACATCGTGCTGATCAACGGCATCGAAGAACTGGGCATTGGTTGCACCGTGACCGACGTGATCACGCAGGAAGCCCTGCCGATGCTGCGCATCGACGAGCCGACGCTGACCATGAACTTCATGGTTAATACGTCGCCGCTGGCCGGCCGCGAAGGCAAGTTCGTGACCAGCCGCCAAGTGCGCGACCGCCTGGACCGCGAACTGAAGTCCAACGTGGCGCTGCGTGTGCGCGACACGGGCGACGACACGGTGTTTGAAGTGTCGGGCCGTGGCGAACTGCACCTGACGATTCTGCTGGAAACGATGCGTCGCGAAGGCTACGAGCTGGCCGTGTCGCGTCCGCGCGTGGTGTTCAAGGACATCGACGGCGTGAAGTGCGAGCCGTTCGAATCGTTGACCATCGACGTTGAAGATGCCCACCAGGGTGGCGTCATGGAAGAGCTGGGCCGCCGCAAGGGCGACCTGCAAGACATGCAGCCGGACGGCCGTGGCCGTACGCGTCTGGAATACCTGATCCCGGCCCGTGGCCTGATCGGCTTCCAGAACGAATTCCTGACGCTGACGCGCGGCACGGGTTTGATGAGCCACATCTTCCACGAATACGCCCCGGTCAAGGAAGGTTCGATCGGCGAGCGTCGCAACGGCGTGCTGATCAGCCAGGACCAAGGCGATGCCGTGGCCTACGCGCTGTGGAAGCTGCAAGATCGCGGCCGCATGTTCGTGAGCCCGGGTGATGCGCTGTATGAAGGCATGATCATCGGCATTCACAGCCGTGACAACGACCTGGTCGTGAACCCGATCAAGGGCAAGCAGCTGACCAACGTGCGCGCCTCGGGTACCGACGAAGCCGTGCGCCTGGTGCCGCCGATTCAGATGTCGCTGGAATACGCCGTGGAATTCATCGACGACGACGAGCTCGTTGAAATCACGCCGAAGTCGATCCGTCTGCGCAAGCGCCATCTGCTGGAAAACGAACGCAAGCGCGCCGCGCGCGAAGCCTCGGTCTAAGGCGAGCCCCCGGGGATATTCCTCCCTGGCGGTTCGGCAGCAAAAAGCCGCGCACCTTTTGGTGTGCGGCTTTTTTTCATGGGCGCGCGCGTCGGCCCACTGCGGGGCCGCCGCCGGAGGACTACACCCCGCTTTGCTGATGCCGGTATTCCTGCGTGGCGCCGCCATATCCATAGGCTGCTGCCCGCGCGTCGATCACGTGTACGTACGAGCATTCGTGCAGCTCGCCCAATATCTGCTGGAAGGACGCATAGATCTCTTTGATATAGCGCGCCTTTTCGGCCTTGGTGTTGGTTTCGTCCGTGACGCTGATGTCCAGGTGGAAGGCGTTCTTGCCCAGTTCCGATAGCGGCTTGCCGCCGATGAACCAGAGATCGTGCGGGATGTGCTGCAACGTAATGGCGATGACAGGCAGCTTCTTGCCCAGCACGGACTGTGTCAGTCCGGCCACCGAGTCGACCACGCGACGATTGATGACGGGGTCCGATTGACCGGAAATGTGTATGACGATATGGGGCATGACTGGCTCCTGTGTGTAAGGGTACAAGGCCAGTGTAGAGAGGCGTTTGACATCGGAAAAGCGGGAAATTACGATTCCATCCATCGACTTATCCGTTGGATACCGTATGTCTGGATTTGACCTTGACCAGTTGCGCACGCTGGTCGCCGTGCTTGATGCCGGCAGCCTGACGGCGGCGGCGCCCAAGGTTTTTCTGTCGCAGTCATCGGTCAGCGAACAGATGCGCAAACTGGAAGAGCGCGCCGGCCAGGCGCTGCTGATACGCGCCAAAACGGGCGTGACGGCCACGCCGGCGGGCGAACGGCTGCTGCGTCACGCCCGCGCCATTCTTGCGCTTAGTGACGAGGCCTATCGCGATTTACGCGGCGTGGCGCTGCGCGGCGAATTGCGGCTGTTCATCACGGATTACTTTCGCCCCGGCGACGTGGCGCGCATGCTGCGGCGCTTGAACGAACAGTATCCGCAGGTGCGCTTGCACGTGACAATCATGAAAAGCGGCGCGATCGAGGCTGCCTACGAACGAGGTGAAATCGACGTGGGCATATCGATGTCGATCCAGGAACGCGGTGCGCCACGGGCCAGGGCCCAGGGTGCATTGCTGCGCCGCGAGCCGCTGCTATGGATGGCGGCGGAAGGCGCCGCGGCGCCCGCTGGCGAGCCCTTGCCGCTGCTGGTCTTGCCCGAGACATGCGCATTGCGCCAGTACGTAGAGCGTCAGTTGACGCGGCGCGCCGTGCCCTACGCGGTGGCGCATGTGGCATCCGGCGTGGCGGGCTTGCAGCTGGCTATTTCGGCGGGCCTGGGGGTGGCCTGCCTGAACGAGTCGGCGCTGGCGCCCGGCATCGCGCGGTTGCATGCGCCCGGCCTGCCGACGCTGCCGTCGGTGGAATTTCGGTTATTGCCCGCCCGCCCCGGAGAGAGCGAGTTCATCGGCCTGGCGCGCGAAGCCATCGTCAAAGCCATGGCTTGAGGCGATGGCTTGGGGCGATGGCTTGAGGCGATGGCCTGAGACGACGACCCGAGATGCTGGCGTGAAGCCATGCGCTTGAAACGGCGGCCTGGGGCGGCCGCCGCATCATGCTTGAAGTCGAGCCCAGGGCTCAGGCCGGAGCTCAGGCCAAGCCTCAGGCTCAGGCGGGCAGGGACGGCGCGTATTGTGCTTCGGAAGTGACTTTGTCATGGAATTCCACGACGCGGCGCACCACTTTGACGGGGTCGTCCTCGATGATGAAAAGGTCAAGGTCGTGCGCGCCGATCATGCCGTTACCCAGCACCTGATCGCCCAGCCACTCGACCATGCCCGACCAGTATTCGCTGCCCACCAGCACGATGGGCGCGGGCGGGACTTTGCCAGTCTGGATCAGCGTCAGCGCTTCGAAGAGCTCGTCCAGCGTGCCAAAGCCGCCCGGCATCGCCACGTAGGCGAAGCTGTGCATGAAGAACGTGGCCTTGCGCGAGAAGAAATACTCGAATGACAGGCTGATGGTTTGGTATTCGTTGTTGTGCGCTTCGTGCGGCAGGCTGATATTCAGCCCGATGCTGGTGCCGCCTGCTTCGAAGGCTCCCTTGTTGGCGGCCTCCATGATGCCGGGGCCGCCCCCTGCAATGACCGCGAACCCGGCGCCGGCCAAGGCGGCCGAAATGGCAACGGTGGTTTCATAGTGGGGGGAGTTGCGGCTGACGCGTGCGCTGCCGAAGACACTGACTGCGGGCCCGATGTTCGCGAGCTTATCTGCCGCCGTCCGTATCTCTGACATAATCAGCGGAATTTGTTTGCCGGCGGGTGTTTCCATATCTGCCTTTGTAACCATGAAAAAAACCTTATTACTGGTCGACGGTTCAAGCTACTTGTACCGCGCTTTCCACGCTATGCCTGATTTGCGCAACGCGCAAGGCGAACCCACGGGTGCGCTGTACGGCGTGGTCAATATGCTGCGCAAGCTTGTATCTGAGCATAAGGCAGAGTATGCCGCATGTATTTTCGATGCTCGCGGCAAGACTTTCCGAGACGATCTGTATCCCGAATACAAGTCGCATCGCCCGCCCATGCCGGAAGATCTGGCCGCGCAGATCGAACCCATCCACCGCGCGGTGCGCGCGCTGGGCTGGCCGGTGCTGGCCATCGAAGGGGTAGAGGCCGACGACGTGATCGGCACGCTGGCCAAGCGCGCCGCCGAACACGATGTGCACACCATCGTCTCGACGGGCGACAAGGACCTGGCGCAGCTGGTCAACAGCCACGTCACCCTGGTCAACACCATGACCGGCGAAGTGCTGGACGAACCCGGTGTGGTCAACAAGTTTGGCGTGCCGCCCGACCGCATCGTCGACTACCTGATGCTGGTGGGCGATACCGTCGACAACGTGCCGGGCGTGACCAAGGTCGGCCCAAAGACGGCCGTGAAGTGGTTGTCCGAATTCGGCTCGATCGACAAGCTGATCGAAGGCGCCGACAGCATCAAGGGTGTAGCCGGCAACAATCTGCGCGAGGCCATCCCCAACTTTCCGCTGACCCGCCAATTGCTGACGGTGAAGTACGACTGCGACCTGACCGGCCATGTCGAAAGCGTGGACGACCTGAAGCCGCGCGAGCGCGACGACGCCACCTTGACCGAGCTGTACGAGCGCTACGGCTTCCGTACCTGGCTGCGCGACCTGACCGGGGATGCCGAGCGCGTGCCTGCGGGCGATGCGCGCATCGCGGTGGATGTGCCGGAGGCGCCCGCCGAGCTGGACTACCGCATCATTTCCGACTGGGCCGAGTTCGACGCCTGGTTCGAGCGGCTGCAACACGCGTCCCTGGTGGCGCTGGACACTGAAACCACGTCGCTGGACCAGATGCAGGCACGGCTGGTGGGCTTGTCCTTGGCGGTAGAGCCGGGCGTTGCCTGCTACATCCCCGTGGCGCATCGCGGGCCGGACGGCGCCACGCAGTTGCCCAAGGCCGAGGTGCTGGCGCGCCTGAAGCCGTGGCTGGAAGATGCGTCGCGCGCCAAACTGCTGCATCACGCCAAATACGACGCGCATGTGTTCGCCAACGAGGGCATTGCGCTGGCCGGCATTACCGACGACACGATGCTGCAAGCGTATGTGCTGGAATCGCATCGCGGCGTGGGGCTGAACGACCTGGCACAGCGCTATCTGGGCCGCAGCGGCGTGTCGTACGAAGACCTGTGCGGCAAGGGCGCCAAGCAGATCGGCTTTGACGAGGTGGCTGTCGACAAGGCGGGGCATTACGCCGCCGAAGACGCCGACTTCACCTTGCAATTGCACCGTGTGCTGCGCCCGATGGTGGCGGCTGACCAGGGGCTGGACCGCATCTACCAGCTTGAGATCAAGGTGTCGGCGGTGCTGACCACGATCGAACGCAACGGCGTGAAGGTGGACGCCGAAGAGCTGGGCCGCCAAAGCCACAAGCTGGGCCAGGAAATGCTGCGCCTGGAGCAAAAGGCCTATGAACTGGCCGGCCAGCCCTTCAATTTGAATTCGCCCAAGCAGTTGGGCGAAATCCTCTTTGAACGCATGCAGTTGCCGGTGGTGCGCAAGACCGCCAGCGGTGCACCGTCAACCGACGAAGACGTGCTGACCAAGCTGGCGCTGGACTACCCGCTGCCCCAGGTGCTGCTGGAATACCGGGGCCTGTCCAAGCTGAAGTCCACCTACACGGACAAGCTGCCGCGCATGATCAACCCGGCCACCGGCCGCGTGCACACGCGTTATTCGCAGGCGGCGGTCATCACGGGCCGCTTGGCCTCGTCCGATCCCAACTTGCAGAATATTCCCGTGCGCACCGAGGCGGGCCGCCGCGTGCGCGAAGCCTTCATTGCCGAGCAGGGCGTGCTGCTGTCGGCCGACTATTCGCAGATTGAACTGCGCATCATGGCGCACGTGTCCGATGACGCCAATCTGCAAAGCGCGTTCGCCGCCGGCGAAGACATTCACCGCGCCACGGCGGCCGAAGTGTTCGGCGTGGCCTTGGCGGACGTGTCGACGGACCAGCGTCGCGCGGCCAAAGCCATCAACTTTGGCCTGATCTACGGCATGGGCGTGTTCGGCCTGGCGTCCAACCTGGGCATCACCCGGGACGCCGCGCAAGCCTACATCGACCGCTATTTCGCCCGCTATCCCGGCGTGGCGATGTACATGGAAAATACCCGCAGGCTGGCGCGCGAACAGGGCTACGTCGAAACGGTTTTCGGTCGACGCCTGCAACTGCCCGAGATCCGTGGCGCCTCGGGGCCGCGTCGGCAAGGCGCCGAGCGGGCCGCCATCAACGCGCCCATGCAGGGCACGGCGGCCGACCTCATCAAGCTGGCCATGGTGGCTGTGCAAGATTGGCTGGAAGCCGAAAAACTGCAAACCCGCATGATCATGCAGGTACACGATGAACTGGTTCTGGAAGCGCCGGATGCCGAGATCGATGTGGTCAAGGAAGCGCTGCCTCGCCTGATGTGCTCGGTGGCCGAACTGCGCGTGCCGCTGGTCGCGGAAGTGGGCATGGGCAAGAACTGGGAACAGGCGCACTAAGCGCTGCGGGTTCTGCACGGAAATTCCGATGGGCCGTCCTTGGACGGCCCATTTCCGATTTTGGGATTGCAACAATATAATGTTGCGCTTCCTCCCCGCCTATACTGCGTCCCCCAAATGTTGCTGCTCTGGGTCCTGCTTGCCACCGTAACCGGCGGGCTTATTGCCGTCTTTGTCGCCAGCTGGCTGGCCTACAAGGTGTTCGCCCAATACCTGCATCACATGGTGAGCCTGTCGGTGGGCGTGCTGCTGTCGGTGGCGCTATTGCATCTGCTGCCCGAGGCCTTCGAGGGCGCGGTCGGCAACGCCCATGCCTTGTTCGGCCTGATGCTGGCGTCGCTGATCGGCTTTTTCGTGTTGGAAAAGATTGCGCTGCTGCGTCATAGCCATCACCACGAGGGCGACGGGCATCACCACCACAAAGGCCACGACCACCACGAAGCGGGGCGCGGCGGCGTGCTGATCCTGATTGGAAGTTCGCTGCACAATCTGTGCGACGGGGTGCTGGTGGCGGCGGCGTTCCTGACGGACCCGCTGCTGGGCGTGCTGACGGCGGCGTCGATCATCGTGCACGAAGTGCCGCACAAGCTTAGCGATTTTGTCGTGCTGCTCAATGCCGGGCTGCCGCGTCGCCGTGCGTTTTCGTTGATCCTGTTCACCAGCTTGTGTTCAGCCGTGGGCGGCATAATAGGGTACTTTGTGCTGCAGCAGGCGCAGGACTGGGTGCCGTATATCTTGGTGGTTGCCGCAAGCAGCTTCCTGTATATCTCGGTGGCCGACCTGATGCCGCAGATGCATGAACGGGTGTCCCTTTCGGATGCCGTCCCGCAGTTGTTGCTGGTGGGCTTGGGTGTCGCGCTGATCTACAGCGTGACCACGCTGATGCACCATGGGCACGAGCACGAGGCCGACGCCGGTACTGGCGCGCCCCATGCGGAGCACGCCCACACGCATTAGGGCGCGCGCGGACGGGATGCCTGCTTGTCGATCTGTCGATCAATCCCCCACAGGAGCGTCCCCCATGAGCTTTTCCGCCGCCGCCGGCAACGTTGCCCCCACCGTCATCCACACTGACACCGAAGGCCTGGTTCACGCTGACTTCAAGCTGCCCGTGGCAGACGGGTCCATCGCCGCCTATTACGCCGCGCCCGAAGGCCGCCAGGACCTGCCCATCGTCCTGGTGGTGCAGGAAATCTTCGGCGTGCACGAGCACATCAAAGATCTTTGCCGACGCATCGCCAAGGCCGGTTACCTGGCCGTGGCCGCGAACCTGTATGAACGCCAGGGCGACGCCTCCGTCTACACCGACATTCCGAAACTGATTGCTGAACTGGTCAGCAAGGTGCCGGATGAACAGGTGTTTTCCGACCTGGACGCCAGCGTGGCCTGGGCGGCGGAGAACGGCGGCGACCCCAAGCGCGTGGCCATCACGGGCTTTTGCTGGGGCGGTCGCCTGACGTGGATGTACGCCGCTCACAACCCGGACGTGAAGGCCGCCGTGGCCTGGTACGGCAAGCTCAGCGTGGGCCACGGCCCGCTGATCAAGCGGGTGGCGTTCGATGTGGTCAACGAGCTGCATGCGCCGGTGCTGGGCCTGTACGGCGGCAAGGACGCCAGCATCCCGCTGGCCGATATCGAGACCATGAAGACCAAGCTGGCGGGCGGTAACGCGGCGGCCAGGCAGTCGGAATTCGTGGTGTACCCGGATGCGGACCACGCGTTCCTGGCGGACTACCGAGCCAGCTACCAGCCTGAAGCGGCCAAGGACGGCTGGAGCCGGATGCTGGCGTGGTTCCAGCGCTATCTGTAATGTGCGCCGGGGGCAGGGTCAGTTTGCGCTGTCCTGACTAAAGCGCGGGGCCGGGCGGGGGAAGCGCCCGCCGTCCGCCGCAACACGCCTGGGTTGGCGGGCTTCCGTCTAAAGCGCGCTTGCGCGCCGGGTTGCCGCTTCCCCCGGACCCCGCTTTCGCTTAGTTGCCCGCTTCGCGCAAACGGCTGGGCAGAAGCTCGCCGTGGCGGGCCAGCAGCGGATACGCCGCGGCGCCCACCAAGTGAGAGTTGATTCCCTTCATATCCCGCAGGATGTCCAGGTATAGCGCGCCGACTTCGGCCGCGTCCACCTGGCCTGACTTGATCTTTTGCAGATGCGTGTCGGCGGCCTGCGTTTCGATGGTGCGGAAACGCGCCTTTTCGCCGGCCAGCGCCCGCGCCTGGCGCAGATCGTCGTTGACGAACAGGGCAGCGGCCTGCCGCTGGTTTGCGATCAACTGGCCCAGCGTGTCATCCAGGCTGGCGCGCTGTTCGGGCGAGAACGTCCAGCCCTGTTTGCGCAGCTTGGCCACGTGGCTCAACAGGCCGTGGTGGGCGATATCGCCCGCGTGGCCGATGTTGCTGGCAAAGGCCAGGATATCGTCCATGCGTTGAATGTCGTCACGCGTCATGTTTTCCTGGTCCAGCGTGGCTAGGTAGGTCGTGATGGCGTTTTCCAGCTTGTCCAGCGCGGCATCCAGCTGCCGTGCCTGCACCATGCGGTGGCGGTTGTCGCGCTTGAAGCCGGCGCGCGCATACAGCAGCAGCGTCTGCACCATGTCGGCCATGCGCAGCGCTTCGCGGGCGGCGTTGCCCAGCGCCACGGCGGGCACGTCATGCGCCCATTCATCCAGATATTGCGGCCGGGAAGGGTCGTTGGGGTCGGCGCGCTTGGGCAGCCAGCGTGTCAGCAGGGCCGCGTAGGGCGACAGCAACGGCAGGAACAGGATGGCGATGACCGCGTTGAACAGCGTGTGGAAATTGGCCACGGCGCGGGCCGGGTCGCTGGCCATGTCGCTCATCAGGGGTTGCAGCACGGGCAGCAGGATCAGGCCGGCCAGCACGCCCAGCACGCGGGTCAGCAGGTTGCCCAGCGGCAGGCGGCGCGCGGCGGGATCGTCGCCCGTGACGCCTTCGATCATCGGGTTGATGGCCGTGCCCAGGTTGGCGCCCAGCACCAGCGCAAAGGCCACGTGCGGCGCCACCATGTGATGGCTTGCCAGCGACATCACCAGCACCACGACGGCCACGCTGGAGTGCGCGGCCCAGGTGAACGCGGCCGACAGCAAGACGGCGGCAACGGGCTGGGTCGACAAGGCGTCCAGAATCATGCCCAGCATGGGCGCCGTCTGGAACGGCTCGAACAATTCAACCAGCTGATGCAGGGAAAGCAGCAGCAGGCCCAGACCGATGAACACGCGGCCCAGGTCGCGCGTGCGGCCGG
This sequence comes from Achromobacter sp. RT286_PF, assembly GCF_059760425.1. Taxonomy (NCBI): domain Bacteria; kingdom Pseudomonadati; phylum Pseudomonadota; class Betaproteobacteria; order Burkholderiales; family Alcaligenaceae; genus Achromobacter; species Achromobacter sp. RT286_PF. The sequence goes on from NZ_JCBAMR010000008.1 coordinate 150,749, forward strand.
GGGGATACCGGCGGAACATCCAGACGCCCGCCAGGATAAGGATAGGCGCCAGCGAGGTCAGGTCGAATGACAGCAGCTGCACGATCAGCGTCGTGCCAACGTTGGCCCCCAGCATGGCGGCCAGCGCGGGCACCAGGCCCACCACGCCGCCCGCGGCGAACCCCGTGATCATCAGCCCCGTCGCGGTGCTGCTTTGCAGGGCGGCGGTAATGCCCAGGCCGGCGGCAAAGGCGCGCAGGCGGGTGCCCAAGGCCCGGCCCAGCGCAGCGCCCAAGGCCGCGCCGAACGCGCGCTGGACGCCGGTTTGGACCATGTGCACGCCCCAAAGCAGCAGGGCGACGTAGCCGGCGAAGTCAAGCAGGGTAATAAGTCCAGACATCCAGGGGTGTTCCCGTTCTTTTTATGACAAGTAATAATTCTGTAATGATCGCATGCCTGACCGGGTGACGGAACCGGTGGCGGCGATACAGCATACGCCCCGCCGTCCATTCCTGCGCGCGGGGGTGGCAACGCGTATCATTGCCTGACTATTCTTTGATGTATTGGAGTATCGCGTGGCCGTTTCCGTATTCGATCTGTTCAAGATAGGCATAGGCCCGTCTAGTTCCCATACGGTGGGTCCGATGCGGGCCGCCTTGCTTTTCGCGCAAGGCCTGGAACGCGATGGCCTGATGTCGCGCGTGGCGTATGTCCGCGCCGAGCTCTACGGGTCGCTGGGCGCGACCGGCAAGGGGCACGGTACCGACAAGGGCGTACTGCTGGGTCTGATGGGCGAAGCGCCCGACACGGTCGACCCCGCCGCCATTGCCGGCATGATCGCCTCGGTGCGCGCCAGCCGCCAGTTGCCGCTGCTGGGCCGTTACCCGGTCGCCTTCATCGAGAAAGAACACATGGTGTTCTATCGTCGCGAAGCCATGGCCGAGCACCCCAACGGCATGAAATTCCACGCCGTCGACGCCAATGGCGAGTCGCTGCGCGAATCGCGGTACCTGTCGGTGGGCGGTGGCTTCGTCGTGACCGCCGGCGCCTCGAACAGCCAGGTGATCGCCGCGCACAATCAGCTGCCGTACCCGTTCCGCTCGGGCCGCGAACTGCTGACGATGTGCCGCGAAAGCGGCCTCACCGTGGCGCAGCTGATGATGAAGAACGAGCTGACCTGGCGCGAGGCCGCCGAGACGGACAGCGGCCTGGACCGCATCTGGCAGGTCATGCAGGACTGCGTGGCGCGCGGTTGCGGCATCGACTACCCGGAAGCCGACGGCGAATTGCCCGGACCCTTGCGCGTGCGTCGCCGCGCGCCGGAGCTTTACCGCAATCTGACCCAGCGCGCAGAGCGCACCTTGTCCGACCCGCTGTCGGTCATGGATTGGGTCAACCTGTATGCCATGGCGGTCAACGAAGAGAACGCGGCGGGCGGCCGTGTCGTCACGGCGCCCACCAATGGCGCGGCCGGCATCATCCCCGCCGTGCTGCACTATTACGATCGCTTCGTGCCCGGCGCCAGCCGCGAGGGCGTACGCGAGTTCCTCTTGACCGCCGCGGCGATCGGCCTGCTGTACAAGTACAACGCATCGCTGTCGGGGGCCGAAGTGGGCTGCCAGGGCGAAGTCGGTGTGGCCTGTTCGATGGCCGCCGGCGGCTTGGCCGCGGCGCAGGGCGGCACGGTGGAACAGGTTGAGAACGCCGCCGAGATCGGCATGGAACACAACCTGGGCCTGACGTGCGACCCCGTTGGCGGGCTGGTGCAGATTCCCTGTATCGAACGCAACGCCATGGCGTCCATCAAGGCCGTCAACGCCGCGCGCATGGCCCTGCGCGGCGACGGCCAGCACTACGTGTCGCTGGATTCCGTCATCAAGACCATGCGCGAAACCGGCGCCGACATGAAGACGAAGTACAAGGAAACGGCGCGCGGCGGCTTGGCGGTGAACATCGTCGAGTGCTGATGCCCGAGCGCTGAAGCCTCAATAGAAAAAGCCCCTCGGGTTTCTGACCCCAGGGGCTTTTTGCTGCCTGCTTGAACCGGGCCGGTGATCAGACCACGCGGGCGTTCTGCAAGGCGGCGATGCGCGACGGGATGGGCGGGTGCGAGGCGAACATGGCCGCCAGGCCGCCGCGGCCGGTGATGCCCGAGGCCTCGAACGACTTGGGCAGATCGCCCGGTTCCAGGCCGCCCAGCCGAGCCAGCGCGCGGATCATGGGTTCGCGCGCGCCCATCAGGTGGGCCGAGCCGGCGTCGGCGCGGTATTCGCGCTGGCGCGAGAACCAGGCCACGATGATCGAGGCCAGCACGCCGAAGATGATTTCACAGACCAGCACGGTGATGTAGTAGCCCGGGCCGATGCCGCGTTCGTTCTTGAACACGACGCGGTCGATGAAGTAACCCACGACGCGAGCCAGGAACACCACGAACGTGTTCACGACGCCCTGGATCAGCGTCAGCGTGACCATGTCGCCGTTGGCGATGTGGGCCACTTCGTGCGCCAGCACGGCCGCCACTTCTTCTTCGCTCATGCTTTCCAGCAAGCCCGTCGACACGGCGACCAGCGAGTCGTTCTTGAACGCGCCGGTGGCGAAGGCGTTGGGCGCGCCTTCATAGATCGCCACTTCGGGGCGGCCGATACCCGCGCGGTCGGCCAGTTGGTGAACGGTGTCGACCAGCCAGGCTTCGCGTTGATTGCGGGGGGCGTTCGGGTCCAGCACTTGGGCCCCGGTGCTCCATTTGGCCATCGGCTTGCTGATCAGCAGCGAGATGATCGCGCCGGTAAAGCCCACGACCACCGAGAAGATCAGCAGGGCGTTCAGGTTCAGGCCGTTGGCGGTGATGTAGCGGTCTACGCCCAGGATGCGCAGCGTGGCCGACAGCACGAGCATGACGGCCAGGTTGGTGATGACGAACAAGACAATGCGTTTCATGTTTTTTGTGTTCCTCTGCGAGCGGGAAATACCCGGGTTCGACATGGCGGCGGCCCGCCAGTTCCCCGACTCGCCGGCACCGCTCCCGGTGGGCAAGAGTATAGTATCGCTTTCCCCTATTTCCCCTCACTTTTCCCTTAGCGTAGACCCCCAATGCAGGCTCTCTGGATGTTGTTGGCGTCCGCCATGTTCGCCATCATGGGGTCGTTCGTGAAGTTCGGCACGGAACACGGCGCGTCGCTGCCGCAGATCGTGCTTTTTCGCGGGCTGCCTTCCGTCCTACTTTTGCTGCTGTGGGCGCGCGCTGGGCGGCAATCCATCGTTCCGACCAGCTGGAAGTTGCACCTGTGGCGCAACCTGTCCGGCGTCACGTCGATGTGGCTGGGTTTCTTCGCCATCTCGCATCTGCCGCTGGCCACCGCGACCAGCCTGAACTACACCGCGCCGCTGTTCATCGCCTGTTGGATGCTGGGGTGGGGCGGCGCGCAGCGCGACCCGGTCCGCATCCTGGCGGTAGCGTTGGGCTTTCTGGGCGTGATCGCCGTGCTGCGGCCCAGCATCAACGAAGACCAGTGGCTGGCCGCCGTCATGGGCATGGGCGCGGGCGCCATGTCGGCCATCGCGATGATGCAGATCCGCCAGCTGGGCCGCATCGGCGAACCCGAATGGCGCACCGTGCTGTTTTTCTCCGTGGCGGTCTGCGTGTCCAGCATCGCCGGCTTGTGGTTCGAAGGCTGGGGCCACGCCGACTGGCAGGGCTACGCGTCGCTGTTCGGCGTGGGCGTGGCCGGCATGTTCGGCCAGCTTGCCATGACCCGGGCCTTTGGCATGGGGTCGGCGCTGCTGACGGCGGCGCTGCAATACAGCACCATTATTTTCGCGGCCTTGCTGGGCATGGGCTTCTGGGGCGACCATCTGGACGCCCTGGCCTGGGCCGGCATGGGCTTGATCATTTCCGCGGGCCTGCTGTCGGTGTGGCGCACCATGCGCGACCCGAAGCCGACTTGACCCGCCCCCTTCGATCAGGAGCACCCCGAATGACGACCACACTGATTTCCGCCGCCGACCTGGCCGCGCGCCTCGATTCGCCCGACGTGCGCGTATTCGATGTGCGACATGACCTGACCAACCACGCCGCCGGCCGCCAGGCCTACGACGCCGGACACATCCCGGGCGCCCGTCACCTGGACCACGAAACCGAGCTGGCGGCACCGCGCACCGGCAAGAACGGCCGGCATCCGTTGCCGTCGCGCGCCGAATTCGGCGGCCTGATGGCGGCTCATGGCGTGACGCCGCAAACGCTGGTCGTGGCGTACGACGCCAGCGGCGGCATGTACGCCGCGCACCTGTGGTGGATGTTGCGCTGGTTGGGCCATGAACGCGTGGCCGTGCTGGACGGCGGTTGGCAGGCGTGGCTGGCGGCCGGTTTGCCGACCACGACCGACGCCGCGACCCCGGTCAAAGCCGGTCAGCCGGTAGAGCCCGGGCAATCGCTGGCCGGGTCGGTCAACGCCCAAGCCGTGCTGGACAACATCGCCCAGCCGGCCTTTACCGTGATCGACGCGCGCGCGGCCAACCGCTATCGCGGCGAAGTCGAGCCCATGGACCCGGTGGCCGGCCACATCCCGGGCGCGCTGAACCGTCCCAACGGCGAAAACCTGCAAGCCGATGGCCGCTTCAAGTCACCCGAGCAACTGCGCGCCGAATTCGCCAACTTGCTGGGTGACCGCGACCCCAAGGCCGTGGTGCATCAGTGCGGCTCGGGCATCACCGCGTGCCATAACCTGCTGTCGATGGAAATCGCCGGCCTGTCCGGCTCGCGGCTGTACCCGGGTTCATGGAGCGAATGGTGCAGCGACCCGTCACGCCCGGTGGCGAAGGGCGCCTGAAGCCTCAGGCGCCTGACCCGCGCACTCGGAAGCGCGGGTTGCGGCGCCCTTGTTGCGTGCGGGCCGGCGCTGCGCCCCGGTTCGCTACCAGATCGCGGCCAGCTTCACGCGGCCCGATACGCTTTCCGCGATTTCCAGAAAGTGATCCAGCGGCGGCGTGGCCAGGCCGGGAACCTTGGCCATGTCGTCCCAGCGTCTTAGCCGAATCGCGTCCGGCGCGCCCGGCATGCTGGCGAAATCCACCGCCTGGCTCGCATCAAAACTGCCGCCCTGTAATGCCAGGCTGCGCTTCGAATCCTCGGAGAGCGACGCTTCATATTGCGGCTCCACGTAGCACAGGTAACGCTTGGCTTCGACGTGCAGCCGGATCGGATCCAGCACCGCCGAACTGAACAGCCCGCGCAGGAACGGCAGCACGAAATACTGGTGTTTGTCGTCGATACCGCGCAGGGTCGGGGTGCCCGGCCGGTCTGCGATCAGGTGCCCCAGGTCGTGCAGCAGGCTGGCGGTGATCAGGTGTGCGCTGGCGCCGTGGCGCTCGGCCAGCGATGCCGTTTGCAGCGCGTGGCGCAAATGGCTGACGGATTCACCGTGATATGACCGGTGTCCGCGTTCCAGAAAAATCTGCTCGATGTCTTGCAAGGTCAAGGCCATGGTTGTCTCCTGATTGGCCGCAAGGGGGAGGGGGCGGGCAGTGACCCAGTCGGGTCAGCCGGCTGCCGGCGCCATCTCCAGGAAGCGCGCGATCAGCTGCACCGGTTGGCGCTCGCGCAGGCAGTACAGGTATTCATTCATCACGATGTCGGCGCCGTCGATGTCCAGGGCGGCCAGATCGGGATGGGACGGAATTTCGCGCGACGGGATCAGGCTGATCCCCAGGCCGCACAGGATGGCCTGCCGGATCGATTCCCGGCTGCCGATCTCCAGCGTGCGCCGCACCGTGACGCCCGCGGCTTGCAGGGCGTCTTCGGTCAGTTGGCGCGTCATCGAACCGGGCTCGCGCACCAGCAGCGCGTGCTCGGCAAGGTCGGCCAGCCGCACGCGGCCACGTCGGGCCAGCGGATGGTCGCGGTGGGTGACCACGCGGATCGGGTCGGCCGCGATCATCCGCCGATACAGGTGCTTGTCATCCATCAGAAAAGACGACGTGGCAATCTCGATGCGGTAATCGTGCAGCGCTTGCAGCATCGACTGCGAATTGCCGATCGTGACCGTCAGATCAATGCCGGGGTAGCGCTGGTTGTATCGGCGCACCGTGTCCATGATGTAGAACGGGCCGGTGGCGCCGACACGCAGGTTGCCTTCGCGCAGGTCGCTGGCGTCGCGCAGCCGGAAGTCGATCTCGGTTTCCTGCTGGACCAGCTTTTCCACCATGGGCATCAGATTCTGTCCGGCATCCGACAGGCGCATGCCGCGCCCCTGGCGATGGAACAGTTCGATGCCGTAGCGAGATTCCAGCTGACGCAACTGCCCCGTTACGGTGGGTTGGCTGACGCCCAACTGGGCGGCGGCCTTGGTGACGGTGCCGCAGCGGGCCACGGCGTAGAAAGATTTGAGTTCGGCGACAAGCACGATGACGGGGGGCGGGAAAGGGACGCAATGCGCAAGACCGCCAGTACACCAAAATAATTTGATGTTTTTATTACTGCATTTGCGCGAAGTGTCATAAACGCTCAATACGCGGCTTCCATACTGCCTTCGTTCCCAGACCGGAGGCAGCATGCCCCAAGCCGATAACGACCTTTTCCCCGCCGGGCCGCCCCAAGGCGGGCTGGACCCCATTGCGGGCAAAGAGCCCCAGCAAGGGGCAAAGCGTGGCGGCTTTCTGACCGTGCGAAACCTGGTCAAGACGTTTGGCAGCCACAAGGCGCTGGCCGACGTTTCGCTGGATATCCGTGCCGGAGAACTGGTGTGCCTGCTAGGCCCCTCCGGTTGCGGCAAAACGACGCTACTGCGCGCGATTGCCGGACTGGAGCGCCAGGACAGCGGCACCATCGTGCTGTCGGGCCGCGATATTTCCCATGCCGAACCGCAAGAGCGCGACTACGGCATCCTGTTCCAATCCTATGCGCTGTTTCCCAACCTGACGGTCGCCCAGAACGTGGCGTACGGCCTGAGCGGCAAGCGCGCGCATCGCAAGCACGTGGCCCACCGTGTCGAGGAAATGCTGACGCTGGTGGGGCTGGCCGGCGCCGCCGACAAGTATCCGGGGCAGATCTCGGGCGGGCAGCAGCAGCGCGTGGCGTTGGCGCGCGCGTTGGCCCCGTCGCCGTCCCTGTTGCTGTTGGACGAACCGATGTCCGCGCTGGACGCCCGCGTGCGCGAGCATCTGCGTATTGAGTTGCGCGCCTTGCAAAAGCGCCTGTCCATTACGACGCTGATGGTCACGCACGACCAGGAAGAGGCCATGGTGATGGCCGACCGCATCGCCGTCATGAACGGCGGCGTGATCGAACAGTACGGCACGCCGCGCGAGCTGTACCGCCAGCCGGGATCCGCCTTCATCGCCGATTTCGTGGGCGAGGCGAACTGGCTGCCGTTCGAACGCGTGGATGCGCACCGCGCCCGCGTCGGCCGCCAGGAACTGGCGGTGGACGACACGCTGGATGGCCGATTCGGCAAGCTGTTCGTCCGGCCCGAGGCGGTGCGCGTCAGCATGGCACGCCCGGAAGAGCCCAATTCGATGCTGGCCGACGTGCTGGACGGCGTGTTCCTGGGCCGTGGTTACCGCCTGGCGTTGCGGCTGGAAGGCGTGCCCGGGTCCACCGTGCATTCCATCGTGTCCCCCGAAATCGGAGACGCCCTGTTGGGTCCTCATGCTGCCAGCCGCTGCTGGGTGGAGCTGCCGCGCCATGCGATTCGCGCCTACGCTTGATTCCCCCATGACCGGTTCTCCTTCCGTGGCGGAAACGCCGTCGGCTTCGGCTTCGGCTTCGGCTTCGCCCGTGGCCTTGGGCCGCCGCCCCATGCCCGCCTGGATCGGCTCGTTGGGCCTGACCGTCGGGCAGGGCGCGTTGCTGCTGTTCCTGGTGCTGTTCCTGGCGTTGCCGCTGGCGGCCATCCTGGCCAAGTCCGTGACGGACAACGACGGCGCCTGGGCTGGCCTGTCGGTGCTTACCGGCATCATCGGCGCAGACGGCTTTCTGGCGATGGTCGGCCGCAGCCTGACGGTGGGCCTCGTGACGATGTTGCTGGTGGTGCCGTGCGCCTACGGATTTGCCTATGGACTGACGCGTACCCGCCTGCCCGGCAAGGGCCTGTTGCGCACCATCGCCTTGCTGCCGCTGCTGGCGCCGTCGCTGCTGCCCGGTATCGCCCTGGTCTACCTGCTGGGCAATCAGGGCCTGCTCAAAGGCCTGACCGGCGGCGCCACCATCTATGGTTTCTGGGGCATCGTCGTCGGCGAGGCGTTCTACACCTTCCCGCATGCGCTGATGATTTTGTTGACCGGCCTGACGCTGGCCGACGGGCGCCTGTATGACGCGGCGCGCGCCATGGGCGCCGGCCCGTGGCGCACCTTCCTGACCGTGACCCTGCCCGGCACGCGCTATGCCGTGTTCTCGGCCTGCTGCGTGGTGTTCACGCTGACTGTCACCGATTTTGGCGTACCCAAGGTGGTGGGCGGCGACTACAACGTGCTGGCGATGGAAGCCTACAAGGCGGTGGTCGGCCAGCAGAACTTTCCGAAGGGCGCGGCCATCGGCATCCTGCTGTTGCTGCCCGCCTTGCTGACCTTCGTGCTGGACCGGCGCCTGCGGGCCCGCCAGGGCGCGCAGATGAGCGGCCGCGCGCAGGCCTATGCGGCAAATCCGAACCGCCGCCGTGATGCTGCTTTCCTGGCGCTCGCCGGCGTGATGGCCGCGTTCCTGCTGCTGATCATCGGCGTGGCGGTGTGGGCGTCGTTCGTGAAGATGTGGCCCTACAACCTGTCCATGTCGCTGCGGTCCTACGACTTCGACAACATGGACGGCGGTGGCTGGCTGGCGTGGCGCAACAGCTTGCAGCTGGCGTTCTTCACCGCCGTGATCGGCACGGCCGTGGTCTTCGTGGGCGCCTGGATGATGGAAAAAGTACCGGCGCGCGGCCAACTGGGGCGCGGCCTGCGGGGGGCGGTCAGCATGCTGGCGCTGATGCCGATGGCCGTGCCCGGCCTGGTGCTGGGCCTGGGCTACATCTTCTTTTTCAACAGCCTGATGAATCCGCTGAACGTGCTGTACGGCACCATGCCGCTGCTGATTCTGTGCACGGTCGTCCACTTCTACACCAGCGCCCACCTCACGGCCGCCACCGCACTGAACGCGCTGGACCCGGAATTCGAAGCCGCGTCCGCGTCGCTGAAGGTGCCGCGCATGACGACGTTCCTGCGCGTCACCCTGCCGATGTGCTTGCCTGCCGCGCTGGACGTCGCCCGGTATTTGTTTGTATCCGCCATGACGACGGTGTCGGCCGTGGTGTTTCTGTACAGCCCGTCCACGGTGCTGGCCGCCGTTGCCGTCCTTAACATGGACGACGCCGGCTTCATCGGCCCGGCCGCCGCCATGTGCACGGTAATCATGGCCAGCTCCGCCGTCGCGGCGCTGCTGCTGCATCTGGCCAGCCGCGCGCTGGTGGCGCGCAGCCAGGCCTGGCGCCGCCCCGTGGCCCTTTGAACGATTGATCCCAGGATGACCCTTATGACTGTTTCTTCCTTACCCGTGCAGCTGGAAGCCGTGATCTTCGACTGGGCCGGCACGCTGGTCGACTTCGGATCATTTGCCCCCACCAAGGTGTTCGTCGATGCGTTCTCGCAGTTCGGCATGGACGTGTCGCTGAAAGAGGCGCGCGGCCCCATGGGCATGGGCAAGTGGGACCACATCCGCGCGTTGTGCAACCAGCCGGCCATCGCCGCCCAGTATCAGGCCCAGTTCGGCCGCGTGCCCAGCGACGACGATGTGACGGCCATCTATGAACGCTTCCTGCCGATGCAGATGGAGAAGGTGGCCCAGTATTCGGCGGCCATCCCCGGCGCGGCCGAGCTGTTGCGCGCGCTGCGCCGTAAAGGCCTGAAGATCGGCTCTTGCTCGGGCTACCCGGACAGCGTGATGCGCCGCGTGGTCGAACGCGCCGCGTCCGAAGGGCTGGAGCCCGATTGCATCGTAGCCAGCGACGACGTGCCGCGCGCACGTCCGGCGCCGGCCATGGCGTTGAAGAACGTGGTGGAACTGGGCCTGTCGGACGTGGCCGCGTGCGTCAAGGTCGACGACACCGCGCCCGGCATCGAGGAAGGACGCCGCGCCGGCATGTGGTCGGTGGGCCTGCTGCTGTCCGGCAACGCCGCCGGCCTGACCCTGGACGAATACCTGAGCCTGGACGAGGCGGGCCGCGACCTGGCCCGCGCCGACGCCAGCCGCGAGCTTGCCCCCGCCGCGCCGCATTACCTGATCGATACGGTGGCGGATCTGCCGGCCGTCATCATCGACATCGAAGCCCGTCTGGCACGAGGCCAACGCCCCTGATTTAGCTTCCCCTTGCCGGCACTGCCGGCCCTGCATTCCCTTTGTGTGCGCCTTTGTACCGCAGCCGGCATCCGCCGGCAGTGGGGGCGATGTTCACCTTTTTTGCGCGTTTTTCCGCATATTCACGGAGTTCTTCATGAATCGCTACAAGTTGCTTGCACTGGCCGCCGCCCTGACGGGCGTGATGGGCGCCGCGTCCGCCGAGACCACGCTGACGGTCTATACCGCGCTCGAAGCCGATCAGATCAAGGTCTACCAGGCCGCGTTTGAGAAGGCCAACCCCGACATCAAGATCCAGTGGGTGCGCGATTCCACCGGCATCATCGCGGCCAAGCTGCTGGCCGAAAAGAGCAACCCCAAAGCCGACGTGATCTGGGGCCTGGCCGGCACGGCACTGGGCCTGATGGACAAGGAAGGCATGTTGCAGCCGTACGCCCCGAAGGGCCTGGATCAGATCGCCGCCAACATGCGCGACGCCAAGGCCGAGCCGTCGTGGGTGGGCATGGACGGCTACGCGGCCGCGATCTGCTTTAACACCATCGAGGCCGAAAAACAGAAGCTGCCCAAGCCCACGTCGTGGCAAGACCTGACCAAGCCGGTGTACGCGGGCAAGATCGTCATGCCGAACCCGGCGTCCTCGGGCACGGGCTTCCTGGATGTCAGCGCCTGGTTGCAGATCTTTGGCGAAGACAAGGGCTGGGCCTACATGGATGCCCTGCACAAGAACATCGGGTCGTACACGCACTCGGGCTCGAAGCCTTGCAACATGGCGGCCGCTGGCGAATTCCCCATCGGCGTGTCGTTCGACTATCGCGCGGCCAAGCTCAAGGCCGACGGTGCGCCGGTTGAAGCCGTGTTCCCGTCGGAAGGCCTGGGCTGGGAAGTCGAAGCCACCGCCATCATGAAGGGCACCAAGAACCTGGACGCGGCCCGCAAGCTGGCTGACTTCTCGGCCAGCCGCGAAGCCAACGAACTGTACAAGGCCAACTTCGCGGTGCTGGCGATTCCGTCCATCGCCACGGTCAACCCGAACCTGCCGGCCGACCTGACCAAGCGCATGATCAAGAACGACTTTGTGTGGGCCGCGACCAACCGCGAACGCATCATCGCCGAGTGGACGCGCCGCTACGACGGCAAGTCGGAACCCAAGAAGAAGTAAGGCACGGCCCGCGATGAAAACATACGACGTAATCGTGGTGGGTGCGGGCATGCTTGGCATCGCCCACGCCTGGGCGGCCGCCAAGCGCGGCCTGTCGGTGGCGGTGATCGAACGCAGCCGCCAGGCGCATGGCGCCACCATCCGCAACTTCGGCCAGGTCATTGTGACCGGCCAGGCGCCCGGCATGATGCTGTCGCATGCCCAGCAGGCGCGCGAGCTGTGGCTGGATCTGGCCGCCAAGGCGGGCTTTCATGTGCGGGCCAACGGCGCGCTGGTGCTGGCGCGAAATATCGACGAGGCCAGCGTGTTGCAGGAATTCGCGGACACGCGTTTGATGCAGGAAGGCTACCGTGCCGAGCTGCTGTCGGCGCGTCAGGTGGCCGGCCTGTATGGCGGTCAGTTGGCGCATCACTGCCTGGCGCTGCGCGGGCATGACGACCTGCAAATCTATTCGCGCGATGCGCTACCCGCCATCACGCGATACCTGGCCGAGTCGCTGGGCGTGACGTTTATCACCGGCACCCTGGCGCGCGCGGTCGAGAACGGGTTGGTGGGCACCACCGCCGGCGATTTTCAGGGCAAGCATGTGTTCGTGTGCCCTGGTCATGATTACCTGACGCTGCTGCCCGAACGCTTTGCGCCAATGAACCTGGAAGTCACGCGCTTGCAAATGCTGCGCGCGGCGTTCGAGACGAACCCCATCGCCCTGGACCGCCCGGTGTTGACGGGTTTGTCCTGCGTGCACTACGGCGCGTTCTCGGACTTGCCCACGGCGCATGCGCTGCGCCAGGTCATCCAGGAACGCACGCCGATGCTGCTGGAAAATGGCATACACCTGCTGATCAGCCCTACGCCCAACGGCGAACTCATCATTGGCGATTCGCATCGTTATGGGACGGACGCGTTCCCGTTCAACGACGAAGCGGTCGACAACACGATGCTGGACCTGGCCTCGCAGGCGCTGGGTGCGCGCTTGCGTGTGCTGGAGCGCTGGCAGGGGGTTTACGGCGCGCACGGACCGGCGCCGTTTTCGGTGATGCCGGTGGACGCGGCCACCACCGTCGCGGTCATGCATTCGGGCGTGGGCATGACGGTGGGCCTGGCCATCGGCGAACGCACGGTGGCCCAGGTGATGGGACGTTGACGGCGCTGATCGGATCACGGTCGGGCAGTCGTCGACCCTGGTCCGATTGCCCTTGCGGCAAAAGAAAAAGGGCTTTGCGTTGTGTGACGCAAAGCCCTTTTTGTATGGCGGGTATGGCGGGTATGGCCTGTATGGAAGAAGGCCAGGGTGCCTACAAGTCCTGCATGATCCGGCGATACCACTCGTGGAAGTGCTGCATGCCGTCTTCCATGGGCGATTGGTAGGGGCCGGCTTCATTCACGCCGCGCAACATCAAGGCCTTGCGGCCCGCGTCCATGCGTTCGGCGATCTCGTCGTCTTCAATGGCCGTTTCCATGTAGGCGGCGCGCTGGGCCTCGACGAATTCGCGTTCGAACGCCGAGATTTCCTCGGGGTAGTAGAACTCGACGACGTTCACCGTTTCCTGCGGGCTTTTCGGGTACAGCGTGGACAGCACGAGCACGTGCGGATAGAGCTCGATCATGTGGGTCGGGAAGTACGTGACCCAGACCGCGCCGAAATCCGGAGCGTCGCCTTCGCGGAACGACAACAGGCGGTCGTGCCATTGCTTGTACACATCCGAACCCGGTTGCGCCAACGCGTTGTGCACGCCCACTTTTTGAAGGCTGTACCAGTCGTTGAATTCCCAGGTCAGATCGTCGCAGGTGACGAAGCGGCCCAGGCCCGGGTGAAACGGGCCAACGTGGTAGTCCTCAAGGTAGACCTCGATGAAGGTTTTCCAATTGTAGTTGCACTGATGCACCTCGACATGGTCCAGCACGTAGTCGCCGAAGTTGAATTCCGGGCGCGAGAACAGCGGCGCCATGTCGGAAGCCGGATCGCGCGGGCCTTCGAACAGCAAGCCGTGGCAATCGCGCAGGCGAAACTTCTGCAAGTTCATGCAGGGCGTGGTCTCGAACTGAGGCGCGCCCAACAACTCGCCTTGGTTGTTGTACGTCCAACGGTGCAGGGGGCAAACGATGTTGCCACCGGTTGCCTTCAAGTTTCCGTGCGTATTGCAGTTGCCGGCCACATTGCCGGCTTCGCCGCCCAGCATCAAAGCCTGACGGTGGCGGCAGACATTTGAGATGAGTTCAACGCCTTGCTGGTTGCGAACCAGCACGCGTCCCCCGCTTTCCTGTACCAACGACCGCCAATCCCCGATTTCAGGCACCAATTTCTGATGGCCGACATATTGCGAGGATTGCTTGAAAATGAGTTCTTGCTCGCGGGCAAAGAGGGCTTCGTCAAAATATGCACTGACGGGTAGCTGGGTGCGAGCTGGCACGACATGTGCCATCCGACCGATGTCGGTCATGATTCCCTCCGCTCGGATAAAAAAGCCAGGACGGTTTGAGCTCTGCCAAGCGCTTTTGTTCAAGCCCAGCAGTTTTAATGACCGGATCCGAAAATTGCGTCGAAAAACGGTCTGAAAACTGCTTGGAGCTCAACCGTGAGCTTGGCTACGTACGTGCTGGCGCGAAGAAAAATCGGTGTCTGGCCGATCAAATAAGCCGTGAATTGTACCCCAAGGGCCTCCCTGCCGCCCGGGAAGATGGACGGGGCTAAATCCAGCGTTGGCGGGGCCTGCCGGCCCCGTTCCATCGTCCGATTAACCCTTCGCGGCGTAGGTCTTTCAGACGAGCTTGCGCGTGGCCGGATGACGCCTTAACAGCCAGCTGCTGGCCGCCGACAGCGCGAACACGGCAACGGTCAGCAAGGGCACTGCCCAGGCATCGCGCGGGTTGCCCGAGATGGCGCCCGCGCGCCGCGCCACGTCCAGGAACACGGGGTGGATCAGGTACACGCCGAAGGTCAAGGGCGCCAGCGCGGACAGGCGCGGCAGCCAGGGCGAAGACACGATCCACTGGAAGGCGGCCAGCGACATGAACGGCACTGTCAGGCTGAAGTAATCATAAAAGTACGTATCCAGCGCGTGGCCGTCGGACATCACGGTGACGCCAAGCGCCGTGGCCGCAACGCTGCCCGCAAGGACCAGGCCCGGCCGGGGGATGCGCAGGTCGCCATCAAAAATCAACCGTCCCGCCACGAAATAACCCAGATACGGCAGGAACCAGGTCAGGAAGAACCCGTGCGGGGCGCCCAGCGCGCGGCGGTACAGCGCGTCAAGAATGGCCACGCCCAGAATACCCACCACCCATAGTGACCGGCCGCGCGGCGTGCTGCGTGCGTACAGCAGGCGGGCCAGCGGGGCAAACAGGTACAGCCCCACGATCATGTACAGGTACCACAGGTGGTAATAGGGTTCGCCCTGCGCCACCTTGCGGGGCCAGAACGAAAAGTCCACCCGGCCGTCGTCCCACCAATCCAGCCCGGTGCGCCAGGCCAGATAGAACAAGGTCCAGAACAGCAGGGGCGCACAGATGCGCGCCATGCGGCGGCTGTAGAACTTGCGGGCGTCGTGGGGTTTGTTCGGGTCCAGCAGCAGGGCGCCGCTGACCATGACGAAAACGGGCACGCACCAGCGCGCCGCCGAGTCGTACAGATTGGCGGCCAGCCACGCGCCGCCGCCATACGCGGCAGGGTCACTGACAATCAAGGCCGCGCTGTGCAGCAGGACCACGGCTACGGCCGCCAGCCAGCGGGCGGCGTCCAGTCGGGCATAACGGTCTTCGGGGGTTTGCATCGGGCTCCCGCTGGTGTTTTCGCATCCTCACCTTAGCAGTGAGCCCGGGTGCGCTTCTGTATCCAGCGGTTAGGCAAGGCATGAAAAACCGACAGGACCCGGGCGGGCGCTGTCGGTGCAAAGGGGGGGTAGGCCCGGGGGCCCGGCAAGGTCCGGCGGCTTGGCCCACGCGCCAACGATTTGTCACGAAACCGTGGGCGGCGGGGCGGCCGCATCAGCGCATTGCCGCCTTACTGCAAGACGATGTTGGCTTGCTTGATCAACTGCGACACGATGGGCTGTTCGGTCTTGATCTGCTTGTCCAGCTCGGCGGCCGTGCCGGAACGCGGGTCGATGCCCATGTCCAGCATGCGCTTCTTGACGGCTTCGTCCTTCAGGGTTTCAGTCAGCGCGGCTTGCAGCTTTTCAAGCACCGGTGCGGGGGTGCCCTTGGGCGCTACGAAGCTGAACCATGCCGTCATGTCGAAGGCGGGGTAGCCTTCTTCGGCCAGCGTTTGCAGCTTGGGCAGCGTGGCCAGGCGCGACGGGCTGGTGATGGCAAACACCTTGACCTTGCCCGCGTCCGCCTGCGGCATGCCGGTGGCGACCATGTCGAAGAACAAGTCCACGTCGCCGCTGATCAGGGCGGGCAGCGCCTGGGTCGCGCCCTTGAACGGCACGTGCAGGATGTCAATGCCGGCGCGTTCCTTGAACAGTTCACCCGCCAGATGGGACGAGGTGCCGGGGCCGAACGTGGCGAACGTCAGCTTGCCGGGGTTCTGCTTGGCATAAGCCACGACGTCTTGCGTGCTGTTGAACGGGCGCTTGGGGCTGGACAGCAGCACCAGGGGGCCCACGCCCACCATGCCGATACGGGCAAAACCGTCCGGGTCGTAGGGCAGTTCCTTATACAGATAGCGGTTGGTGACCAGCGTGGAATTGGTCGCCATCAGGATGGTGTAGCCGTCCGGCTGCTCGCGCGACACATAGGCCGCGCCGATGGACGTGCCGGCGCCCGCCTTGTTTTCCACGATCATCGGCTGGCCCAGCGTCTTGGCCATGCGCTCGGCCAGGATGCGGGTCAGCACGTCGGTGGCGCCACCGGCCGGGAAGGGCGAGATGACCTTGATCGGGCGGGTCGGATAGGTCTCGGCCTGGGCGCCCAGCGCGGCGGCGCTGAGCAAGACGGTGGCCAGCAGTTTGAGGCTCGTGCGAATCATGTTTTCCCCTTGAAATCGCGTGCATGAGTGGATCGCCGGGCCTGGCTTGGCTGCCGCGTCGCGTGACGCCGCGCGGTGGCTTGCCAGGTCTCCTTGGATGTTTTAAATTCCGTATGTTGGAATTTAGTTTTGTCGTTCGAAATAAACTATAAAAACGAAGCGAATAGAAATGCAATCTTTTTCTGACTCCAAGCGCGTGGTGCACGCCGCCGTCAAACCGGACGAAACGCTGGAACTGAGCCAGCCGGCACGCCGCAAACGCACAGCCGGCGTGGGCGAGGGCGCCAATTCGCCGGACTTTATTACTGCCCTGGCGCGCGGCCTGGACGTCTTGCGCTGCTTTCGCCATGGCGTGACGGCGCTGGGCAACCTGGACCTGGCGCGCTTGACCGGCCTGCCCAAGCCCACCATCAGCCGCATCACCTACACGCTGACCGAACTGGGCTACCTGCGCTATCACCCCGACACCGGCAAGTATTCGCCCGGCTATGGCGTACTGGCGCTGGGCTTCGGCTTGCTGGCCGGGCTGGAAGTGCGCGAACTGGCCAAGGCGTCCATGACGGAACTGGCGCGCGACACCGGCGGCGCCGTGGCCTTGGGCGCGTTCGACGGCGACGCGATGACCTACGTCGAAGCCATCCATGGATCCTCGGCGCTGTACCTGCGGTTGCCGGTTGGCTATCGCGCCAGCCTGGACAGCGCCATGGGTCGGGCCTACCTGGCCAGCTTGCCCGACACCGCTTGTCAGGAGGTGATGGCGCGCCTGGGTCCGGTGGCCCCGCCCGTGGCCGCCATCGATCGCGCCCGCGCTGAATTACAGGAATTCGGCTGCTGTTTCGCGCTGGGCGAATGGCAATCCGGCATCAACGCCGTCGCCGTGCCGTTTACCTCGATCACCGGCGAAGGCGTCTTCGTCATGAGCTGCGGCGGGCCATTGAGCCTCTTGCCTGAATCCGAGCTGCGGTCCCGCGTCGGCCCCGCGTTACGGGCCGCGATCGCAGGACTGGCGGGGGCGTCGGCCTGATCCTTGCGGCGCATCTGGGTCCGCGTTGGCTATCTCGTACAATTCACAAATTGATCCACCCCTAGCGCCCTCGGAGACCCGTTTGGCCAACCCCACACAAGCCGATCCGCAGATCGATGACCGTCCCTTGCCCCAGGATTTTGAAACGGCCCTGGCCGAATTGGAATCGTTGGTTGCGGCCATGGAAGACGGCTCGTTGCCGCTTGAGCAGTCGCTGGCCGCTTACCGGCGCGGCGTGGCGCTGACGCGGGTCTGCCAGGAACGCTTGGCGCAGGCGGAACAGCAGGTCAAGGTATTGGAAGGCGACTTGCTGCGCCCGCTGGACCCGGCGGCGCTGGATGACGAATAAAAAACCGATGAAGACCACTCAACTCCCCTTCGCGGAGTGGTTGCAGGGGCGCGTGCGGCACGTTGAAGACGTGCTGGACGACCTGATGCCGCCCGCGGATGTGCTACCCGTCCGTTTGCACGAAGCGATGCGCTACGCCGTGCTGGGCGGTGGCAAGCGCGTACGCGCCGCCATGGTCTACGCCGCCGGGCAGGCCTGCCCGGTTAGCGGCAGTGTGCTGGCCATCGAGGCCTCGCTGGACCGCGCGGCCGCCGCTGTCGAATTGATCCACGCTTATTCGCTGGTGCATGACGACCTGCCGTGCATGGACGACGACACCTTGCGCCGTGGCCGGCCCACCACCCATGTGCAGTTCGACGAAGCCACCGCCATGCTGGCGGGCGACGCCTTGCAGCCGCTGGCGTTCGACCTGCTGGCATCCATGCCCATCGCGCCCGCGCTGATCGTGCAGGCGACGCAGTCGCTGGCGCGCGCCGCTGGCAGCCAAGGCATGGCGGGCGGCCAGGCCATCGACCTGCTCAGCGTCGGCCATTCGTTGTCGCGCGATGAACTCCAGACCATGCACAGCATGAAGACCGGCGCCATGCTTGCGTGCAGCGTGGCGCTGGGCGGCATCGTGGCGGGCGCCAGCTCGGCCTCGCGCCAGGCGCTGGACGCGTACGCGCAGGCCATGGGCTTGGCGTTCCAGGTGGTGGACGATATTCTGGACGTTACCGCCGACACGGCCAGCCTGGGCAAGACGCCCGGCAAGGACGCGGCGGAAAACAAGCCGACGTACGTCTCGCTCCTGGGCCTGTCCGAGGCGCGCGAGTTCGCCGAGCAATTGCGTGTGGCCGCGCTGGCGGCGCTGGAGCCCCTGGGCGATGCCGGGTTGCGCCTGGCGCAACTGGCCGATTTCATCGTCCTTCGAGACCGCTGATCCGTGACAAGCCCGGCCTGAGTCCAGGTCGGGTCAACGAACCCCAAAAAAGCATGACGACTGATTTATTGGACCGCATTCAATCCCCGGCAGACCTCAAGCGCCTGGATCGTCGCGAGCTGAAAAAGCTTGCCGACGAACTGCGCGGCTTCGTGCTGGAGTCGGTATCCAAAACGGGCGGGCACCTGTCGTCCAACCTGGGCACGGTCGAGCTCACGCTGGCCCTGCACCAGGTGTTCGACACGCCGCATGACCGCATCGTCTGGGACGTGGGCCACCAGTCCTACCCGCACAAGATCCTGACCGGCCGCCGCGCCGGCATGGCGCAGTTGCGGCAACAGGGCGGAATTTCGGGCTTTCCCAAGCGCAGCGAATCCGAATACGACGCCTTCGGCACGGCGCACTCGTCCACGTCGATCTCGGCGGCGCTGGGCATGGCGGTGGCCTCGCGCAATGCGGGCGTGCAGCGCCAGCACATCGCCATCATCGGCGACGGCGCGATGTCGGCGGGCATGGCTTTCGAAGCCATGAACAACGCGGGCGTCACGCCCAACATCAACCTGCTGGTGATCCTGAACGACAACGACATGTCGATCTCGCCGCCGGTGGGGGCGCTGAACCGCTACCTGGCGCGCCTGATGTCGGGCCGCTTCTACGCCACCGCCAAGAACGTGGGCCGCGCGGTCTTGCAGCACGTGCCGCCCGTGCTTGAACTGGCGCGCCGCTTTGAAGAGCACGCCAAGGGCATGGTCACGCCGGCCACGCTGTTCGAGGAATTCGGCTTCAATTACGTCGGCCCCATCGACGGCCATGACCTGGACGCGCTGGTGCCCACCTTGCAGAACCTGAAGGCGCTGCAAGGCCTGCAATTCCTGCACGTGGTCACCAAGAAAGGGCAGGGCTACAAACTGGCCGAGGCGGACCCGGTGCTGTATCACGGCCCGGGCAAATTCGATCCCGCCGTCGGTATCCTGCAATCGAAGGCGCCGGGCAAGCGCACGTTCACGCAGGTCTTCGGGCAGTGGTTGTGCGACACGGCCGAGCAGGACACGCGCCTGGTCGCCATCACCCCCGCCATGCGCGAAGGCAGCGGGCTGGTCGAATTTGAAAAGCGGTTTCCGCTGCGCTATTTCGACGTCGGCATCGCCGAGCAGCACGCCGTGACGTTCGCGGCGGGCGTGGCCTGCGAAGGGCAAAAGCCCGTCGTGGCCATCTACTCGACCTTCATGCAGCGTGGCTACGACCAGTTCATCCACGACGTGGCGCTGCAAAACCTGGACGTGACGTTCGCCCTGGACCGCGCCGGCATCGTCGGCGCGGATGGCGCCACCCATGCCGGCAATTACGACACCGCTTTCCTGCGTTGCGTGCCCAACATGGTGGTGGCCACGCCGTCCGACGAAAGCGAAACCCGCTTGCTGCTGTCGACCTGTTATCAGCATCCCGGCCCGGCGTCCGTGCGCTATCCGCGCGGCGCGGGTTGCGGCGCGGTCGAGGCCCCTGGCCTGGATACGGTGGAGCTGGGCCGGGGCGTGGTGCGGCGCGAGGGCAAGAAAATCGCCATCCTGGGTTTCGGCACGCTGGTGCAAGCGGCGTTGGCCGCAGCCGGCAAGCTGGACGCCACGGTGGCGGACATGCGCTTCGTCAAGCCGATCGACAAAGCCCTGATTCTTGATCTGGCCGGCCGCCACGATGCGTTCGTCACGATCGAGGACGCGTCCATCATGGGCGGCGCGGGCAGCGCGGTGCTGGAAGTGTTGAGCGCTGCTGGCGTGCAGATTCCGGTCCTGCAACTAGGCCTGCCGGATGTCTTTATTGACCATGGCGAACAGTCGGCCCTGCTGGCCGGCATCGGTTTGGATGCCGCCGGTATCGAGCAGTCGATCCGTAACCGCTACGCCGAGCTGCTGGCGAAAGACTAAGGCGGTGGCATTTAGCCGGTTTCACTTGGCCGGCCAAGTGCAACTGGCCGTGATCGTCCCACTCGGCGGTCGACCCACTTGGCGCTTGATCCAGCCGGTGGTCGACCCAGCCGTACTTTCCGGCCCTGGCCTCGCCATTGCCCGGAATCTGGAACAGTCTGTTCCGCCGTCACCGACCTACCCATAGAAGGGTTTTCCCTGGCGTAGGCAAGGCTTTGGGCGATAATGGCCCCCTCTTCAAGTTTCCTAGGCGCGTCCACAAGCGATTGATCGCCTAGACAGGTACGCTGACATGAATTCTCCGATCGACCCCGCCCTGGTAATGCCCGATGTCCAAAGTTCGGCGGACACCCGGCACATCCCGATTCAGCGCGTGGGCATTCGTGGTGTGCGCCATCCCATGCTGGTGGAAGGCGGTGATGGGGCGCCCCAGGGCACCGTCGCCAACTGGACGCTGACCGTTGCGCTGCCGCCCGAAGAAAAAGGGACGCACATGTCCCGTTTTGTGGCGCTGCTGGAAAAGTACCGCAGCACGCCCATGACGCCGGCCCGGTTCCGCGCCATGGCGGCCGACATGCTGCCGTTGCTGCACGCCGAAAGCGGCGATATCACCGCCGCGTTTCCGTATTTCATCAACAAATCAGCCCCCATTTCGGGCGTGCAAAGCCTGCTGGACTACGAAGTTCAGTGGATCGCGCGCGCCAAGGGTGATGCGGTCGAATTCGAGCTGGTCGTCCAGGTGCCGGTGACCAGCCTGTGCCCGTGTTCAAAGGCCATCTCGGAGTACGGCGCGCATAACCAGCGTTCGCATGTGACCGTGTCGGCCATTCTTACCGACGACATCAGCATGGACGGCGTGATCCGCCTGATCGAAGAAGAAGGCTCGTGCGAATTGTGGGGTCTGCTCAAGCGGCCCGACGAAAAGTACGTGACCGAACGCGCTTACGACAATCCCAAGTTCGTCGAAGACCTGGTGCGTGACGTGGCCGCGCGCTTGACGGCGCACCCGGGCATCGCGCGGTATCGCGTTGAAGCCGAGAACTTCGAATCGATACACAACCACTCGGCCTACGCCGTCGTGGAAGGCTGAGCCCACCGTGCATCATCCGGCGGCCACCGATTGGCCGCTTATCGCAAGGCTGCAAGCCTGGGAATCGCGGCTGGCCAATAACCTGGCCGGCCGCGGCCGTTTGGGCGTGGCGTTCTACGAGTTTTTCCGCTTTGGGGTCAAGCAAGCCTGGGCCTGCCTGTTCGGCGGGTTGATGTGCGCGCTGTTGCTGGGCACGCACTGGTGGTATCCCAAGGATGCGCTGCTGGCGCGCTACGATTTTCTGACGCTTGCGGCGCTGGGTATCCAGGCCGTCTTGTTGGCGCTGCGCATGGAAACCTGGAGCGAAGCCCGCGTGATCCTGATGTTCCACGTAGTGGGCACCGGCATGGAAATCTTCAAGACGGCGGCCGGGTCCTGGATCTACCCCGAGGCCAGCGTGCTGCGCATCGGCGGCGTGCCGCTGTTCACGGGCTTCATGTATGCCGCAGTGGGCAGTTATCTGGCGCGTGTCTGGCGCCTGTTCGATTTCCGTTTTCGCGCGCATCCCCCGCTGGTGGCTACCGTGGCTTTGTCAGCGCTGATCTATGTGAACTTCTTCTCGCACCATTTCGTCATGGATTTCCGGTGGTTGCTGTTTGCGCTGGCCGCCGTGCTGTTTGCCCGCACCTGGGTGTATTTCCGCATCTGGCGCGTCTATCGCCGCATGCCGTTGCTGCTGGGGTTCGTGCTGGTGGCCTTGTTCATCTGGTTTGCCGAAAACATCGGCACTTTCGCCAATGCCTGGCGCTATCCAAACCAGTCCCACGCGTGGCAATGGGTGTCCATCGCCAAGCTGGGGTCGTGGTTCCTGTTGATGATCATCAGCTACGTGATGGTCAGCGTGGTTAATCGGCCCAGGGAAGTCGCTGTTGCCGATCTGCCGCAAGCGGCGGGGCAGGGCGGCGAAAACGCCCCGTCCCTGATTTCCTGACGCCCCAGTCGCTTGCGAACCGATGCTCAATCGGTAATAATCGAGGGCTTTCTTGCTCGACCGCCCATGGTTTTTGGGTAGCGGGCTGCCCCTTGCCGGGCTGATGTCTTCTGTGTACCACCACGGTCTTCTGTGAACCACTACACAACCACCCATGATGGAAAGCGCGGGTGCAAGACGCCAGGCCGGCAGGACATCCTCAAGGAGTTTTACTCATGCGTCACTACGAAGTAGTGTTTATTGTTCACCCCGACCAAAGCGAGCAAGTGCCCGCCATGGTCGAACGCTACCAAGCGCTGGTTACGGGCCAAGGCGGCTCGGTTCATCGCCTGGAAGACTGGGGTCGCCGCCAACTGGCCTACCCGATCCAGAAGCTCGTCAAGGCTCACTACGTCTGCCTGAACATCGAGTGCGGCCAAGCCACGCTGGATGAGCTGGAACACTCGTTCCGCTACAACGACGCCGTTCTGCGCCACCTGGTCATCAAGACCAAGAAGGCCCAGACCACGCCCTCGATCATGATGAAGTCGGTTGAGCGTGAAGAAGCCCGTAAGGCTTCGGCTGAGGCTGTCGCGGTTCAGCCCGAATAAGCAGGGCTCACGCAGAGCTCAACTTATGAAGTCCCCTTGGTGCCTGGCAGGATGAATCAGCTGGAACTTAGCGCGCGCGTTCTTGAATGCGAGCCTTTGCGCCACACTCCCGCCGGCCTGCCCGCACTGGAAATGGTGCTGGCACACGAGTCCGAAGTTATCGAAGCCGGCCATCCGCGCCGTGTTGAATTGACGATTACGGCCGTGGCACTGGGCGATCTGGCGTTGCTGTTGAAGAACACCGCGTTAGGGTCTGAATTGCTGGTGCAGGGGTTTTTGGCTCCCGCCCGCAAGGACTCGGTGAAGATCAAGCTGCATTTGCAGCAGGCACGCAAGATCAGCGGTAGCGCAGGACGCGATCCGCAGGTGGCTTGAACAGGTTGAGCAAAGGGTGCGAGAGCGCCTTCTGAATACGGATAGGTTATGGGGAGCTGGGCCCGGTTTCTAAAAACCCCGGGTAAAACCCGCCCCCTCAAACATAGAGGCACATATCATGGCTTTCTTCGGAAAACGCAAAGAAAAACGCAAATTCACGCAGCAGAACCCGCTTTTCAAGCGTCGTAAGTTCTGCCGCTTTACCGCAGCCGGCGTCGAAGAGATCGACTACAAGGATCTGGACACCCTGCGCGACTTCGTGCAAGAAAACGGCAAGATCATCCCGGCTCGCCTGACCGGCACCAAGGCAATCTACCAGCGCCAGCTGGACACGGCCATCAAGCGCGCGCGCTTCCTGGCTCTGTTGCCTTACACCGACAACCACAACTAATCCGGGGCACTGAAAATGCAAGTTATTCTGCTCGAAAAAGTCGTCAACCTGGGCAACCTGGGTGAAGTCGTTCGTGTGCGTGACGGTTACGCCCGCAACTTCCTGATCCCCCAGCGCAAGGCCCGTCGTGCTACCGACGCCGCCCTGAAGGAATTCGAAGCTCGCCGCGCCGAACTCGAAAAGGCCCAGGCTGAAAAGCTGGCCGCCGCCCAAGCTCTGGGCGAGCGCATCTCCGGCTACCAGCTGAAGATTGCCCAGAAGGCTGGTGTTGACGGCCGTCTGTTCGGCTCGGTCACCAATGCCGACATCGCCGAAGCCCTGAAGAAGGCCGGTTTCGAAGGCGTTGAAAAGGCGCAAGTGCGTCTGCCCAACGGCCAGCTGAAGTCGGTTGGCGAGTTCCCGATCCAGGTCGCCCTGCACGCCGACGTTGTCGTCGACGTCACGGTTCTGGTGGAAGGCGAACTGTCCTAAGCCGTACCCGCGGTAAAAAGAAGCCGGCCCGCGCGCCGGCTTTTTTTCTTTTTGACCGGCCGTCGTTGCGTTCCGCCTTGTCGGCATTACGCATCGCGCGCCATCTTGCCCAGCTCAGAGGACCTCTTGACCCACCCGCCCGTCCATCACAACGCGCCGCCCGGCCTGCGCGCCTGGCTCGACAGCGTCGACGCCTTGCGCGAACCTTCGGTGCGCGACGTGACGATCGATGGCGTGCGCTGCATCGTCAAGCGCCGGCGGCCCAGTTTTGGGCGTGGCGTCAGCTATGCGCTGCGCTATGTGCGCGCCTTTCTGCTGGGCGTGGGCTGCAAGCTGTTCCTAGGTGAATTTCCGCGCCCCGGCGTGTTGCTGCGCAATGGCCTGACGCATGAAGCCCAGCGCCTGTCGATGCTGCTGGAGGCCGGTTGCCGTGTGCCCGAAGTGTGGTGGCAGGAACAGGGCCTGTTGGTGCTGGAATACGTGGGCGACGACCTGGCTGATCTGATTCGCAACGAAGACGCGACCTCGCAGCTGTGGCTGACCCGGGCGGCGGCCGCCGATCTGGCCGCCTTCCACGCGCGCGGCATGTGGCATGGCGGCGCGCAGATCCGTAACGTCACCCTGCAGGACGGCGAGCTGTGGCGCATCGACTTCGAAGAGAACATCGGGTCGACGCTGTCGCGTCCGCTGGCGCAGGCGTACGACCTTTTCCAGATGTTGTCCTCGCTGGTGTCTTTGCGTAAATTGCCCGATGACGTGGCCGTCACGCTGGGTACACTGGCGCTCGACGTGTATCTGGACAGCAATCCCGATGCCGCCGTCAAAGCGCGCCTGACCCGTCTGGCCCGCATTCTTTGCAGTGTCGCGGCGCCTTTGCGTCCCTTGTTGCGGCGTCTTCCGTCGCGCGATGTGCAAGGGTTTTTTCGCGTTGCGGACATCCTGCAGCCGTTACTATTGAAGTCATGAATACACCTGCCGATCCCCAGCTTGAATACCTGCGCGTTCCCCCCCATTCCATCGAGGCGGAGCAGTCGGTTCTGGGCGGCCTGCTGCTGGACAACACCGCGTGGGACCGCATCGCCGACGTGCTGGTCGAAGAAGACTTCTACCGCCACGACCACCGGCTGATCTGGCACCACATCGCCCGGCTGATTGGCCTGGCGCGTCCCGCCGACGTCATCACCGTCAACGAATCGCTGATCAGTGCCGGCAAGGCCGAGGACTCGGGCGGCCTGGCTTACCTGAACGCGCTGGCGCACAACACGCCGTCGGCCGCCAACATCCGCCGCTACGCCGAAATCGTGCGCGAGCGCGCCATGCTGCGCAAGCTGGTGTCCATTGCCGACGAGATCTCGTCGGCCGCCCTGAACCCGCAGGGCAAGGAAGCGCGCCAGCTGCTGGACGAAGCCGAATCCAAGGTGTTCAAGATCGCCCAGGAAGGCTCGCGCGGCGCCGCCGGCTTCCAGGAAATCCAGCCGCTGCTGACCCAGGTAGTGGAACGCATCGACGAGCTCTACCACCGCGAAGGCAGCTCGGACGTGACCGGCGTGCCCACCGGCTTTACCGACCTGGACAAGATGACGTCCGGCATGCAGGGCGGCGACCTCATCATCGTGGCTGGCCGCCCGTCCATGGGCAAGACCTCGTTCTCGATGAACATTGGCGAACACGTCGCGATTGAGCAGGGCCTGCCCGTGGCGGTGTTTTCCATGGAAATGGGCGCCGTGCAGCTGGCGATGCGTATGTTGGGTTCGGTCGGCCTGCTGGACCAGCATCGGATGCGTACCGGCAAGCTGATCGCCGACGACTGGCCGCGTGTGACGCACGCGGTGCAGTTGATGCAGGATGCGCAGGTGTACATCGACGAAACGCCCGCGCTCAGCCCCATGGAAGTGCGCGCGCGTACGCGCCGCCTGGCGCGCCAATGCGGCCAGCTTGGGCTCATCATCATCGACTACCTGCAACTGATGTCGGGTAACGGCTCGGGCGAAAACCGTGCCACCGAAGTGTCGGAAATCAGCCGCTCGCTCAAGGGCCTGGCCAAGGAACTGAACTGCCCGCTGATTGCGCTGTCGCAGCTGAACCGAAGCCTGGAACAACGCCCCAACAAACGCCCCGTGATGAGCGATCTGCGCGAATCGGGCGCTATCGAACAGGATGCCGACGTGATCCTGTTCATCTATCGCGACGAAGTCTACAACCCGGATTCGCCCGACAAGGGCACGGCCGAGATCATTATCGGCAAGCAGCGTAACGGCCCCAT
Source organism: Achromobacter sp. RT286_PF (assembly GCF_059760425.1). Taxonomy (NCBI): domain Bacteria; kingdom Pseudomonadati; phylum Pseudomonadota; class Betaproteobacteria; order Burkholderiales; family Alcaligenaceae; genus Achromobacter; species Achromobacter sp. RT286_PF. The sequence continues at coordinate 177,502 of NZ_JCBAMR010000008.1, forward strand.
CGGCACGGTGCGACTGACGTTCCAGGGTTCGAGCACGCGCTTTTTGAACTTCTCGGGCGCGCAGCCGCGAGACATGTACTGACCCGGTACTGACCCTGTACTGACCGCCATCAAGACTGCCTTGGTCGCGGCCCAAAAAAAACCGCGCCCCGTTTCATGGGGCGCGGTTTTTTTTACCCTCAGCGCAATAGCAATCGCGGCGATCAGCCTTCGATTTCAGGACGCTTGCCATAGCGCGCGGCCAACACACCGCACACCATCAGCTGGATCTGGTGGAACAGCATCAAGGGCAGCACGATGGCGCCCACGGCGTGGCCGGCGAACAGCACCTGCGCCATCGGAATGCCGCTGGCCAGGCTCTTTTTCGAACCGCAGAAGAGCAGGGTGATGCGGTCTTCCACATTGAAGCCGAACATCTTGCCGGCCAGCGCCGACAGGACCAGGGCAAGCGCCAGGATGACCGCGCAGCACACCACCAGGCCGGCAAGTGCCGGGATGGGCGTGGTGCTCCACAGGCCTTCGTTGATGGCCTCGGAAAAGGCGGTATACACCACCAGCAGGATCGAACCCTGGTCGACGAACTTCAGCATGGCCTTGCGCTTGTGCACCCAGGCGCCGATCCAGCGCCGCGCGAACTGGCCCAGCACGAAGGGCAGCAACAGTTGCAGCATGATCTTGCCGACCGCGTCGAACGAAATCGGCGCGCTGCCGGCATTGGCCACGACCGTGCCCACGAGCAGCGGCGTCAGGAAGATGCCCAGCAGGCTGGAGGCCGACGCGCTGCACACCGCCGCGGGCACGTTGCCGCGCGCCATCGACGTGAAGGCGATGGCCGATTGCACCGTGGCGGGCAGGCAGCACAAGAACAGGATGCCCAGATACAGCTCGGGCGTGACCAAGGGTTCCAGCACCGGCTTGAGCGCCAGGCCCAGCAAGGGAAACATCAGGAACGTGGCAGAGAAAATCGTCAGGTGCAGCTTCCAATGCGTCAGGCCGGCGATGATGGCCTCGCGCGACAGGCGCGCGCCGTGCAGGAAGAACAGCAGGCCGACCGCGATGTTTGTGATCCAGCCAAATATCACCACGCCTTGACCGTGCGCGGGCACGATGCTGGCGATGATGACGGTGCAGATCAGGTAGAGGGTGAAGCGGTCGGGCAGAAGGCGGACTAGGCGTGACATGGATGGATAGAGAGGAGCAGACGAAAGCGGGAACAACGCGCTGCGAACCAGGCGGCAAGGCAAGCGGCAAGCCAAGCGAAAACCCCGCGGCGAATCAAGCCTGGGCAGTCGGCGGCGCATGGGATGCGTCGGAAACGGGGCGTATTGTAGTCCCCGTCGCCGTCGTGCGCCTCAGGGTGTCATTGCCAGCGCCAGGTCGAACGCGGCGACCAGCGAGGCGTGGTCGGCCACACCCCGGCCGGCAATGTCGAAGGCGGTGCCGTGGTCGACACTGGTGCGCACGAAGGGCAAGCCCACCGTGACATTCACGCCGTGGTCCAGCCCCAGGTACTTGACCGGGATCAGCCCCTGGTCGTGGTACTGCGCCACCACGATGTCGAACTCGCCCCGGCGGGCGCGCATGAAGATGGTGTCGCCTGGCCAGGGGCCGCTGGCGTCGATGCCCTCGGCGCGCGCGCGGGCGATTGCCGGTTCAATGATGTCGACGTCCTCGCGGCCAAACTTGCCGCCTTCGCCGGCGTGCGGGTTCAGGCCCGCCACCGCCACGCGCGGCGCGGCGATGCCCATCTGGCGGCACGCGCGGTCGGCCAGCCGCATGGCGGTCAGCTCGGCGTCGGGCGTGATGCGCACGATGACCTCGGCCAGCGCCACGTGTATGGTCACCAGCAGGACGCGCAGCTCGTCGTTGGCCAGCATCATGGCGAAGTCCTGCGTGGCCGAGCGGTCGGCCAGGATTTCGGTGTGGCCGGGGTAATCGATGCCGGCCTCATGCATGGACTTTTTGTTCAGCGGCGCAGTGACGATGGCGCGGATGCGCCCGGCCTGCGCGTCGTCGATCGCGGCGCAGACGTAGTCGTAGGCGCCGCGTCCCGCCGCTGCGCTGATCTGCCCCAGCGGCAGATCGTCAGGCAGGGCCGGACTACAGGCAATGACATGGATGCGCGCCGCATCGGGTCCGGCCTGGCTGACATCGCGAACTTCGACAACGTCCAGGCGTGCGCCCAGCTGGGCAACCGCGCGGCGCAGCGCGCCCGCATCGCCGTACACCACACAGGGAGCGCTCAGGCCTTGCGCGATCGCCTTGACGACGATTTCAGGGCCGATGCCGGCGGCATCGCCCATGGTGATGCCCACGGGCAACGAGGGGTTCACGATGCCTTGTCCTTGGGCGGCTCGACCACGCCGCATTCGAACGTGACCGTGGCGCGCTTGGAGCCCAGGCCCGTGGCGTGGTTTGACGTCACCTTCGGCTTTTGCAGCTTGCGGCCGATGTCCTGGCAATACTGATCGGCGCGTTGCAGCGTCTGGTTCTTCAGTTCTACCCACGTCAGCAACTGCGTGCCCGAACTATAGGTAACGCTGTAAGTGTCTTTGCCGACGGAGGTGACCTCGCTCATGCTGGAGCAGGCGGCTAGCAAGGTCAGCAGGGCGGCGGCGGGGGCAAGGCGTGCAAGCATGGGGCATCCAGAAAACGCGATATCCGCCATTACAACACCATGTCGGTCCGCGAGAAAAGACGGCCGGCCGGTCCGGGCGGGGGCAGCAGACGCCCGCGCGCACCTTCAGGGGGCTGCCACGGCGCTGCGGCGATCGACCTTGCGGCTAAGGACGATGGACGTCTGCGTTTGTTTGACGCCGTCGATCAGGCCTATGCGGTCCAGTAGCTCGTCCAGCTGCTCGTGCGTTTCACAGCGCAGGAAAATCAGGTAGTCATAGGGCCCGCTGACGGACGAAACCTCTTCCACTTCCGGCATCCGTTCCAGTTCGCGGATCACGGCGGCCGGTGTCTTGGGCAGCACGCTGATGAAGCAATAGGCGCGCACGGCGGCTTCTTCCAGCCGGCGACCCAGGCGCACGCCGTAGCCCGACACGATGTGCTCGCGTTCCAGCCGCGCGATGCGGGCGACCACGGTGGTGCGCGCCAAACCCAGCTTGCGCGCCAGGATTGCGGCGGGTTCGCGCGCATTGGCCGAGAGCAGGCTGAGCAATTGCCGGTCGATGTCGTCGAGTCGTTCGTTCATGCAAAAGGCGTGCGGCAAATAGCGAAGAGCCGACGGTACAGGCGCGGGCCCGCCCGCGTCAATGCGATGACGCGTTGCTAGCCGTCCGATTCCGGGGGAATGCCGCCGTGGTAGATGCGGCCATCGAATTCGAATCGGGTGATGGTCTTGTGGGCCGCGTCGAAAATGCGATCGCGGCTGGCGTCGGTCAGGCCGTCGTGGTCGGCGAAGCGGAAGCGGCAAAGGTCGATGTCGCTGTCATAGAACACCGAATTGACGTAGCGGCTGACGTCGGCTTCATGCGCGAAGTGCGCGAATTCGCGCAGCTGCTCCATTTCGTGGAAGGCGCCGTTACGGCTGACCAGCAACATGCCGAATTTGCGTTCCTCGTCGGGCACTGGCTCCGGCGCGGGGGGCGTGCTGGCTGACAAGGCCTCGTCATAGTCGAAGCGGGCGCCGGCGTCGTGCATGGCGTCCACCACGCGTTGCCATTGCGCTTCATCCAGCGACAGGCGCGCCATCATGAAGAACAGGCGTTGCCGGCCTAGCGTGCGCGGCTCGGGGCCGCCCACGAAACTTGACCACGGCGTTGCGGCATCCAGCCCGGCCAACTCGGCCATGCGCGCGTCACTGAATCCCAGCCTGTCCTGCAAGCGCTGCAAGGATTGGGCATCTGGCGGTGCATAGTTCTGGATCGTCTTCATACGCGCGCTCCGGTGGCCCCGTGCGCCGTGGATGGCGCCCGGCGGCGTGCGCCGCGGTGCTTGAGCGGCTACGCTTTATGCTAGCGCGGCCCCTGGCGCTTGCCTAGCGCGGCCCAGGCGTACGGGGGGGGTGGGGGGGGCATGCTAGGATTTGCGCCGATCATTACTGCCAGGAGGCTTCAGCCATGGATACTCAAGAACAAATCGCCGTTATCGTCCACACCATTTCGCACCAGGGCGGCCGCATCGACGCGCTGAATTCGACGCTGCTGTCGATGCTGCATCTGGCCAAGGCATCGCCGGGCCTGCGCGAGGCCATCGAGGCGCAACTGGAACAGAACTACTCCAGTCTGCTGGCCCGTTCCGAAAACCCCCAGTATGTGGCGGGCTTCGAAAGCGTGCGCGACATGATCATTGCCGCGTTGAAATAAGCGCCTGGGGGCGGGCGCTCGGGATCTGTCTTGGCAAGGGCTGTTCTGCGTCGCATCGACCGGAAAGTTACCCACAGCTTCTGTGGACAAGCCTTGGGATAGTCCGGGCATAGATTCGCATTTGCCTTTAAATACAAAGGCTTGGACAGGGCGGTCAAAGGTGGCTCCATTTGCGCGTTTCAAGCGCGCGATTGTGTGGTGTCCACACGGCCGCCAAGCCGGGTAATATGCGGCCCCATGCGGAATCAGTATCGATTGGAACATCCGGGCAGCGTCATGTTGGCGCGTGTCTCGGAAGCGGCAAAGCTGGCGGCGTTCGACCCCGGCAAACTCTCACCCGAAGCGCGCGAGAGCTGGGAGCGCATGGGCCATGGCTTCAAGGCGTGGCACGACTTCGACCAACGCCATCCCATCCTGCGCCGCCTGGCGCTGCTGCCCTTCATCGGCGGCTGGTACCGCAAGGCCCGCCGCCGTCACGTGCTGCGCGCCAGCGGCAGGTTATTCAGCTGACGACGGCGGTCAACGACGGCGCCGCGCCAGCAGGTGATAGGCCAGGCCGATCACCACCCCGATCGCCAGGGCCACGGCCAGCTTGGTCTCTACGCCATGCAGGCGCCCCAGCAGCGATTCAATCGTCTGGCCGAACGCATACCCCACCAGGCTGAAGCAGACCGCCCAGATGACGGCGGCAATGGCATTGAGCACCAGAAAGCGCAGCGGCGGCACGCGGGACATGCCCAGCGCCACCGGGCCGACGGTACGCAAGCCATACAGAAATCGCAGGCTGAGGATGAATCCGTGCGGGTAGCGGTCGATGGCGGCAAGCGCTCTTTCAAAGGCGGGTTTTTCGCGGATGCGCCGCACGTAGCGGTGATCGCGATAGCGGCGGCCCAGGAAAAACAATAACTGGTCCGCGATGAACGACCCGGCAAACGCGCACAGCATCACGTACGGCAGGTGCATCAGATGCTGGTGCGCCAGAAAGCCGGCGAATACCACGACGCTCTCGCCTTCCAGGAACGTGCCGGCCAGCACGGCCCACAGCCCGTAATCGACAATGAACTGGTGCAGGGACGCATTCATGTGGCGCCTTCACCGACAATGCGCGCCAGGGTCAGCAAGGCGCGCGAGATGTCGGGCGTGGTGCGCTGGCCGCAGCTGATCCGCAGGAAGTGGTTGTAGCGCGTGCTGTTGGAAAACATGGCGCCGGGCGCGACCCGGATGCCTTGGCGCAACGCGGCTTCGAACACATCCATGCCGGACCGGCCCTCTGGCATTTCCACCCACAGCAGCATCCCGCCTTGCGGCACGCTTAGCCGTGTGCCGCGCGGGAAGTGCGCGGCAATGGCTTCGGCTGTCTGGTCGCGCTGCGTTTTTAAATGTCGCCGCAACCGTGCCAGGTGGCGGTCGTAGGCGCGCGACCCCAGGTATTCGGCAACGGCGATCTGCGCCAGCGGTTCATTGGGCCGGCTTTGTGCGTACTTGAGCATGGCGATGCGCGCCTTCCAGCGTCCGCCCAGCAACCAGCCCAGCCGCATGCCCGGCGCTAAGGTTTTGTGCATCGACGAACAATAGATGACGTTGCCGGTGGCGTCCCAAGACTTGGCGGCCGCCAGCGGCGCGTCGTCATCGGTCAAGGCGCCGTAGGTGTCGTCTTCGATCAGCGGCACCTGCTGGCGCTCGCACAGCGCGACCAGACGCGCCTTTTCCGCGTCGGGCATGACGCAGCCCAAGGGGTTCTGGAAATTGGGCACCACCACCACGGCCCGAATATTGCCGTGCGTCTGAAACGCCAGGTCCAGGGCCTCGATGGACAGGCCATGTTGCGGGCTGGTGGGGATTTCCAGCGCCCGCATGCCCAGGCTTTCCAGAATTTGCAGCAGGCCGAAATAGGTGGGCGATTCGACGGCGATGGTGTCGCCGGGGCGGGCCACCGCGCGCAGCGCCAGGTTCAACGCTTCAATGCAGCCGTGCGTGACGATGACGTCATCCGGCGTGGCGTTGATGCCGTTGGCCAGGGCGCGGCGCGCCAGCACGGTGCGCAATTCGGGATGGCCTTGCGGGGGCACCGGGCTGACCAGCACATGGGGCGACACCCGCAGCGCGCGTGTCATTGCCTGCTTCAAGGCATCCATCGGATACGCCTCGGGCACCGCCGCCGCCAGCGCAAAGTTGGCGCTGACGGGATGGGCCTCGCATTTGGCGATGAAGTCCGAGACGCGATCGTGGATGCCGACATACTGCGCGGCGCCCAGCGCTTGGCGGATGTCGGGCTCGCTAACGGGGGGGATGCTGTTGCGGCGCGCCTGCAAGACGAAATAGCCCGAGCGGGGCCGGGCTTCGATCAAGCCGTCGTCTTCCAACCGGCGGCAGGCCTGCAAGGCGGTAGACAAGCTGACATGGTGCGTGCGCACCAGCGTGCGCACGGAGGGCATGCGCTGCTCGGGCGCCAGGACGCCCGTCTGGATGGCGCGCCGGTAGTGGTTCGCCAAGCGTAGGTACAGCGGTTGTGGATCCATGTGCCGATCATGCTCCGGGTGGTTGGACTGAAGGAAGGCACAGATTCGAGAAAAGTACACCATAACAGCGGCGAAATCGAGCATCTGCATCGGTACAGAAAGCGGCGCTGTGTGGCTGTTGCGCGAAGCAGGGCGGACGTAGTCTGTCATTGTCCGATTGGAGAACATCATGCACGCCGACCTTGCTTCCCCCACCCCCTTCCAAGCCGCCTCTCGCCGTGTCGAAATCGCCTCGGGCGCCAGCCGCGCCTTCGTCCTGAAGGCGGGTGCAACGCTGGTCTGCGTGTCTGGCAGCGTACGGGTCGAACAAGTGGCGGCCGGCGCGGAAGCCGCGGGCTGCCTGCATCTGCCGCGTTCGGTGCGCGTCAATGCCGGTGAAGCGCACGGCATGGCCGAAGGCGGGGTGGTACGCGTGACGGCGATTCAGGCCGCGGATGTGATCTGCGTCGACCTGCCCGGTCCAATTGCTCGCTTTTTGAACGCTATGACAAAAATATTTCGGCGTAAAACGGCCAAATCCGCGAATAATCGGCTGGGTGCGCTGCACAAGATTTCATAATGGTGTATGATTCATCACATCAGACGCGGGGTGGAGCAGTCTGGCAGCTCGTCGGGCTCATAACCCGAAGGTCGTAGGTTCAAATCCTGCCCCCGCAACCAGTTTCAAGAAAAAGCCGCGATGCATATCGCGGCTTTTTTTCGTCTGCGCTTTTCGTCCGCGCCGCTGGTCTGTTCTTTTCACGTTCACTTGCCCTGGGTCAATCCTTTGTTCCAGTCCGGAGTTTCCCGGATGTGCCCGCCCGCACAGCGCCTCAACCCTGAGCTACCATGGGTCACGCGCGCTAGGTTGCCGCACAAGAGGAGGGTCCATGGGTACAGCAAAATACGATCATCCCGGATTTGTCGCCGACACAGGCGCTGAAGGCAAGTACCACGTCGGCATCTGGTGCCCGCACGGTTATCCCGCCCACATCCACATTGGCCGGCCTGCGGAACGCGGTGATCCCCAAGCGCTGCTGCGCCTGCGCATCCCGGATGGCGTCTTCCAGTCCTTGCCCGATGATCCCGAAACCCTGTGCCGCCGCGCGCTGGGCCAAGCCATGGGCGCGGGCTTGCTGCGAACCGTGGCCGTGGACGGCGAATATCAGGAACTGCGTTTCGAGATGGACGCCGAGCCCTGGTCGGGGCCCATGCAAGCAGCGGGTAACGCCTGAGGGCGGAAGTTACCCACAGCGACTGTGGACAAGCCTTGGGATAGCCTTTGCGCATGTCCGAATTGTCCAGTGATAACAAAGGCTTGGCGCCTGCGGTCAATAAGTGGCCGGTGCCAGGCCTTTTTCTTTGCCCGATAGCGGCGTTGCGCTGACTCCGCGCGCACTCGCGAGCCGGTCTGGCGCAAGCGCCATGCGACAATCCTTCCCGCGTTTTGTCGTCTGCGACTCGTTCCTAATTTCCCATGCACTGTCTTCTATCTTTCCTTCCGCCCGCCATGATGGGCCGGCTGCCATGACGAACCTGCACCACGAGGCGTCCTCCACCGCGCCGCGCGTCGCGGTCATTGGCGGTGGACCGGCGGGGCTGATGGCGGCGGAAGGCTTGGCCGCACAGGGCTTGCAGGTCGATGTGTTTGACGCCATGCCCTCTGTCGGACGCAAGTTCCTGATGGCTGGACGCGGCGGGCTGAATCTGACGCATAGCGAAGGCCCGAGTGCATTCCTGACGCGCTATGGCGCGCGCGCGGATTACGTCGCGCCCTGGCTGCAAGCCATGGACGCGACGGCGCTGCGCGAGTGGGCCCACGCACTTGGCATCGAAACGTTTGTGGGCTCGTCGGGCCGCGTATTCCCGCAAGAGATGAAGGCCGCGCCGCTGTTGCGCGCGTGGTTGGCGCGGTTGCGTGCCGGCGGCGTGCGTTTCCACATGCGGCACCGTTGGCTGGGCTGGCCGGAAGATCAGGCGATGTCCCCGCAAACGCTACGCTTTGAGACGCCCGACGGGGTCCGGACGTGGGCGGCGGATGCGCTTGTGTTGGCGGTGGGCGGGGGAAGCTGGGCCAAGCTGGGATCGGATGGCGCCTGGGTGCCGGGATTGCGGGCGCACGGCGTCCCCGTTGCGCCACTGCGCCCGGCCAACTGTGGCTTCGACGTGGCGTGGTCCGCGCACTTTGTTGAGCGTTACGCGGGCCAGCCCGTCAAGTCGGTGTCCATGTCGTGCGCCGCGATGCCGACGCGGCAAGGCGAATTCGTGGTGTCCGCAAGCGGTATCGAAGGCAGCCTGGTGTATGCGCTGTCCGCGGCGTTGCGCGACGAAATCGACCGATCCGGCCGCGCGGTCGCGATGCTGGACCTGGCGCCCGATTGGACGCAGGACAAAGTCAACGCAGCCGTCATGCATCCACGCGGTGCGCGCTCCATGTCCAGCCACCTGCAAAGCCGCATGGGTTTGACCGGCGTGAAGGCGGGCCTGCTGCGCGAATGCGCGACGGCGGAAGACTTCAAGGACCCGGCTCGGTTAGCCATGCGCATCAAGGCGCTGCCAGTGATGCTGTTGCGGCCGCGTCCCATGGACGAAGCCATCAGCACGGCGGGCGGCGTGGCGTTTGATGCGGTGTCGGCGGGTCTGATGCTGGAATCGGCGCCCGGCGTGTTCTGCGCGGGCGAAATGCTGGACTGGGAAGCGCCGACGGGAGGCTATCTGCTGACCGCTTGCATGGCCAGTGGCGTGGTCGCCGCAAAGGGCGTGCGCGCATACCTGGCTGGCCAGCACTAAGGCCGGCCGCCCGCTCTTGGCGCTGCCTTCAAGACCCCGACGGGTAGGGTGACATGCCCACCGGGGCGCGCGGGGCCAGGTCGCCGACCACATGGCCGACCACCGGGGGCGCGCCTTCTTCGGGTTGCGTAATGATGCCGATCACGCGTGTGATGGCGCTGGCGGGAATGCCGGTGCCGTGCGCCGGATCTTGCACCAACTGCCAGACGGTGGCGTCGGCGGGGCCGGCGTCCGTCACGGTTTCGATGGAAGAATCCAGGCAGCTGCGCGCAAAAAAGGACCAGTCCGATGCGCTGCAAGGCAAGCCGTGTGCCGTGGCCAATCGCGCCAAAGCCAGAGGTGCATCCGCCTGGCTCGCGGCATGCTGGGCGGCCGAGCCCAGCGTGACGTCCAGTGACAGCAAGCGGAGAAACTCTACGACGTTGTCTGAATTCATTGTGGGTCTCCTGTCAGCCGGGGCTTTGTCCCAGCATCGACACTAGCGATTTCTTCAGGCGCGCCGAAAAGATCGGCACCGTGTGCGACACGCCATTGCGGTCGACGCCTTCTTTCAGCTCAACGGACTGCCCCAGGAAAATCTCGGGCGCGGCGTTGATGTCGTTGTAGCGGGCAAGCAGTTCATTGACATGGCTTTGTGCGTCGGCAAGGGTGCTGCTGTCGGCAAGCTTGCCCGCCGCGTGGGCTTGCAGAATTCGGTGCAGATCGTCGATAAACAGCGCCAAAGCCGCTTGTCCGCGGCACTGCGGCTGTTCCCAGCCCCAGCCCTGTGGGCCGGCGCCAGCGTTCTGCGATACGGGTTTTTTGTTCATTTGCGAATCCTAATCCATTGCAGGCAAATACGCGACACCGCGCCGGGACGGGGTTGTCACGGCAGCGTAAGGGCGGTTACGGGGTTTGGTCCGGCCGGGTTACAAAGTGCGGCCAACGGCCCGCAGCCTGGCTGGCGGCCGAATTGTAGGCGCGAATTTGTAGGCCCGATGCGACACGCGCTGCAAGCTGGCTGTCAGGGCGTCCTGGTGGTGCGCAACTCTGTCCCTTTGCGGTATGCTGGCTTCGGTTTCCACGCCCAGACAGGAGATGTTTATGAAAAACAAAGTTGTTCTCGTCATGCTGCTTTCGATCGCCGCGCTTTCGGCGGGCTGCAATACTGTTGCGGGCGCCGGCAAGGATATTCAACGAGGCGGTGAGAAGATCGAAGGCGCTGCGAAGTAAGACCGCAACGCCGAGTTGCTGATGAGTCAGCCCAAGGCCACGCGCGAAATGCCCAGGCATTTCCCGCGTGGCCTTTTTGCGGCCGCTGGCATAATCGCAAAAGTCAGAATTTCAATGCGGGAAGAATCATGCGCAAGTCTGTATGGGTGGGTGTAACGCTGGCAGTCCTGTTGGCCGGCTGCGCGAGCAAGGGGGTTTACGAATCCGACGCCGTGCAAAAAGAGACCTTTAGCGTCGACACCAACTACCAGGCCGCCTTCCGCAGGGGCGGCGAATATGTGCGCACCTGCCACGTGAATGTGCAGCATCCGTATGGGTTGGCGTACGCGTGGCGCCACACCCTGGGCGAGAAGGGCGCGCCCGATGAAATCCAGGTGTACAAGGTGGGCGAACCCGCCAAGGTGCTGGAACTGATCTCCGCCGAGGCCGACGGCCCCGCCAAGTCCAAGGTCACGGTCACCGTGCTGGGACAGGGCCGCTGGGACGCGGCCGAAATCGCCGCCGCGCGCGCCTCGATTCAAAGCGCCACGCCGGCCTGCCGCGCCGGCAACGGCGGCTGATTCATGGACGCCCGCAACCCGCAGCGTCGATCCTCGGGGATGTCTTTTGCGTTGCTCGCGGGCGGCTTCCGATTCTTGGGCTGGCTCAACGGCGCATCCGCGCTGGCGCTGGTCGCGTTCTCGCTGGGCATCGTGGGCGGCGACATCGCGGCGCCCGATCTGCAATTGCCGTTGGCACTGTTCCTTGCCGGCTTGTTGACCTCTTGCATGGGCCTGTTGTTCGGCTACCTGGCGCAGGTCAGCTTGTTGCGGCAGGGCGACATCGGCCACGTCACACGGGGCCACTGGCCGGCGCAGCTGCTGGCGATGATCTGCTATCTGTTGGGCGCATTGGCGTTCTGCGCGGGCTGCTGGTTTTCGCTGGGTCAGGTGGCACCGGGGGCGCAGCAGAACACGTCCTACGCCAGCCGGTAGACCATGGAGTGGTTATGGGGCCGCGTCCCCATCGGCCGCTGCCAAGGCGTGCTGCCCGGTCCGCCGTGGCGCGGAAATAACAAGGGTAAACCCTTGTACGCAAAAATATTGGACTTGCACTTGTGTTGGGAATAATATGCGCGCTGCGTATATAAATCCTCTTTCTCGGGGCCCGTCATGACCATCTCCCAGCAAGCCTTCCTGCGCGACGCCATGCGACGCCTGAACCTTACGCGCGACGTGTTCGCGACGCGCATCGGTGTCAAACGCCGGGCGCTGGACACGTGGTTGCTGCCCGAGGGCTCGCAAGAATTTCGCGCCATGCCGGAAGTGGTGCAGCGCTTTGTCAGCGAGATCGTCCAAAACGGCGTGCTGCTGGAAAAATATACGCAAAGCGTACAAGACGGCCCCCTGCGTGAAAGGATCGCCGTAGAAGGCAAGAACCAGTTGCTGTCGGTGGACCAGTTCACCCGCGAATCGGTTGAAGACCTGTTCCGAGTGGCCGACATGATGCAGCCCATCGCGCGCCGCCAGAAAGTGTCGCGCGTGCTGGAAGGCGCCGTGCTGGGCAACCTGTTTTTCGAAGCCAGCACCCGCACCCGCGTCAGCTTCGGCTCGGCATTCTGCCGCTTGGGCGGTTCGGTGTGCGACACCACGGGCTTCACGTTTTCGTCGATGGCCAAGGGTGAGTCGATCTATGACACCAGCCGCGTCATGAGCGGCTATGTAGACGCCATGGTGATCCGCCACCCCGAGCAAGGTTCGGTTGCGGAATTCGCGCGCGCCACCAACATTCCGGTGGTGAACGGGGGCGACGGCCCGGGCGAACACCCCAGCCAGGCCCTGCTGGACCTCTACACGATCCTGACGGAATTTTCGCGCCTGGGTAAGTTGCTGGATGGCGCGCACATCGCCATGGTCGGCGACTTGAAGTATGGCCGTACCGTGCATTCGCTGATCAAGCTGATGGCGCTGTACAAGAACGTGAAGTTTTCGCTGGTGTCGCCCAAGGGGCTGGAGATGCCCAGCTACATCATTGAGCAGGCCAGCCGCAACGGCAACATCATCGAGCAGAAGACGTCGCTGGCTGAAGGCCTGGCGGGCGCGGATGTGATCTACGCGACGCGCGTGCAGAAAGAGCGCTTCGCCAACGAGGAAAACGAAGGCTACACGCCCGATTTCCAGATCAACCGCGCCATCATCGACGCGTATTGCAGCCCGGAAACCATCGTCATGCACCCGCTGCCGCGCGACAGCCGACCGGGCGCCAACGACCTGAGCGTGGACCTGAATCATGATCCGCGCCTGGCCATCTTCCGCCAGACGGACAACGGCATTCCGATCCGCATGGCGATCTTCGCGGTGCTGCTGGGCGTTGAAGGGCTGGTGCAGCATTCGCTGCGCGACGTCACGTGGCAGCATCCGTCGCACGTGGGCCCGGACGATTCGGTCTTCCACGGCTTGGAATAAGCGGCGTCATAAGCCGCGATACCGCTGCCGCGCGTGGGCCCCTCTAGGGGCCCACTTTCTTTTAGCGCATAATCCGCGCTGGTTTTTCGTCGCGTGTCGCTTTTGGCACGCGCGAAGTTTTTGGGGCGGATGATTTATGTCTTCGAGCAAGACGGCGTTGCCGGTTTGGACAAGCGGCGCTGATCAAGCGTGCTACCTCAGCGCATCCAACGCGCAAGCGTGGGAAGCGGTCTACCAGTCAGTGGACGCCTACACGCGCGGCCAGGTGGCAGCCGTGGTCGCGGACAGCGCCAAGGAACTGGTGGACGCGTTCTATTCGACCTTGCTGGCCGACGTTGAAGCCGGCCCGCGCCTGTCCCACGAGATCGTCTCGACGCGGCTGCACAAAGGCATGAAACACTGGCTGCTGGGGCTGCTTTGCGTGCGCGACCAGGGCGATATCGTGGCGTTGATGGCCACGCAGAAAAAGGTGGGCGAAGTGCATGCCCGCGTCCATATCCCCATCCATCTGGTGATGGCGGGCGCGCGCGTGCTGAAAAACGAGATTGCCGAAAGGCTGCGTGCCAGCGATCTGGACGGCATGGCTGCGTCCATCGCCACGCAATACGTTTGTAATCTGTTTGACCTGGCCATCGAGCAGATGAGCCGCGCCTTCATGCGCGACATCAACCGTGGCGCGCGCAACGACGAGGCCTACCGGCTGTTCGCATTGGGGCAGAACATTTCCACCGAACGCGAGCGCCAGCGCGCCGCACTGCTGGAGTGGAGCCAGGCCGTGCTGATCGGCCTGCATTACCGCGCGCCGGAACAGGCGCTGCCGCGCCTGGCGGCTTCGGAATTCGGCCTGTGGTTGCAGCACAAGGGCGGTGTGCTGTTTGAAAGCGCCCCTGCATTGCGCCAGATCACCGACGCGGTTGCCGAGCTGGACGACGTGGTGCTGCCCCGGCTGCTGATGGACGACGGTGAGCGCCAGTTGTCGATGCCCGACCAGGTGCGGCAATTGCAGGAGCTGGTGGCGCGCATCAAGCATCTGCTCAATGGCCTGTTCGATATGGTGGCCGAGATTGAAAGCGGCAGCGACCCGCTGACCAACGTGCTGAACCGGCGCTTTTTACCGTCGGTCATTGGGCGCGAGATTGCCATTTCCAGCCGTCAGAGCAGCCTTTTTTCGGTCCTGCTGCTGGACATCGACCACTTCAAGGCCATCAACGACGCGCACGGGCATTCGGGCGGCGACCATATCCTGCGCCAGTTTGCCGAAGTGGTTCACCAGTCGTGCCGGTCCAGCGATTTTGTGTTCCGTTATGGCGGTGAGGAATTTCTGGTGGTGTTGGTGGACACCGGCCGGGAAGCCGCGCTGGCGGCGGCGCAGAAGCTAGGCGCCGAGATCCGCCGCCACGCGTTCACCATCCCAGAGGCGGGGGCGCAACGCATCACGGCCAGCATCGGGGTGGCCACCTTCGACGGCCACCCGGACTACGCCTACCTGATCGACCGGGCCGACAAGGCGCTGTACCAGGCCAAGCTGGCCGGACGCGACCGCAGTGTGGCGGCGTAAGAGGGCGCGGCGGTTTTGGTGGCTCGCCAAATAAGCCCCAGCAAAAAACCCCCATTCATGGGCGGGCTTTTGTCCTTCTCTTTATCAAATCTTGACGCTGCGGCCGGTGGCAGGGTGGTGTTAT
>NZ_JCBAMR010000009.1:0-152617 GCF_059760425.1 Achromobacter sp. RT286_PF
GTTGCGGGCCGGGCTTTTTGCCGTCATCGGGCGATGTGGCCCGATGACGGTGTGACTCAGGACTGCGCGGGCTTGTCGGCGGACGAATCCGTGGACGAATCCGTGGCCGGCGAAGTCGGCTCGGCGGACGGTGCATCAGCCGCCGGGGTCGACGTATCGCTGGATGCATCCGGCGTGGCAGCGGGCGTTGCGGAGGCCGCGCTTTCAGTCGGAGTTGCAGGAGGAGTTGCAGCCGGGGTTGCAGCCGTCTCGGCCGGCGCTTGCGGGGCCGATTGCACCGGTGCGGCAACATCCGCCGTCACGGGCGCCGGCACGGCGGCGTCACCGGTAGCGGCGTCACCGGTACCGGCGGCGGCCGCGGCTTCGGCTTTCTTGGCCTTGTTGCGCGCGGCGGCGTTCTTGGATGCGCTGCGCGAGGCCATGCGCTTGGCATGCTTGGCTTCGTTGGCCGTCACGACGCCCGAGGGTTCGCCGTTCAGGTCCACACGCGGCGCGTCCTCGACCATGCTGGCCCAATAGCGGCGGCCATCGCACCAGGTCTTGACCGCTTCCTTGATCTGCGCTTCGTCCAGTTGCAGCGTCTGGGCATGTTGCACCAGGTCCGCCAGCACGCCCAGCTTCAGCGGAAGCTTCGGCGCGGGATTCTTGGGGAAGGCCTTGGGAAACTGGCGTTGCAAGCGCGAAATTGCGACCACGACCGGGTCCACGGGCGATTCGCGCCGGTCGGCGCGTTGCGGCCGCTGGCCCTTGTCGCCGCCCTGGGAACGGGCGTTCTTGTCACCGCCTTGCGGGCGCGGGCCCTTATCGCCTTGCGGACGCGGGCCTTTGCCGCCGCCGGGTGGGCGGGGGCCTTTGCCTGCGCCTTGCGGACGCGATTCTTTCTTGGGGGTCGGCTCTTCAGGCGCCTGCTTGGTGATCAAGGCCCGGATCGCGGCTAACTGTTCTAGTCCCATGTGCTACACAAAAAAAAGGTTGAGGCCGTGAGCATCAGCGCTCGGGCGGCTATCCCGACAGCACGACAAGCAGTGCCAGGAATAAAAGAATGCCGAACGCGGCCAGGGCAAACGGCAGTAGTAGAACATACACGCTGCGTTCTTGCCCTTGTCCGTGGGCCAAACCCGCCGCAATTGACATCCTGACGGGTGAAAAAAACCCCATCGACGTGCCTGAAACGTGTAACAGCGCTGCCGCTGCCGGCACATTCAGACCCGCGTGCAGGGCTAATGATAGCTGGGACGGCATGAACAGGCTGTTCGGCGCGTTGCCGCTGTTGGCCAGAATGCCGAAGGCGCCGGCAAGCAGCGGCGTGATCAGGATGGTCCAGTCCCGCAAGGCGGCGAACAGGCCGTCGGCATAGGCTTGCGAGATGCCGGCGCCGGCCAGCACCTCGGCCATCATGGCAAACAGAAAGACGGACATGACGGCGTGGCGGCCGGTGCGCCAGGCCGCGCGCGCCTGCACGGCCAGCGCGCCCGGCTGGCGCCGCCACACCGCCATGGCCAGCGCGCCGGCAACGAGCCAACTGCCGGCATGCAGAAACGGCATCCAGGCGGGCAGGTCGGCAAACGGCCGAATATCGGCCCAGGCGCCCAGCGCGCGATTCAGCGTAGGGATCAACCGCGTGGCCACCAGGCACGCAATCACCAGGATGTAGGGCAACGCGCGGCGGGCGGCCGCAAGCGCCTGGGTGCGATCGGGCCTGCGATCCAGCACGAAGCGCAGCACGATCAAGGGGCCGTAGGCGGCCAGCAGCGCCGTCTCGGGGCCCAACAGGGCTGTGGCGGCGCAAAGCGATGCCAGGCTGGTGACGATCCAGCCAGCTTCCCTGACGTGCTCGGCGGTGCCGGCTTTAGCGGTGCCGACTTCAAGGCCCGCAATGCGCGCCGTGCGCCAGAACAGCGCCATCCACACGGCCATCAACAAGGCCACCGCCACCATGCTGTACAACGCCAGCTGCGGGGCTGGAACGCGCGCGTAGGCGGACGCCAGCAAGGTGCCGCTGCCCATCGCGCCCCACGGGATCAGCGTCTGGCTCAACAGCGCGAAGATCATGATGTCGCGGGGCTTTAAGCCGAGCGGGCGGATAAGCAGCACGGTGCCCAGCATGCCCACGCCAAAACCCGTAGCGGATTCCGCAAAAGGGCCGATCAGGAAACAGGCAAAGAACAAGCGCCGCCGACGCGCCAGCGGGTCGTTCAGTTCCGGAGGATGAACGGCAAAGCGATCACCGCCGGCCGGGGCCGGCTGCGTGGGCGAGGCCATCTGCCAGAACAACAAGCCGCCCAGGATGTAGGGCGTGATGATCCACCCGATCCACCCGCCGCGTTCCAGGGTCACCGCCAGCTGCGCGCCGGTGAAAGCGCCGGGCGCGGTACTCAGCGCTACCGCAATGGCGGCGAACAGCCCCAGCACCGCCGCCATCGTTGTGTTGACTCGCCCGCTGGCGATGGCAACGATCACGGTCAGCGCGGGCAGGGACCACAGCAGGTAGGTCATGGGAACGTGGGTGGGCGTAGGCGCCTACGGCGCGGCCACTCGGGCCGGTGCGCGCAGCACGATCTGCGTGATTTCGGAAGGGCGGCCCAGGCGGATCGGAAAGCCCGGCCACAGCCCGGTGCCATTACTCACATATAACTGCATGCCGTTCACCTGATATAGGCCGGACACATAGCCCTCGTTGGCCAGTTGCGTCAGCAGGTGCGGTCCCAGGATCTGGCCACCATGCGTATGGCCGGACAGTTGCAGTCCGGCCCCGGCCTGGGCGTTCAGCGCCGCGCCTGGGGGCCGATGGCTCAGCAAAATGACCGGGTCGGTCTTGGGCACGCCCTGCAATGCCCGCGCCACGTCCGGCACGGGCTGGTCGTAGGCGGCCGCCATCTTGTCGGTAACGCCCGCCAGCACCAGGCGCTGCCCATTGGGCGTCAGCGTGACGTGGTCATTGAGCAGCAGGCGCAGGCCCAGCTTTTCGAAGGCGGGCAGCCAGCGCTGGTACTCGGCGTAGTACTCGTGGTTGCCGGGGATGGCGTACACGCCTTGTGGCGCGCGCAGGGCTTGCAGCGGCAGCACATCGGCCGCGCGCGCATCGGTCGTGCCGTCGACCAGATCCCCCGTGATGACGATCAGGTCCGGGTTCAGCGCATTGGTTTTCTTGACCACCGCGTCCATCCACGGCGCTTCCAGAAGGCGGCTGGCGTGCAGGTCGGTCAGTTGCACCAGCCGAAAGCCGTCCAGTTCGGGCGGCAGCTTGGGCAGGGCGATTTCCAGCGTTTTGACATCGGGCACGCGCACGGCCTGCCACACGCCAATGACTGACAGCAGCGCAGCCGCCACCGCCGCACCCTGCGCCCAACCGCGCGCAGCCAGCAGCCCGCGACCCCGCTTGCGCGAGAACACGTAGACCACCACGCCCACCACATCGCGCAGCAATAGCAGCATGGCGAGCAGCAGCAGGGCGCCAAAGGCCCAGCCCAGCGCCATCAGCAAGGTGGCGGGCACCTCGGGCGAGGCCATGGAGCCAAAGAAATTGCGCGTCACCAGATGGTGCTCGGCCACACCCACCAGCAACAGGGACAACACCCCCTTGGCAGGGCGGGATAGCGACAGGGGCAGGACGAAACGCCAGATGACGTAAAGACTGATCAGTCCGGTAAAGACATGGAACACGAAGGGATTCCTACGGAAAGCGACTGGAATAAGGGCCGAAGCCAGCGACATTATGCCGATGCGCCGGGTGCCGTGTTGGGTATGCCCACGGCGCGTAGGGACAAATTTGCGTCGTGGATTTATGTGGCCATCCCCCGTGGCCATCACCCGTTGCCATCTCCCGTCGTAAATTCACAACAGCAAACGTATATGCGAATCAGTCGCATTACACTCCTTTCCCACAACGCAACCCGAAGTGGGAAAGGAAAGCAGCATGCAAGATCAAAGGCCGCTGGGCGGCAGACCCCGCATTCACTCTTCCGATCGTCTTGCGTGGCGGCTGCGCCGCACGTCGGCGCTGGTGTTGATGGCGCTGGCGTCCAGCGGCGCGGCGGCCCAGGCGCAGGACGGCGCCGTGGCCACCTTGCCCAGCGTGCAGGTGGTGGGCGACGGCGACCCGACCACCACGGAAGGGACGGGATCCTACACGCCCCGCGCCACGGCGGCCGGCACGGGCATGGCCTTGACGCTGCGCGAGACACCGCAGTCGGTCACCGTGGTGACACGTCAGCGCATGGAAGACGAAGACATGCGGTCGCTGGCCGACGTCATGGCCAATACACCCGGTATCGCGGTGCAGAACTACGACAGCGAGCGCTATTCGTTCAGCTCGCGCGGGTTCGCCATCAGCAATTACCTGTACGACGGCGTGCCCACGGGCTTTGATAGCGGCTATGCGGCGGGCGAGTCGTCAATGGACACCATCATCTATGACCGCGTGGAAGTCGTGCGCGGCGCCACCGGCCTGCTGACCGGCGCCGGCAATCCGTCGGCGTCCATCAACCTGGTGCGCAAGCACGCCATCAGCCGCGAATTCAAGGCCGACATCAGCGTCAGCGCGGGCTCGTGGGACACCTATCGCGGCACGCTGGACCTTTCCACGCCGCTGAACAAGGACGGCAGCGTGCGCGGTCGCATCGTGTCCGCCTACCAGGACAACCACTCTTATCTGGACGACTACAAAAGCCAGAAGAAAGTGTTCTACGGCGTGGTCGACGCGGACATTACGTCGCGCACCACCTTCAGCGCCGGCTTCAATTACCAGGACAACAGCCCCAAGGGTAGCAGCTGGGGCGGCTTTCCGCTGTGGTACGCCGACGGCGGGCGCACCGACTGGAAGCGGTCGCTGAACACCGGGGCCGACTGGAGCTCCTGGGCCAGCACCACGACGGGCGGCTTCGCCAGCCTGGAGCATCGCTTTGACAATGATTGGCGGGTGCAGGCGGTGGCCTCGCATTCCAAGCACGAAATGGATGGCAAGCTACTCTATCTGTACGGCTGGCCCGACCGCCAGACCGGCCTGGGCGTGAACGGGTCGCCCTCGTGGTACCTGGGCGACCGCAAGCAGAACAGCCTGGACGTCAAGGCCACTGGCCCGTTCACCGCCTTTGGCCGCCGCCACGAAGCCGTGGTGGGCGCCAGCTTCACCCGCCAGTACGCCGACTTTGATTACCGCGCGGGCTTGAACGCCGCGCCGGTGGGCAACTTCTTTGACTGGGACGGCTCGTATCCGGAACCCGACTGGAGCGACACGGCGGTGACCGCCAGCCGCTACACCACCAAGCAGACGGGCTGGTACGGCGCGCTGCGCCTGAACCTGGCCGACCCGCTAAAGCTGATCGTCGGCGGCCGTTACAGCACCTGGAAAACGGATTCCGTGGGCTTTGGCGGTGGTGACCACACCGCGTTCGACAAGAACGCGTTCACGCCGTACGCGGGGCTGCTGTACGACATCAACGACAACTACACCGCCTACGTCAGCTACACCGGCATCTTCAACCCGCAAAGCTACCAGGACCGCAACGGCGGCTGGCTGGACCCGCTGGAAGGCAAATCCTACGAGGCCGGCGTCAAAGGCGAATTCCTGGAAGGCCGCTTGAACGCCAGCGCGGCGGTGTTCCAGGTGGAACAGGACAACGTGGCGCAGACCGACCCGGGTTACCTGGTGCCGGGTTCGATCAACCAGGCTTATCGGGCCGCACAAGGAACGCGCAGCCGGGGCTTTGACCTGGAAGTGTCCGGAGAAGTGACGCCGGGCTGGAACCTGGCGGCGGGCTGGTCGCACTGGACCGCGCGTGATGGCGACGGCGCGGCCATCCAGACCGACCAGCCGCGCACGCTGGTGCGCGTCTTCACCACCTACCAGTTGCCGGGCGACTGGAGCCGGCTGACGGTGGGCGGCGGCGTGAACTGGCAAAGCGGCGTCTACACCATCGCCAGCGGCCCAAATGGCGACGAACGCGTGGGGCAGGGCAGCTACGCCATCACCAACCTGATGGCCCGCTACCGCTTCAACCGCAACCTGTCGGCGCAGCTGAACGTGAACAACCTGTTCGACCGCAAGTACTACAGCCAGGTCGGTTTCTACAGCCAGGGCGCGTGGGGCGCCGGCCGCAGCGCGATGGTGACGATGCGGTACCAGTACTGAGCGCGACCGGTACTGGACGGGAGCAGCGGTAAACGGCAGCAGAAGTAAACGGAAGCAGAAGTAAACGGAAGCAGAAGTAAACGGAAGCCGTACCAAGCGTGACCGGGCCGGGCGCAGCGCGGCGGCTCCGTGGGGAGTCGCCTCCGCACTTGCCTCCGCACTCGCCGCCGCGCTTGCCTTCCCGCTACTCCGTCCTTCCCGCTACTCCGTCCTTCCCGCTACTCCGTCGCCAACAGCGCCACCGGCCCGTCTCGCAGCAGTTGGTCCAGCGCAAGTTCGCCGGCCCCGTTCACGCTGGGACGGCGGCCGGAAAGCACGTCGCGCAAGGCGTCCATGTCCGCGTCCACGTCTGCCGGCAGCGCCACGCGGGTGCCCTCCCAGTAGGCCGCTGCCTGCGCCGGTTTGCCCTGGGCGTAGCCGGCCAGCGCCATGGCGCACAGCCTGGGCGCCACGACCAGCACACAGCGCCCGTCATGGCGGCGCAGGTACGCAATGACGTTCGCGGCGCGCGGGCCGTGCACCGCAAGCGGCGTGTAGTCGCCCAGGCGGAAAACGTCGGGGTGACGCGCCCGCAGCGCCAGCGCGCGCTGGATCAGTGACTGCTTGATGGCGCCACTGCGCCATGCCTGCGCGTCGGTGGCGATGGGCGTGTCAACGTGCCCTGCCAGCACGTCCGGGCGCGCGTCTTCCTGCAAGGTCGCGGTGGCATCCGTTGCATCGCCTTCCAAGGTGCCAGGCGGATTCGATTCGGCCAGCAGCGCCGCCCGCTCCGCGTAGTCCACCGGGCGGCGGTTGTCGGGGTCGACCAGGCTGAAGTCCCACAGGTCCGCGCCCTGGTAAAGATCGGGCACGCCGGGCACCGTGTTGCGCAGCACCGTCTGGGTCAGGCTGTTCACGAGGCCCGCCGGTGCGATTTTCAGCGCCCAGGTGCCGATGTCTCGCAGCAAGGCCTGCCCGTCGCCGGGCTGTTGCAAGGCCTCGATGCATCGTCGGGCGGCGCCCTCGTAGTCGGCGTTCGGGTCCGTCCAACTGGTGTGCAGCTTGGCTTCGCGCAGGGCTTTTTCCTGCCACTGCGCGATGCGGCCAAGAAAGTCCGCAATGGCCTCGGGCTGTTCGCTTAGCCGCTCGGGTGACAACGACAGCGGCCACGCGCCCACCAGGCTTTGCAAAAGCAGGTAGCGGTCGGCGGGGGTGGGCGGCCCGGGTGGCGCCAGCCGGGCAATCCAGCCGTCCGCGGTGCGGCGCCACTCGTCGGGGATTTCAGACAGCACGGCCAGCCGGGCGCGCGTGTCTTCGCCGCGCTTGTGGTCGTGCGTGGCGGTGGCCAGCATGGCATGCGGGTGCGTCCCAGCACGCGCGGCGCACAGTGCATGGAACTCTTCAAGCGGCAGCGTGAACCGGGTGGGGCTGGAGCCCACTTCGTTGCGGGACAACAGCGGGCCGCGTCGGTAGAACAGCGTATCTTCCAAGGCTTTGGCGGCCAGGGGCGGCGTCAGCTGCTGGAACCGGCGCAAGGCCAGCGTGCGCGCCTCGGCCTGCTGGGAATCGGGGGCGTCCGCCGAGTCGGGGCCGGGGGTTGGAGCAGCGGCCGCAGTCGCTGCGGGCGTTGCGGGCGTTACGGACGTTACGGACGTTGCGGGCGTTGCGGACGTTGCAGACGCTGCGGGCGTTGCGGACGCGGACGGCGGCGTGCCACCGCCCAGCCAGTGGTCCAACTGGTCCAGCAAGCGCAGGTCGGCCGACGCGTCGCCCAGCGCCGCGCGCGCCTGGTCCAGCGCGATGCGGCACCAATGCGTATCGGCGGGGCTGCGGCCGCCGTCCTCTGCATAGGTGCGGTACACCGGGAATGCCGCCAGCAGCGCCGTCAGCACTCGGTCGATGGCGGGCTGGGTCCAATCGCGCGTTCGCGCATCCATGTGCGCGATGCGCGCCAGCGCCGTCACCAGCGCGAGCCTTTCGCTGGGGAAGTGGCGTGCCAGCATGCGGCGGCGGGCGTCGCGCAGTTGGGCCGGGGCATCGCGCGCGTCGCGGCTCAGGCTGGCCCAGAACTGTTCCAGCGGCGCCTGTGCCTGGGGGGCATGCAGCAGCGCGCCCACCTGGTCCATGAAGTCGTAGCCCGTGGTGCCGTGGGTAGGCCAATGCGGTTCCAGCGCTTCGTCGTCCGCCAGGATCTTCTCAATGACCAGATAGCCTTCGCCGGGCAGGCCGGCCTGGCTGCGGGCGTCGTCCGCCTCGCGCATGGCGCGGCGCAAGCGGCGCAGATAGGCACCGGGGCTGGCCAGGCCATCGATATGGTCGATGCGCAGGCCGTCCAGCACGCCTTCGCGGTACAAGCGCAAGACCAGCGCATGCACGGCGTTGAACACGGCCTCGTCTTCCACGCGCACGCCCACCAGTTCGCTGATTTCAAAGAAGCGGCGCCAGTTGATGAGGTCGGGTGCGGTGCGCCACCAGGCCAGGCGGTAGTGTTGGCGTTCCAGCAGGGCGTGCAGGCGCGCCTGGCCGGCCGCGCTGCCGGGGTCGCAGGCGGCGCACAAGGTGGCCGGGTCCCCGGTGGCCGAGCCGGGCGTTAGCGGCAACTGCTGGCCGCCGGCTTCGATATAGCTGGTGCCCGATTGCGCATCGTGCACCAGTCGGATGCCACCCGCTGCCAGGGTTTCGCTGTACGGGTCGGGCAGCACGGGCAGCAGCACCTTGCCGCGCAGCAAGGGGTCGGGCGCGTCCCAGTTGATGTCGAAGGTGCCGGCTTGCGCGCTTTGCCGGCCCAGCCGCAATACGTCGGCCCACCAGGCGTTGGACGCATGCGCGGCCATGTGATTGGGCACGATGTCGGCAATCAGGCCCATGCCGTGGGCGCGTGCCGCGTCTGCCAGCTTGCGCAGCGCGCTTTCGCCGCCCAGATCGTCACTGACGCGCTGGTGGTCGATAACGTCATAACCGTGCGTGGAGCCCGCCTTGGCCTGGGTGATGGGCGACAGGTATAGGTGGCTGACCCCCAACGCGGCGTAGTAGGGAAGCTGCCGGCGTGCGTCGTCCAGCGTGAAGTCGGCATGCAATTGCAGGCGCGCCGTGGCGCGGGGAATGCTGGGGGCGATGGGCGGGGCGACGGGCTTCATGAGCGGCCCCGCATGGCGCGCACCGGACGCAGGCGCGCCTGGCTGGCGGGCGCGGTCAGGCAGTCGTCCACCGACAACGGCGCCCGCTGGCGCCAGTTGGGGTGTTCGTCGATGGTGCCGGGCAGGTTGGGCTGATCCAGCTGACCCGTCAGGTCTTCCAGCGTGACCAGCATCAGCGGGCAGGGCGTGGCGGCCACAAAGCCCAGCAGTTCCGCGCTGGGCGTCTGGCGGGGCAAGGGCCGGGTCGAGGCCGTGGGCGAGGACGCCTGCACCGAACGCCACAGCGTGGCGCGTTCTTCCAGGCGGCCGGATCGTTGGGCGCCTTCTTCCTGGCCAGGGCCCAGCAGGTTCAAGCGGGAGCGCCACAGAATATCCTGGGCGTGCCACCAGCCTTCCAAAGTCGGCAAATCGTGAGTCGTGGTCATGGCAACAGCGTGTTTGGGCCATTCCGAAGGGGGCAGGAAGGCCGGGGGGGCGGAAGGGGTGTCGGGCGTGTCGGACGGGTCGGGTGTGTCGGACGGGTCGGAATTGTCGGATGTGTCGGATGTGTCGGAATGGTCGGACGTGTCGGACGTGTCGGGCGTATCGGAACTGTCGGGCGTGGCAGGGGCGCGCATGAACCACAGTACGTCCATGCCCAGCACGCCGTGTTCTTCAAGCAGCGCGTCAAAGCCTTCCGGCACCGTGCCCAGGTTTTCACCCACGATCAGCGCGCGATGCAGCCACGCTTCCAGGGCAGTCAGGCGCAGCAATTCGCGCAGCGGATAGCGCACATAGCCGCCGTCTTGGGGACCGGCGCCATCAGGGATCAGCCACATCCGGGCCATGCCCAGGATGTGGTCGATACGCAGGCCGCCCGCGTGGGCCAGGCAGGCTCGCAGCATGGCCAGAAACGCCGAATAGCCCGACTTCTGCAAGGCCGCGGGCGACAGCGCGGTCAGCCCCCAGCCCTGGCCCAGCGGGTTGTAGATATCCGGCGGCGCGCCCACGCTGGCGCGCTTGACCAGGTCGGCCTGGCGGCTCCATGCGTGGCTGCCCACCGGGCTTGCGCCCACCGCCAGGTCCGCCACGATGCCCACGCGCATGCCCGCATCGCGGCCGGCACGCTGCGCCTGCTTCAGGCTGGCCGAGGCCAGCCACTGGGCAAACGCATGCGCGTCCACCTCTTGGGCATGCTGCGCGGCGAACTGCTGCGCGGCGGATGAGCGCGGGTCGCGCAGATCGGCCGGCCATTGCGTCCACGGCACGGGCGTGCCCGCCTCCAGGCTGTGCGCCGCGTGCAGCGCTTCAAACAGCGCGTGGTCACGCAGGTCTTGCCCGCCCGCGTTGCGGAAGGCGTCGTAGGCGCGGCGCTGTTCATCGCCCGCAGCCGTGGTGAAACGTTCATGCAGACGCCGCAGCAGCTGGTGCCGGAACCCGGCGGCCGCGGGCCAATCGATCAACGGCTGGGCATCCAGCGAGCGCAAGCGCGTGTGGGTCATCCCTGCCAGGGCATCGCGCACGGCGTCGGCGCCCAGCACGGCGGCGGGATCGGCGTACAAGGTGTTCAAGAACAGCCGGCTGGACGGCGAATACGGGCTGCACTGCGCCGCGTCGGCGGCAAACATGGCGTGCACGGGGCTGATCGCCAGCGCGTCCGCGCCCGCATTGCCGGCTGCCTGGGCCAGGTCGCGCAGCGCGCCAAAGTCGCCAAAGCCATGCGTGGCCTGCGTGGGATCGGGGTGGGGCCGGCGCAGGCTGTAGACCTGCACGGCCAGGCCCCAGGCGCGCGCGTTCCGCTCTTGCAGCAGCTCGTCCACGGAAGGCGCGCGGGCGGGCGCAACGGCAAGCGTCGTCACGCCGCCGGCCGTGTGCAGCGTGTAGTAGCCCGGCGTGGACGGGGCGCGCAACATTGGCGCGGTTCCGCCCGCCTGCGTGGGTCGGCCGGCACGTTGGTCCGCGCGCTGGCCTGTGCGTTGGCCTGTGCGTTGGCCTGTGCGCTGGCCTGCGCCTTGGCCGGCAGGCTGGTCCTCGGGCCGGTCAATGTTCTGGTCCGTGGTTTGGCCGGTGATGGCGGGCCCGGCCGGCGGTTCGATGCGATAAGCGCCGGCGCAGTTGCGTGGCAGAAACACGGCTTCACCGGTGACGGCGACCAGCATCGCGGGCAGGTGCGACTGCGATTGCATGTCGGCCAGTCTTTGTCGGCTGTCGCGAATATCCGCCTCGGACCCGGCGGGCAGGTCCATCGCGGCGAGCAGGGCGCGCAGCGTGTCGGGTGATACGCGTTGCGGGCGCTTGTCCGCGTCCGTCCAGTGTTCCGCGATGCCGGCCTCGGCCGCCAACTCCGATAGCCCGGCGGGGGCGTCGGCGCTCATGCGGGTTCCTCCAGCAGCCATACCGTGCTTTCCGAGCACAGGTTGCCCTGGCACAACGCGTCGAACGCACCGGCGCGCGACTCAAACAGCAGCGCCGAAAACAAGGGCGCGGCCGACGCTTGTTGACGCGGCAGGGCCTCCGGCACGGGGCCCAGGTTGACGTACGCGGACAGCAGCGCGCCGTCCGCCAGACGCCACCTGGCATGCACGCTGTGTTCACCGACGGCACGCGCGAACACGGTCTTGGCGCCGTCCAGCCGCGGGGCGATGACGCGCTGGCGCATGTCCAGCAGCGCGCGGTAAAGGTCGCGCCACTGCTGCGCGTCGGGGCTGGCCTCGGGCGTCCAGGGGTTGCTCTGGTCCCAGGTGGTTTCGGCGTTGGGGTCGGGTACGGCCTCGCTGTTTGCGCCCGAAAACTCGGGGAAGGCGGCGAATTCGCGCTGACGACCCTCGCGTACCGCCGTGGCCAAGGCCGGGTCGGTATGGCTGGTGAAGTACAGGAAAGGCGCGCGGCTGCCGGTTTCTTCGCCCATGAACACCAACGGAATCTGCGGGGCCAGCAGTTGCAGCACGACGCCGGCGCGCAGCCGTTCCGTGGTCTCGGCCAGCAGGGTCAGCCGTTCGCCGCGCGCGCGGTTGCCGGTCTGGTCATGATTTTGCAGAAACAGCACAAACGACGTGGGCGACAGGTGCGCGCTGGGCTCGCCACGGGCGGCGCCCTGGCGGTAGGGCGATGGCTGGCCTTGGTAGACCCAGCCTTCGCCCAGGCAGCGCGCCAGGGCCTGGGCAGGGCGGTCTGCGTAGTCGGCGTAATAGCCGCGCGATTCCCCTGTCAACAGGTGGTGCAGCACGTGATGCGCGTCGTCGTTCCATTGGGCGTCGTAGCCATCGGTCAGCAGGCTGGCGCGGTTGTCATCGTTTTCCAGTACCAGATGGATGTGGCGCTGCGCCGGAATCTGCCCGCGCACAAATTGCGCTAGCTCTACCAGCCATTCCGGGTCAGGGATGGCGTGCACCGCATCCAGGCGCAGGCCGTCAAAGCGGTATTCCGTCAGCCAGTACAACGCGTTCTCTTCGAAGTAGCGGCGCACGGGGGGCTGGCGAAAATCGATGGCCGACCCCCACGGGGTGGCCACGTCATCCCGAAAGAACGGGGCCGCGTACTGCGACAGGTAGTTGCCGTCCGGGCCGAAGTGGTTATAGACCACGTCCAGCATCACGCACAGGCCCAGCCCGTGCGCCGTGTCGATCAGGTTTTTCAGATCATCGGGCGTGCCGTAGGCCGTGTCAGGCGCATAGGGCAGCACGCCGTCATAGCCCCAGTTGCGCGGCCCGGGAAAGTCGGCAATCGGCATCAGCTCAATCACCGTAAAGCCCATGTCGGCCAGCTCGGGCAGCTTTTGCGTCAGGCCCGCAAAGCCGCCCGCCAGGCCGGCGTGCGCTTCGTAGATGACCGCTTCGCGCCACGGCCGGCCCATCCATGACGGGTGCCGCCACGGATAGCTGTCCGCGCCCACCACCACGCTGGCGTCGTGCACGTCGCCGTCTTGCAGGCGCGACGCCGGGTCGGGTGCCAGCAGGCCTGCGCCCAGGCGGTATTGATAACGCGTGCCCGCCGTGCAATCGACGTCCACCTGCACAAAGCCATCGGCCTCGGGATGCAAGGGGATGGGATCACGGCCGGGAATAACCAGCGCAAGGTCCGGCGGAGCGGAGGGGGCCCACAGGCGAAAACGCGTGCGGCCATCGGGCAGCGGCAGCGCGCCGTGGGTATACGGTTCGGGCAACACGGTCATGATCCATTTCCGGAGATGCAGGTAGCAGACAGCAGGACAAGGCTGTGCGCCTGTACGGTGATTTCGTTTTCGGTGACGGGCGCTGCGGGCACCTGCGTCGCGGAATCCAGCTCGCGCAGCCAAGCCTGGCCGGGCTCGGGCAGGGCAAACGTGGCGGGTTCGGCGCCCGGGTTCATCAGCAGCAAAGTGATGTCCGCGCTGCCGTCCTCGCGCAGCGCCGCGCGCCGCAGCGCCATCGTGCGTTGTTGCGGGTCATCCCAGGCGCCCTGGTCGATGGGGCCGCCGTGCGTGTCGAACCAGCCGATCGCGCTGACGCCGGGGCACACTTCCTGCGCCGCGTCGCCAAAGCGGGCGGCGCGCAGGCTGGGGTGGTCGCGCCGCAGCGCCACCGCACGCGCGACAAACGTGCTCAGTGCGCGGCCTTCGTCGCTTTGCGCCTGCGTCCAGTCCAGCCACGACACGGGGCCGTCCTGGCAATAGGCGTTGTTGTTGCCGTCCTGGCTGTTGCCGAATTCGTCGCCCGCCAACATCATCGGCGTGCCGTCCGACATGAACAGGGTCGCCAGCAGCGCCCGCTGCACGCGGCCGCGCGTTTCCAGGATGGCGGCGTCGTCGGTCGGGCCTTCGACGCCCCAGTTGTGGCTGTAGTTTTCCGAATGACCGTCGTTGCCGCCTTCGCCGTTGGCTTCGTTGTGGCTGCCGTCGTAGCTGACCACGTCCTGCGTGGTGAAGCCGTCGTGCGACGCGATGAAGTTGACGCTGGCCCAGGGGCGGCGGTGGCGGCGGTCGAACACATCGCGCGAGCCGCACAGCCGCGCCGCCATGTCGCCGCGCATGCCTTCGTCGCCGCGCCAGTAGCGGCGCACCGTGTCGCGGTAGCGGTCGTTCCATTCCGCCATGCCGGGCGGGTGGCTACCCAGTTGGTAGCCGTCCGGGCCGATGTCCCAGGGTTCGGAAATGAGCTTCACGCCGGCCAGCACCGGGTCCTGCAACAAGGCGTCGAAAAAGCCGGAGCCCGGGTCAAAGCCCGTGCCCTCGCGGCCCAGCGTCACGCCCAGGTCGAAGCGAAAGCCGTCCACGCCATACGACTGCGTCCAGTAGCGCAGTGAATCCGTCACCATCTGAAGCACGCGCGGGTGCGACAGGTTGACGGTGTTGCCGCAACCGGTGTCGTTGATGTAGTAGCGCTCTTCGCCCGGCATCAGGCGGTAGTAGCTGGCGTTGTCCAGGCCGCGCCAGGACAGGGTGGGGCCCAGTTCGCTGCCTTCGCAGGTGTGGTTGTAGACCACGTCCAGTATCACTTCCAGCCCGGCGGCGTGCAGGCGGCGCACGGCCTGGCGCAGGTCGTTGGGGCCGCGTTGCAGGTAGGTCGGTTCCGGCGCGAAGAACGACAGCGTGTTGTAGCCCCAGTAGTTGCGCAGCCCGCGTTCCAACAGGAAGCGGTCTTGCAGGAAGGCGTGCACGGGCAGCAGTTCGATGGCCGTGACGCCCAGGCGATGCAGGTGTTCGATAAAGCGCGGGTCCGCCAGCGCGGCGCAGGTGCCGCGCAGCGGCGGGCGCAGGTCTTCGCGCTGCATCGACACGCCGCGCAGGTGCACTTCGTAGATCGTGGTGTCCGTCCACGGCGTGTCGGGCGCCTTGCTGTTGCCCCAGTTAAAGGGCACGTCTTCGGTCACCACCGCCTTGGCCATGGCCGGCGCGCTGTCGCGGCGGTCCATCGACAAATCGCCGCGCGCATGGTTCAGGCGGTACCCGAACAGCGCATCGCTCCAGCTGACCGGGCCGGTCAACTGGCGGGCGTAGGGGTCCAGCAGCAGCTTGTGCGGGTTGAAGCGGTGGCCGTTGCGCGGGTCGTAAGGCCCATGGGCGCGATAGCCGTAGATCAAACCGGGCTGGGCATCGGGCAGGTAGCCGTGCCAGATCTCGTCGGTGCATTCCGGCAGGTCGAAGCGTCGTAGTTCTTTGCGGCCGCGCGCATCGAACACGCACAGTTCGATCCGGGTGGCGTTCGCCGAGAACACGGCGAAATTCACGCCCAAGCCGTCACTGACGGCGCCCAGCGGATACGGCTTGCCGGAGGTAAGGCGGGTGAACTGAGTGGGGTCCATGGATTCAGCCTTCGTGCGTGAAGAACAAGGTGGCAAGAGGAGGTAGCGTCAGCGACAAGGATTGCGCGTGGCCGTGAGCGGGTTGGTCGGCGGACTGCGCCGCGCCCTGGTTGCCTTGGCCCGAGCCGCCGTACCAACCGGCGTCGGTGTTCAGCGTTTCGGCCCAGCGCCCCGCCAGCGGCACGCCGACGCGGTAGCCGTGGCGGGTAACGGGGGTGAAATTGCAGATGGCCAGCATGGTCGATGCGCCGCTGCGGCGCAGGAACGCGGCCACGCTGTTGTCGGCGTCGTCCATGACCAGCCACGCGAAGCCTTCGGGCTGGGCGTCCATTTCGTGCAGCGCGGGCGAATCGCGATACACGCGGTTCAGGTCCGCGACCAGGCGCTGCACGCCTTTGTGGCCCGCGTCGTCCAGCAGGCTCCAGTTGATGGTGGCGTCGTGATTCCATTCGGCCGGCTGCGCCAGCTCGCCGCCCATGAACAGCAGTTTTTTGCCGGGATGCGCCCACATGAAGCCCAGGTAGGCGCGCAGGTTCGCCAGCTTGGTGCCATGGTCGCCCGGCATCTTGTTCAGCAGCGAGCCCTTGCCGTGCACCACTTCGTCATGCGACAGCGGCAGGATGAAGCGTTCGGAATAGGCGTAGGCCATGCCGAAGGTGATGTCGTGATGGTGATACTTGCGATACACGGGGTCTTCCTCCATGTAGCGCAGCGTGTCGTGCATCCACCCCATGTTCCATTTGTAGTGAAAGCCCAGGCCGCCCTCGGACACCGGCGCCGTCACGCCCGGCCATGCGGTGGATTCTTCGGCCACCACGATGGCGTCCGGCGCTTCGTGGCGTACGGTGCTGTTCAGGTCGCGCAGGAACGCCACGGCTTCCAGGTTCTCGCGGCCGCCATACACGTTGGGAATCCACTCGCCGGCCTTGCGGCTGTAGTCGCGATAAAGCATCGAGGCCACCGCGTCCACGCGCAGGCCGTCGATATGGAATTGGCGCAGCCAGTGCACCGCGCTGGCGATCATGAACGCTTTGACTTCGGTGCGGCCCAGGTTGTAGACCAGCGTGTTCCAGTCGGGGTGATAGCCTTCGCGCGGATCGGCGTATTCATACAACGGCGTGCCGTCAAAGCGCGCCAGCCCATGCGCGTCGTTCGGAAAGTGCGCGGGCACCCAGTCCAGGATCACGCCCACGCCCATGGCGTGGCAGCGGTCCACGAAGCGGGCGAATGCCGCCGGCGGGCCAAAGCGCGCCGACGGGGCAAACATGCCCAGCGGCTGGTAGCCCCAGGACCCGCCGAACGGATATTCCATGATGGGCATCAATTCCACATGGGTGAAGCCCATGGCGTGCGCATAGGCCGGCAGCTTGTCGGCCAGCTGGTCCCAGACGCAGCGCTCGTTGTCGGCGGCCACCCAAGAGCCGGCCTGCACTTCGTAAATCGAAATGGGCGCGTCGGGCTGTTGGCGCGCGCCGCGCGATTGCATCCAGTCTTCGTCCGTCCAGACGTGGGGTGTGGGGTCGTCGACCACCGACGCGGTGGCGGGTGCGGCCTGCGCACGCCGTGCCATGGGGTCGGCCTTGAACACGATGGCGCCCGCGCTATCGGTGATGGCGAACTTGTAGCAATCGCCGGCGCATACGCCGGGGATGAACAATTCCCACACGCCGGCGGCGTGGCGCAGGCGCATGGGGTGGCGGCGGCTGTCCCAGCTGTTGAAGTCGCCCACCACCGCGACCCGGCGCGCATTGGGCGCCCAGACCGCGCAACGCAGCCCGGACACGCCGTTCATTTCCACCAGGCGCGCGCCCAGCAAGTCCAGCGCCGCGCGCCAGTCCCCGCTGGACAAGGCGCCCAGGTCCGCGTCCGACAACACCGGCCCGAAGGCATACGGGTCCGCCGTCACCTGTTCCGTGCCGGGCCATTGGATGGCCAATTGATAAGAGGCCGGGTCGCCGGGGCGGGCGCCGGGTGCGGCGCCGGTGTACAGGCCGTGTGCTTGTTCATGCAGTGGCGTCCGGGTGCCATCCGCGCTGATCACCGCCACCGCGTTGGCACCGGGCAGCAGCGCGCGAACGGCGCCGTCATGCGGTCCCAGCACGGCGAAGGGGTCGGCGTGCTGGCCCCCGGCCAGGGCTTGCAGCGTGGCCGCGTCAACCTGGCCGGCGGGGGTGAAGGACGGCGGCAAGCCACCGTTGTCAGGAAGGCTCATCGTGTTTTTTCCTCGGCGCTGATCGCCGCATCTTGCAAGAGTTCTCGTGCCAGTCCGGTCAGGGCGCACAGCGGGATAGAGATCCAGTCCGGCCGGTGCGCGGCTTCGTAGCTAACTTCGTAAGCGGCTTTTTCCAGTTGGGCCAGCTTGAGCAGGGTGTCTTCCTGCGCCCCCGGCAGCGCAATAGCCGTGGACGCCGCTTCCTGGTAGCCCTGCAAGAAGGCCTCGACCGCGCGCGACCCAAAGCGCGCCAGCAGCGTGTCACGCAGATCTTGCGGCACGCCCGGCGTGGCGGGCGAGTCGGCGGCCCCCGCGTTGGCGTCGGTGGGCGCACCGCCCATCGGGTCCGATCGCGCCACCGACGCGGCGGCGTAATCGAACGAGCGCAGCATGCCCGCCACGTCCTTGTACGGCGTGGTGATGTTGCGCCGGGCCTCCAGCGTCTGAATCGGTTCCCCTTCGAAGTCGATCAGGTAGGCGTCGGTCTGCGCCACCAGCACCTGGCCCAGGTGGAAGTCGCCATGCACGCGAATCAGCGGCGCGCCCACCAACGCCTGCGCCATCGTGTCCACCTGCTTGCGCAGCCGGTCGCGATGTTCAAACAGCCACTGCGCGCAAGCGTGCGACGGCGCTTCCAGGCGGTCCATCACCGCGCGCAGGTCCTCGTCGGCGCGGTCCAGTTGCCCGGCGATGCGCGTGGCGTGCGCCTGGGCATCCTCGGCGGTGGCCGTCTGCACCGGAAAGGCCGGGTCGTCCGTGGCTTGCGCCAGCGCGTTGTGCAGCTCGGCCAGACGGCGGCCGATGGTGCCGGCCATCACTGTGTAGCCTTCCAGGCTGGCCTCGAATTCCTCGGGGCTGTTGCCGCCCAGCAGGGCCGCGCCCAGCGTGCGTTTCAGGTAGTCCAGGGTCCACGTCCACGCATCGCCTTCGTTGCTGACGAAGGCGTGCATGACCGCCAGCGTGTGCGGCACCCCTTCGGCGTCCACACGCACCACCTCGCCCAGCAGCGCGGGAATGTTGGCGTAGCCGGCGCGCGTCAGATGGCGCGATACCTCGACTTCCGGCGACACGCCGGGCTTCACATTGCGGATCAGCTTCAGGATGGCCTGGCTGCCCACAATCACCGAGCTATTCGATTGTTCGGCCCGAATCCACTGCAATTCGGGTTCTGTGCCAAAGTCCACGTCGGCCAGGCCGGGTTCAGGCAGGTAGCGGATGACGCCGGGTTTGTCGCCCGGCTTGCCGCCGTCGCGTCCGTCCAGTTCCTGCTTGGCGCGCAGCGCGTCGATCACGCCCAGCACAAAGCCGGGTTGCAGGAAGGCGTCGGCCAGCGTGCCCACTTCCGGGCCGCGCCGCACCCGCGCGATGGGGTATTGCACCTGCGCGGTTTCGTCCCACACCAACACGAACGGGGCTTGCACGCGCAGGCCGTCGTCTATGCCGTCTTCGGGTTCGACTTCGGCCCAGTAGAACTCGCCACCGGCGCTGCGGCCGCCGCCCATGGCCGCGCTGCTGGCGGCAAAGGGCGTGGCGTAGGCCAGGCGCGCGCGAGACGGCGCCTTCGACCCCGGGAACCAGCGCTGGCGCGCCAGGTACTCGGGCAGCACTTCGTTTTCCAGCACATTGCGCGACGAGTCCGTCAGCGCGGCGCCACCGCGCGACTTCAACACCAGCGTCGTCAGCTCGGGCATCTGGGCGGGGCCGCTGGCATGCCATCCCGGCGGCGCGGCGTCCATGCTCAGGTCCATCCAGTAAAAACCGTAGGGCGGCAAGGTCAGCAGATAGGGCAGTTCACCGATGGCCGGAAACGGCGTGCCGCCCAGCATTTCCACCGGCACGCGGCCGTTGAATTCCTGCAAGGGCAGCTCCACCGGCTGCGCCGCGTTCGACAGGTTGGCCACGCACAGGATGGTGGTGTCGTTCCACTGCCGCAAGTAAGCCAGGATCTTGCGATTGCCGGCCTGGATGAAGCGCAGCGTGCCCCGGCCAAACGCATGCGTCTGGCGGCGCTGCGCCAACATGCGGCGCGTCCAGTTCAGCAGCGAATGCGGGTCGCGTTGCTGGGCTTC
Source organism: Achromobacter sp. RT286_PF (assembly GCF_059760425.1). Taxonomy (NCBI): domain Bacteria; kingdom Pseudomonadati; phylum Pseudomonadota; class Betaproteobacteria; order Burkholderiales; family Alcaligenaceae; genus Achromobacter; species Achromobacter sp. RT286_PF. The sequence goes on from NZ_JCBAMR010000009.1 coordinate 19,786, forward strand.
GACGTTGACCGCCTCGTAGCCGTACAACGGCCCCATCAATACCGGCAGGGGCAGGCGCTCGGGGTCAGCGCGCGAAAACCCGCCGTTGCGGTCCGGCGACCACTGCATCGGCGTGCGCACGCCGTCGCGGTCACCCAGATGCACGTTGTCGCCCATGCCCAGTTCGTCGCCGTAGTACAGCACTGGCGTGCCGGGCATGGACAAGAGCAGGCTGTTCATCAGTTCGACGCGGCGGCGGTCGCGCTCCAGCAAGGGTGCCAGACGGCGGCGGATACCCAGGTTGATGCGCGCGCGCGGATCAGCGGCGTAGACGCTCCACAGGTAATCGCGTTCGCGGCTGGTCACCATTTCCAGCGTTAGCTCGTCGTGGTTGCGCAGGAAAATAGCCCACTGGCAGGTGTCCGGAATATCCGGCGTCTGGCGGATGATGTCGGTAATGGGAAAGCGGTCTTCCTGCGCGATGGCCATGTACATGCGCGGCATCAGCGGAAAGTGGAACGACATATGGCATTCGTCGCCCGCGCCGAAATACTCCTGCGCATCCTCGGGCCACTGGTTCGCTTCGGCCAACAACAGCCGGCCCGGATATTCCTGGTCGATCACCGCGCGGATCTGCTTGAGCACCTGATGCGTTTCGGGCAGGTTTTCGTTGTTGGTGCCTTCGCGTTCCACCAGGTACGGCACGGCGTCCAGCCGCAGCCCGTCCACGCCCATGTCCAGCCAATAGCGCATGACGGACAGCACTTCCTTGAGCACCTGCGGGTTGTCGTAGTTCAGGTCGGGCTGATGGGAATAGAAGCGATGCCAGAAGTAGGCATTAGCTTCGGGGTCCCACGTCCAGTTGGACTTTTCCGTGTCGCAAAAGATGATGCGCGTGCCGGCGTAGGCCTTGTCGTTGTCGGACCACACGTAGAAGTTGCGCGCCGCCGATCCCGGGCGCGAGGTGCGCGCCCGCTGAAACCAGCGGTGCTGGTCCGACGTGTGGTTGACCACCAGTTCGGTAATGACGCGTAGCCCGCGGGCGTGGGCTTCGCGGATCAGCTTGCGCACGTCGGCCACCGTGCCGTAGTCGGGATGCACGCCGCGATAGTCCGCGATGTCGTAGCCATCGTCGCGTCGTGGCGACGGGTAGAACGGCAGCAGCCAGATCGTGTTCACGCCCAGGCTGGCGATGTAATCCAACTTCATGATCAGGCCGGGCACGTCTCCCACCCCGTCGTCGTTCGAGTCGAAGAACGACTTCACATGCAGCTGATAGATAACGGCGTCCTTGTACCAAAGGCCGTCATCCTTGATGGGATTGGTTTCACTGATCATCGTGGGCTCCGGGCGTCAACCATGCAGGGACAGCCGCCAGACGCGATAGGGTTGGTCGGGGGACAGCGTCACGGTGCGCGTCGCGTCGCGCCAGGTCTCGTGGCTGTCCGTCAACAGGTCTTCGACTTCAAGGTGAGCGGGCCTGGCGTCGCCGAACAACCAGAACGGCACCTCCAGATATGCGGTTTGCGGTTGGAAGGGGTCCAGGCTGATGACGGTAAGCACCACGTTGCCCAGACCCGGCGTGGCTTTGACAAAGGCCAGGACGCGGTCGTTGCCACTGCGCAGCGCGGTCAGCCCGCGATGCGTCTGCAGGGCCGGGTTGGCGCGGCGGATCTGGTTCAGCCGCGCAATCTCGGCGCGGATGTTGCCGGGCTGGCGCCAGTCGCGCGGGCGCAGTTCGTACTTTTCGGAATCCAGATATTCCTCTTTGCCCGGCACCGGCGCGGACTCGCACAGCTCGAAGCCGCTGTACACGCCCCACAGGCCCGAGCCCATGGCGGCCAGCGCGGCGCGGATCAAGAATCCCGGCCGCCCCGACGTCTGCAAGAACACCGGGTTGATATCCGGCGTGTTCACAAAAAAGTGCGGGCGGAAAAAATCGGCCGGCGGCGGGTTCGAGATTTCTTCCAGATACGCCTGCAACTCGGCCCGCTCGTTGCGCCACGTGAAGTACGTGTACGACTGCGTGAAGCCCACCTTGGCCAGGCGATACATCATCTTGGGCCGGGTAAAGGCCTCAGACAGGAACAGTACATCGGGGTGCTGCCCGTGCACCTCGGCAATCAGCCATTGCCAGAAGGGCAGCGGCTTGGTGTGCGGGTTGTCCACGCGAAAAATCCGCACGCCCTTGTCCACCCAGAACAGCACCACGTCGCGCAGCGCGCGCCACAGCGCCAGCTTGCGCGCGCGGCGGGGCGGCGAGCCGTAGAACGACACGTTGACGATGTCCTGGTACTTCTTGGGCGGGTTCTCGGCGTAGCGGATGGAACCGTCGGGGCGCCACGAGAACCAATCGGGATGCGACTTCAGCCAGGGATGGTCGGGCGAACACTGGATGGCAAAGTCCAGCGCCATTTCCATGCCGTGCTCGCGCGCGGCGCTGACCAGTCGCAGAAAATCATCCAGCGATCCCAGCTTGGGCTCGATGGCGTCGTGGCCGCCGTCGGCCGACCCGATGGCGTACGGGCTGCCCACGTCGTCCGGCCCGGCGATCAGGCTGTTGTTCGGCCCCTTGCGATTACGCAGGCCGATGGGGTGTATCGGCGGCAGGTACAGCACGTCAAAGCCCATTTCCTGAATGTCGGGCAGGCGCGCGATGACGTCGTCAAACGTGCCATGGCGGCCGGGCTCGCGGGCTTGCGACCGAGGAAACAATTCATACCAGGCGCTGTGGCACGCTTGCGGGCGGTCGACCCAGACGGGATACGGGTCGGGCGTGACGGTTTCAAACGGGCGCGCGTCCAGTTCCCGCATCGCCTGCGCCAGCTCGCCGCCCAGCAGCAGCGCAATGTGCGCGTCGGTGGGTGCGATGTCGGCTTTGGCGCCGGGCAGGGCTTTCAACGCGGCCTTCACCACAGCCACGCTGTTGGCCGGATACGCGTGCTGGCTGGCGCGCTTGTCGGCTTCGCGTAGCAGCAAGACGCCTTCGGACACTTCCAGGTGCACGTCCACTCCGGCCGCGTGCTTGACCTCAAGGTCATGGCGGTAGGTTTCCCAGACGTCGAACCACGCCGCCACCTGAAACTCGTGCGGCCCGATGCGGCGCGGTCGGAAGCTGGCTTGCCAGCGGTCGTTGGACAGCAGCTTGAGCGGCGTGCGCCGCCAGTTGGCTTCATCGGCCGCGCGCCAGCGGACTTCGCCCGCGATGCGGTCGTGGCCGTCCATCAGCAAGTCGGCCTGGACGGTGATGCGTTCGTGCACCGTGCACTTGATGGGGTGCGCGCCGTCGTCAACGGCGGGCGATACGCTTTCGATGGCGATGCGCAGGCCCGCGCCGCCCTCCGTGCGCGGCCCGGGATGGCGCGAGGCTTCGCGCACGGGCGGCATCGGCGTCACGGCCATCAGGGCGCAGCCGCCCGCGGGCAGGGTGTCACCCGCCAGCAGGGGCGCGTCGGTCATGCGTTGGGGCAGGATGTCGCCAGGCGGCAGGCTGGACGCCACGGCGTCCCAATCGATGCGCGCCGGGGCGGCTACGTTCGGGTTCAATGCCAGCACCGCCGTGGCGCCGTCGGGATCATCGCGCAGCACCAGCGTGGCGCGGCCGTCGCGGCCGCCCAGCACACGCGGCGGGCCGGCAGGCGCGTCACGCAGGCTGAGCCACTGGTTGATGTCCTGCAATTGGGGCGACGCGTCGATGTCGGCTTCCGCCGCCATCCACCCGTTGGCGGTAAAGGCGGCGGCCCACGCCAGCCGCGCATCGGCATGCGGCTTGTTCGGGGCGTCGCCGTGCAGCGGCGTCGTGCTGGCCAGCACCGGGGCCACGCGTTGCAGACGCGCGGCTTCTTCGGCCAGCCAGGCGGATTTGTAATCCCACCACGGCAGGGAAGAAAACACGCCGTCGAAACCGGCGTCGCGCAGCGTGTCCACCTGATGCGCCGTGAGCCCCGGCGTCCAGGCCAGGCAATGCGGGGCGGTGGCGTGTTGGCGCAGCGGGTCCAGCACGCCGCGCCAGCGGGTGGCGGGCAGGCGCTGGGGGGCTTCGAATACAAAGCCGGCCACGCCGGCTTGCATCCAGCCCGCTAGCCGCGCCGACCAGGCCTGCGCGAACTCCGGCGGCGGCTCGCCGGCCAGGGCCATGACGCCCCACGTGCTTACAGGCAGGCGGGGGTCGCGCGCCGGGTCGTCGGGCGGCGGCTGATACCAGCCGGGCGGCGCGGTGGTGGGCGTGGCGTCCACCGACACGCGGTCCAGCACCACGTGCAGCATCAAGGTCAGCCCTTGTGCGGCGGTGGCGCGCGACAGGCGGGCGAGCCGTTCGGTAATGGGTTCGGTGCCGTCGCCGGTCGGGCTGGCGTCCGCGTCAATGGGCGCCAAGGTGTGCGCATCGGCCGACCGGACCCAGGGCGGCGGAATCAACACGGCGTTGAATCCGGCGCGCTGGATACGGGCCAGCCGGGCATCCAGCGCGGCGTCGGCCGTTGCCGCCGGGGCGCCGTCCGGCAAACCCTGTGGCGCGTGGCAGATGCGCAACGCGGTGGGCGGGGAGGGGACGGGCTTGGGGGCAGCGGCCATGCGTGTGCGCCTTGTGATCAGATGGGCATCGGCATGGAGCCACGGGCTTGCCGGGTCCGCCGTTGGCGAGTGTCGGCCGACCGGGCCGGCGCGGGTTCCGCAACCGCTTGCTCTTGAACCTGCGAGCGGCCGGTCAGGGATTGCAGCAATTCTTCGTACGCACCCACGGCACGCTGCCAGCTGAAGTCGGTGCTCATGGCATTGCGCTGCATGGCGCGCCACAGCATCGGGTGCTGGCGCAAGTGCATCGCGCGCGCCAGCGCAGCGGCCATGGCGTCGGGGTGGTCGCCGTCGAACAGCAGGCCGTTGGCGAACGCCATCGCCGTCAAGGGCGAATCCGAGCCGGGGTCTTCAATGGTGTCGGCCATGCCGCCCACGCGCGAGCCGATCGGCACGGTGCCGTAACGCATGGCGTACAGCGGCGTCAGGCCGAAGGGTTCGAAACGGCTGCCGTGCAGCAGGACGTCGCCACCGGCGTGCAGGCGATGCGCGCCCGCTTCGTTGTAGCCAATGCGCGTGGCGCAACGTTGGGGGTAGCGGTCGGCCAGCGCCTTCAAGGCGGTTTCCAGGCGACGGTCGCCTTGACCCAGGATGGCCACCTGCATTTCGGGGTGGGCGTCCAGGGCGCGCGGCAAGGCTTCGGCCGCGACGTCGGCCATCTTCTGGTCGGTCAGGCGGCTGCCCATGACGACCAGCGTGGCTTGCGCATCCGGCGTCAGCCCGAATTCGCGTTGCAGCACCGTCTTGCACAGGCGCTTGTTGGCCAGGTCGCTCGCGGTGTAGCGCAACGGGCCCAGATGCGGGTCGCGCGACGGGTCCCACAGGGCGGTGTCGATGCCGTTCGGAATGGCGATCAGGTCGCTCGCGCGTTCACGCAGCAGGCCGTCCAGGCCGCAGCCGAATGCCGGCGTCAGGATTTCACGCGCGTAGGTGTGGCTGACGGTGGTGACGCGGTCCGCATGGGCGATGCCGGCCTTCATGAAGTTCAGCTTGTTCCAGGCAACGGCGGCGTGCTCGCCCCGGTAGGCGGGCGGGATTCCATAGGCGGCGGCATCCTCTAGCGGGAACTGGCCTTGGAAAGCCATGTTGTGGATGGTCAAGACGGTTTTTACGTCCTGGATGCCGGCCTCGCGCATCAGCATCGGTGTCAAGGCTGCGTGCCAATCGTGCGCGTGCACCACATCGGGGCGCGCCAGCCCCGGCAGGCCGCGCGCAATACGCACGGCGGCGTGCGACAAGGCGGCGTAGCGCAGGCCGTTGTCGGGATGCTCCTGCCCGTCCTCATCCACATACAGGCCGGCGCGGTCGTACAGCGCATCGTTCTCAAGCAGCAGGAAAGACAGCTCGGACGTGGGGCACACGCCGGCCAGCAGGCGCGCGTCGCCGCCCGGCAGGTCTTCCAGCCGCGCCACTTCGCGCAAGCCGTCCAACTGCTTGGCCGCGCCTCGGTAGGCGGGCAGCAGGACGGTGGCGGGGATGCCTCGCTGGATCATCGCCCGCGTCATGCCGGTGATTGCATCGCCCAAGCCGCCCGTCTTTGCGAGCGGGAATGCTTCGGCAGCCACTATGAGAATTGTCGTCGCCATGCTTGTTGCTCCGGGGAAAGTCGGAGGGCCGCTGAAAAAGTGGGCCCGGTTCCGTAAGGCCGTCATATGCGCAAGTGGCGTGCCCAAGGGTGGGCCGCATAGGGAAAAGGCGGGCTTACCCTGGGGTGCGAGTCGTTGTTGCTGACGTTTGTAAATTTGGGAGCGGCGCAACAAACGCCGTCTTTACAGTCGCGGGGAACGGCGGTCGGGGACGGAGCCAGCGGCCCAGCCAGGCATGGCGATTGCGGCGCGCGCAGGTTCTGGTTTTTGCTGAACCGATTGAACCGATTGAACCGATTGAAGCAATAGAACCGACTGAACCGACCATAAGGAGCGTCAACTTGAAAACCGTTTCCGATTTTGTCCTCGCCCGCCTGGGCGAATGGGGCGTACAGCGCGTGTTCGGATATCCCGGCGATGGGATTAACGGCCTGATTGGCGCGTTTGGAAGAAACAGCGAACTGGAATTCATCCAGGCGCGCCACGAGGAAGGGGCCGCGTTCATGGCCTGCGCCCATGCCAAGTTCACCGGGCAGGTGGGGGTGTGCATGGCCACCTCGGGCCCCGGCGCCATCCACCTGCTTAACGGCCTGTACGACGCCAAGATGGACCACCAGCCGGTGGTGGCCATCGTTGGCCAGCAAGCCCGCAGTTCGCTGGGTGGCGATTACCAGCAAGAGGTGGATCTGGTCAGCCTTTACAAGGACGTGGCGCACGACTTCGTGCACATGGTGACCTCGCCCGTGCAGGCGCGGCACATGATCGACCGCGCCATGCGTATCGCCATGGAGCGGCGCGGCGTGACCTGCCTGATCTTTCCCAATGATGTGCAAGACCTGGAAGCCGTGGAAACGCCGCCGCGCGAGCACGGCACCGTGCATACCGGCATTGGCCTGACCGCGCACGCCGCCGTGGCGCCCGAGGCGGCGCTGGATAACGCCGCTTCCATCCTGAACAGCGGCGAACGCGTGGCGATGCTGGTGGGCGCCGGCGCGCTGGACGCGGGCGACGAGGTGCGCGCCGTGGCCGAGCGGCTGGGCGCGGGCGTGGCCAAGGCGTTGCTGGGCAAGGCGGTGGTGCCGGACGAGCTGCCGTACGTAACGGGCGCCATCGGCCTGCTGGGCACGCAGCCCAGCTGGGAAATGATGAACGAATGCGACACCCTGTTGATGGTGGGCACGTCGTTTCCCTATGCCGAATTCCTGCCCAAGGAAGGGCAGGCGCGCGCGGTGCAGATCGACCTGGACGGGCGCAAGCTCAGCCTGCGGTATCCGGTGGAAGTGGGGCTGGTGGGCGATGCGCGCCTGACCTTGCAGGCGCTATTGCCCAAGCTGCAACCCAAGACGTCTGACCGGTGGACCAAGAGCATTGAAAAGAAGGTGGCGCGGTGGCGCGAAACGGTGGTGTCGCGCGCCATGGTCCAAGCCAAGGGCGTGAATCCGCAGCGCCCGTTCCTGGAGCTGTCCAGCCGGCTGCCGCCCCGTTGCATCGTCACCTGCGATTCCGGCTCGGCGGCCAACTGGTACGCCCGTGACGTGCACCTGCGCGAAGGCATGATGGGCTCGGTGTCGGGCGGGCTGGCCAGCATGGGTTGCGGCGTGCCTTACGCGGTGGCCGCCAAGCTGGCCCACCCCGGCCGGCCGGTGGTGGCGCTGGTGGGCGACGGCGCGATGCAGATGCTGGGCATCAATGAACTGATTACCATCGCGCACCGCTGGAAGGACTGGTCCGACCCGACGCTGGTGGTGCTGGTGCTGAACAACGGCGACCTGAACCTGGTGACGTGGGAACAGCGCGTCATGGGCGCCGACCCGCGCTTTGGCGATTCGCAATGGCTGCCGCATTTTTCCTATGCGGATTACGGGCGCATGCTGGGGCTGGAGGGCATACGCGTGACGGACCCCGAGGAAGTCGGCCCCGCCTGGGTCCGCGCGCTGTCGGCCGGCCGCCCGACGGTGCTGGAGGTGGTGACCGACCCCGAGGTGCCGCCGATGCCGCCGCACATTTCGGCCAAGCAGTTCAAGGCGTACATGACGGCGCTGCGCAAGGAAGACGCCGCCACGGGCGCCGCCGCGCTGCGCGCCACGATCAAGCAGTGGTGGGCCAGCTGAACGCGGTGTCGCGTATCGGGCATCGGGCAATGGATGTCGTCGCCGTGTCCGGGCAGCTAGGCACGGCGCTTGCGGAGTTGCCTGTCCCTACCACCAGTACGCAGGGCGCAAGCCCCGCAAAGGAGATAGAAGATGGAACAACATCAAACCAATATCGTCGGCGGCCCCAAGAGCAGCCCTGGCGGCCCCGGCCCCGAAGTCATGGCCGCCGGCACGCTGGAAGGCAATGACGTCTACAACTCGGCCGGCGAAGATCTGGGGTCCATCAAGGACATCATGATTGACGTGCCGCGTGGTCGGGTCGCTTACGCGGTGCTGTCGCGCGGTGGCGTGCTGGGCATCGGCGACAAGCTGTTTGCCATTCCCTGGGCGGCCTTGACGCTGGATACCGACCGCAAGTGCTTCGTGCTGGACATCGACGAAGAAACCTTGAAGAACGCCCCGGGCTTTGACAAGGACAACTGGCCCAGCATGGCCGACGAAACGTGGGCGCGCAATCTGCACACGTACTACAAGCAGGACATCTACTGGTAAGGCGCTTGGCCGGGCATTGTGACCCGGCCCTTGTGCATCATGGCACCGGCCGCGGATCTCCCATCCGCGCGCCGGTGACCATTTCAGTAACCCAGTTCACCAGGATTGCCGTGTAGGCACGTTGCGCGGATTTTTCCGTCAGCGCGTGGTCGGCGCCGTCAATGATGCGATGCGTCAGCGAATGCGAGCGCCGGAACGCCGACCGGTAACTCATGATGGTGGAGTGCGGGATGAAAGTGTCGTGTTCGGCTTCGACGATCAGCACGTCGCCGGCAAATTCGGTGCAGGCCTTTAGCGCCCGGTTCGATTCGGGCGCGACATAGCTATTGCGATAGGCGCGCAGCGTTTCCCGGTTCAACTGGTTTTTCGGCAGCAGCCATTCTTCGTCGCGATACAGCGCCGGCACGTGCAGCGCCAGCCAGCGCACGCGGCGCAGGCCGCTGAGCAGCGCCGCCAGATAGCCGCCATAGCTGCTGCCCACCACCGCCACCGACCCCGAATCCAGAGACGGGTGCGATGCCAGCCGGTCGTAAGCCGCCATGACGTCGCGCAGATTATCCTCGCGCGTCACTTGCAGCTGCTGTTCACGCGTGGCGGCGTGGCCGCGCAGGTCGAACGTCAGGCAGACGCAACCCAGCGCGGCGATGCCCTTGGCGCGCGCCAGGTCAAACTGCTGGCTGCCGCCCCAACCGTGGATGAACAACACGCCCGGCACCTTGTCTTCCGGTGTCAAAAACGTGCCGTCCAGTTGCTGCCCGTCGACCGACAAGGCGATGGGATCACTATGCGCCGCCATCGGCTTCCTCCTCCAGCACGCCCGCCCACTTGCTGATGTGGCCCACGGCCGAATCCACGCCGTGATACACCAGGTGCTGCGGGATGGGGCGAGGTTCTTGTTCGCCATAACGCTCGCGGGTGGCGGCGCGCACCGACATCAGCGACGGCGACAACGCAAACGCCTGCATGGCCGCCAGTTCGGCCAGGCTGGCGCCACCCGCGCGCCAGGATTGTTCCAGCACGCCCGCGCGTGGCTGCCCGGACGCGCTTTGCCCAAACGCCACGTCGTAGTTGCGACGCGACGCCAGCAATTGCGGGTAGGCGGTAGACACGGCGGTGTCGTACTGGCAGGCCAGGGCCACGGCTTGGCGCTCGTGTTCGTTCAGGTCCAGCGCGCGCAGGTCGTCGAACCCGCCGCGCGCCACGCGCAGCACCGAGCCGCCGTAGACCTGTATGCCCTGGTTGTCGGGCGTGAGCGACTGCGTGCCCACGTACGAAATTTCCATCTTGCCCACGCGCGCCCAACCCACGCTGTAGGTGGACACGTCTTGCAGGTCTTCTTCCAGCACCAGCCCCAGCCGGCGCATGACAAGCGGCTCTTGCTCGGCCAGCGCCGCGCGCAGTTCGTCGGCGTTGCGCACGACCACCTGGCCGCGCCCCGCCGTGGCATCGACGGGTTTAAGGCGTAGCGGCCCCTGGCGCAACAGCTGCAAGCCCGCGGCTTCGGCATCGGCCACCGTGAACGCGGTGTAGCCGTTCAACACCACGTCGCGCAGAGCGTCGCCCAGCTCGTGCGCCCAGGCTTTGGGGGCACGGGCCTGGGCGGTGACCAGGCCGTGGGTGATGGCCTTGCCCGCCACGAAGGAATGCGGAGCCACGCCGCCGTACAGGTCGGCAGGGCGCGTGATGCCCAGGCGCGCCGCGCGTGTCGCACCGATGATGGTGCGGTCGGGCACGTAGTACGGAGGTGGCTCATCGCGGTGCCGGGTGGGCCGGAAGTGGGGGTCGAAACGCCTGCCCAGCAAGGCCGCCAGGCGGGCGGCCATGGCCTCTTGTGAAGCTATCTCGTGTTCGGACGCAGTGGCGCGGCGCGGGTACGCCACCACCAGATCGGACGCTATCAGGGGCGGATTTTTCTTCATGGTCGGGGGTGCAGCAAGTCTTGTTCCCGGCCGGCCGGCGCATGCTTCTTGCGCCACGCGATGCGCGCCTCAAACAGCGGAAACGCGGCCAGCGCCAGGCACATCGGCGCCAGTGCGTAGCAGGCGCGGTAAGCCAGCGCCGCGCCCAGCACTTCGGAATACGGCAGCCCGGGCGCCAGCACCGCCACGAAGATGGCTTCGGTGGTGCCCAGCCCACCCGGCACCCGGGTCAGCACTGCGGCGAAGCTTGAGCACAGCAGAATGCCCAGCACGACGGGGTAGGGCGCCTTGCCCTGCAACAGCACATAGGCGACGGCGCCCATGAACATCCATGACAGCCCGGCGAACACGCATTGCATGATCGCCATGCGCGCGCGTGGCAGCGTCACGCGCTGGCCCATCCACGTGGCCGACCGGCGCCGCGCGCGGGCGCATGCCCACACGTAGGCGGCCGCGCCCACCAGCATCACGGCGCCCAGCAGGCGCAGCACGCCGCTGCCCACGTCCCACCCTTGCGGCACCGGCAGGGCGCCGCTGACGAACACCGCGCCGGCCACCCAGGCATACCCGATCCAGTTCGATGCAGCCGAAAACACCGCCACGCGCGTGGCTACCGCCTTGCGGCAGCCCAGCCGCGCGTACAGGCGCAGGCGCGCGCCCAGGCCGCCCACCAGCACGCCCAGGCTGAGGTTCAGCGCGTAGCTGACCATGGCCACGCCCAGCACCGTGGGCCAGCCTAGTTTGTGACCGGTGTAGCGCTTGCCCAGCAGGTCCAGCGCGGCGTAGCTCAGATAGCCCAGCACGACCAGGCCGCTGGCCATCAGGATGGCGTCGCGCGGTATGCGGCGCATGGCCTGCCACACTTGCGGCCAGTCCACCGACCGGCCGAAATAAAACAGCAGCGCGGCGACCACCGCCAGGATCAGCCATGGCAGCACTTTCTTGATGCGCGGCCAGCGGTGGCGCAAGGTGCGCATGAATGTCGTTCGATATACCCTCATGCGGTCTCACCTTCGTCGGGGGTGGGCGGCTTGATGGTTTGCAGGCGCGGCTTGTGGGCCGGCAGCGACCCCGCCCACGCCGGAAAACGCCGCAAGAAGTGAAACACCACCACGCCCACCCAGAAGCGGCGCAGCGCCCGGGTGGACTTGGGGCCGCTGGGCACGGGCTTGCAGTCCTGGGCGATCAGGCGGTCCAGGCTTTCGCGCAGCGCGGCGTTCAGCGAGCGGTCGCGCACCACGACGTTGGCTTCCAGGTTCAAGGCCAGGCTAAGCGGGTCCAGGTTGCTAGAGCCCACGGTGGACCAGTCGTCGTCCACGCAGGCCACCTTGCCGTGCAGCGGGCGCTTGCAATATTCGTAGATTTCAACGCCCGCGTTCTTCAGGTAGTCGTACAGCATGGTCGCCGCCAGCCGCGCGACCAGCATGTCGGGTTCGCCTTGCAGCAGCAGGCGCACGCGCACGCCACGGCGCGCGGCCTTGGTCAGGTCGCGCAGCAGGTGGTAGCCGGGAAAGAAGTAGGCGTTGGCAATCAGCACGTCGCGCTTGGCGGCGCGCAGGCCGGCGCGGTAGTAGCGTTCGATGTCGGTGGTGTGGCCGTCGTTGTCGCGCACGACCAGGCGGCCGCCGCCGTCGCCCTCGGGCACCGAGGCCGCGGCCGCGCGGCGCCAGCGGCGGGGCCGCTTGCGGTTCAGCGCCGAGCGGGCGTAATCGGCAATGTCCGCCGCCAGGGGCCCGTCGATGCGCACGGCATAGTCCTGCTTGGCCTCGGGGCCGAAGTCGGCCAGGTGGTCGGCCGAAAAGTTAATGCCCCCGATCATCGCGCACACGCCATCGATCGCCACGATCTTGCGGTGCATGCGACGGAACACGTTGGTGCGGATGCCCAGCAGGCGAGGGCGCGGGTCGAAGATATGCAGGCGTACCCCGGCTTCGGTCATTTCGCCGATAAATTCGGGCGTCAGCACATCGGAGCCATAGCCGTCCACCAGCAGGTCCACGCTGACGCCGCGCTTGGCAGCCGCGATCAGGGTCTGCTGCAATTGCCGCCCCACCTTGTCTTCAAACAAGATGAAGGTTTCGACCAGGACTTCGCGCTGGGCGGCGTCGATGGCCTCGAACGCGGCCGGAAAATAAGCCTCGCCGTTTTCCAGCAAGGTGTAGCGGTTGCCTTCCCGCCATCCCAGTTCACCGGCACTCATAACGCAATCTCCGCGGATAGGGGTACGTGGTCGGACAGGCGCGACCACACGCGCGAGGCCAGCGGCATCGGCCGCCAGTCGCGCACATTTCGAACATAGATGCGGTCAAGCCGCAGCAGCGGCCAACGCGCGGGAAAGGTGCGGGCCGGGCGGCCCAGGCGGCTGGTGAACACTTCCTGCGTGCCGCAGCCGGCCATCTGGCGGTTCGCCTTGCCGCGCCAATCGTTGAAGTCACCGGCGATCAACAGCGGTTCGCCGTCGGGCACGTCGCGCGCCACCAATTCGCACAGGCGGTTCATCTGCTGGCCGCGATGCTTTTCCAGCAGGCCCAGGTGTACGCAGATGGCGTGCACCGGCGCGTCGCCCGGCACGCGCAGCACGCAGTGCAGCAGGCCGCGGCCTTCATGGCCGTCCACGCTGACGTCGTGATTCTCGTAGCGCTCGATGGGGTAGCGCGACAGGATCGCGTTGCCATGGTGGCCGGCCGGGTAGACGGCGTTGCGGCCGTAGGCGTAGTCCGACCACAGCGTGTCGGCCAGGAATTCGTACTGGGACAATGCCGGCCAGGCCTCTTGGTGCCGCTCGGCGTGCACCTGGTGTTCGCCCAGGACTTCCTGCAAGAACACCACATCGGGCGCGGCCAGGCGTAAGGCCTCGCGCAGGTCGTGCAGCATGAAACGCCGGTTGAAACTGGTGAATCCTTTATGGGTATTGACGGTCAGGACCGTCAGGCTCCGGCGGGATTCGTCGGTCGGGGCGGGCATGGACTCTCCGGAGGTGGTAGATCCGCACCCCTGCGCAAGTTTCGTGCCCGAGCCCCTGCGCAGGCGGATTTTCATAGGGCAATCCTGTCCGGCGGGGCTCCGTCCTGGTAGCTTGCCGGACACGGAATTGCCTGCGCCGGTCAAAATTCCCCTGGCCCGCAGGGAGTGAACCGGGGCGGAAAAGCGGGGCCAGAGCCTGCCCGGGCAGGCATAAAAAGCGGATTCAGAATCTGTAAAAACAGGGTTGTGCACCGTTTTGGCCGGCGTCACAATCGACAACCTCAACCTGTATATCCGCCCAGTCGGCGCAAGGAGACCCCGCACTATGACGATTGCCCCTCAGCCCTTGGACGCGCGCGTCGTCACGGCCCTGTCGCGCATCACGACGGCCACGCTGACCACCGTGCTGTTGAAGAAAGGCCTGCGCAACGTATGGGTGCGCGGTGCGCGGCCGCTGGCGCCGGGCGCCACCCGTATCGTGGGACGCGCCTTCACGCTGCGCTTTGTGCCCGCGCGCGAAGACCTGGCGACCCCGGCGTCGTGGGCCTCGCCCATTTCGACGCGCGCCGCCATTGAAGATATGCCCGAAGGTTGCATCGCCGTGGTCGATGCCATGGGGGTCACGGACGCCGGCATTTTTGGCGATATCCTGTGTGCCCGCATGCGCAGGCGCGGCGTGGCGGCCTTGGTGACGGACGGCGTGGTGCGCGACCTGGAAGGCGTTGAAGGCACCGGGCTGCCGGTCTGGTGCGCCGGCGCGGCGGCGCCGCCTTCGGTGGCAGGGCTGACGTTTGTCGGCTGGCAGGAACCGGTGGGCTGCGGCGGCGTGGCGGTGTTTCCCAACGACGTCATCGTGCTGGACCGCGACGGCGCGGTGCTGATCCCGGCCGCGTTGCTGGACGAGGTGGTCGACATAGCCATCGAGCAGGAACGGCTGGAAGGCTGGATCATGCAGCAGGTCGAGGCGGGCGAAAAGTTGCCCGGCCTGTATCCGCCCAATCAAGAAAACCAGGCGAAGTACCAGGCTTGGCGGGAGCAGCAGGGCGGCAAGTAGCCGGGAGCGGAGTACTACGGCGCTTCACTTTTCGCGCAGCGCCCGGCGAGGTTCAAGCTGGCTTAGGTTGAACCTCAGTCCAGGTTGGGGCGACTTCAGCCTGAGCAAAAAAGCCCGGAACGCGGCGGCTCTCGCCGTGCGTTCCGGGCCTGAGCTGACGGTGTGTAAGTCGCGGTGGCGTACTAATTGCTGCCGCGGATGTTGCCCGCGACGCCACCGGCTATGCCGCCGATGGCGGCCCCGGTCCAGGCGCTGCCGCCCGCGATGGCGGCAATACCCGCACCCGCCGCCGCGCCTATCGCCGCGCCGGACATGGTCCCTTGCTGCTTGGACGACATATTCGTGCAGGCCGCCAGCGCGCTGATCGCGACGCACACAAGAATCGATCGGATGACTTTCATGACGGCTCCTTCAAGGCTTGCGCTTGGCGCCAGGAATGACGATCTCAAACCACAGGGTTTCGATCACCGGCCGGTCCAGCCGCGACGGGTTCGCGGCGTACCAGCTGTCCAGCCCCTCGCGCACGGAATCCAGCGTGTGCGTTTGCAGCCCCTTGGCAAAACGGGGCACCAGCGTTTGGTTGTCGGGTGGCGCACGGCGTTCCTGGTACGCGCGTTCCACTTGCAGCAGGTTGGCGATCCCCAATAGGTAGGCCTTCTTGATGTTGGGGTCGGACTCCGACCAGTGCTTGCCGGTGACCATTGGGGCGGGGTCGGCGGATTGCGCCATGCTGGGCGCGGTGCACAGCGTAGACAGCGCGAAGGCTGCCGGACCTAACAGGTGTTTCACTTTCATCGCATCGCTCCTCGCGGGCTTAAAAGATCAAAAACAACCTTTGGACGCCGTCCGCAAGACAGAGCCGCAGCGGGCCTTGAGCGGAAATCGGCAACATCGAATTTATGCCCGAAGCCGGGCGGCGGCAAGCAACGTTTGCCGGCGGGCCGGCGGGGCGGGTGTCGCGCAATTCCATGACGGCGCGTAAAATTCCGCCAAGACGCCGGCGCCCGCCGGCGTTGTGGATTGGACGCATGCGCACCGGATTGCCCCGTCGTTTACCCCATTACCCGCGTTTTGCCACGGCTGCCGATTTCGGGCGGCTGTTGCTGCTGCTGTTGCTGGTGGCGCGGGCGTGGGTGCCGACCGGGTACATGCCCGACGCGCAGGCGCTACGCCAGGGCCGTCTGACCTTGGGCTTTTGCACGGCGGGCGGCAACGCGCTGGCGGCGTTGCAGGCGATGTCGTTACGGCAGGCGTCCACCGGTGGCCATCACGAGATGCACGGCCATCACGATCATCACGGTTCAGGGCAGGGCGATGATCGCGGCGCGGGCCAGGAATGTCCGTTTGGCCTGAGCGCGCATCAAATCCTGAACCTGCCTCCCTTGGCGGCCTTGGCGCCGGTGCTGCTGCACTGGCTGGCACAGCCCCCGCTGAACATGGACGGCCCGCGCCCGCCCATGCCCGCCACGGGCCCCCCGCTGGGTCCCCGGGCACCACCCTCGATAGACGGTTGACCCTGCACGCATGCGCCTAGTGCGCATGACCTTGGCCGCACTTTCGCTTGGTCGTTATCGGCCGGTGTTTATCGGCTCGCCTTTGTCGGCTCCCTTTATCGGCTTCCCTTTATCGGCTGGCCTTTTGCTTGATTTTTGGGGACCGATTTTTGCGGCCCGATCTTTGCGGCTAGTCTTGGCCCCCCGCCTGGGGCGGCCCCGTTTCCTATTCGAGAGTTCCCATGTCCACACAAACCCTGGATACCGCCGCCGCGCCCGCGCGCACGCGAACCGCGGCCCCAAGCGCTTTCCTGGCGCTGATCACGCGCCTGCATTTCTATATTGGCCTGTTCGTCGGCCCCTTCATCCTGGTGGCGGCTGTTACCGGCACGTTGTTCGTGCTGACTCCGCAGATCGAAAACCTGCTGTACGCAGACCAGCTGCGCACCGTCTCCACCGGCCCGGCGCAACCCTTGGCCAAACAGGTTGAAGCGGCGCAGGCCCACCTGGGCGCGGGCGGCCCTCGCTTGTTCGCCGTGCGCCCCGCGCCCACGCCGGGGGAAACCACGCGCGTCATGTTCACGCAGGCCGGCATGGGCGATTCGGAGAGCCGGGCGGTGTTCGTCGACCCCGTCACGTTGGCCATCAAGGGCGACATGATGGTCTACGGCACCAGCGGCACGCTGCCGTTTCGCACCACGTTGGATTATCTGCACCGCAATCTGATGCTGGGCGAACTGGGGCGCAACTACAGCGAACTGGCCGCGTCCTGGATGTGGCTGGCCACGCTGGGCGGGCTGGTGCTGTGGTGGACGGGTCGCCGCCGCACGGCGGCGACCCACGCGCGCAGCCCGCGTCTGCGAGCGCGCCGTTGGCACACCGTGCTGGGCTTGTGGCTGGCGCTGGGGCTGATATTTTTGTCCGCCACGGGCTTGACGTGGTCGAACTGGGCGGGGGCACGCGTAGACCAGCTGCGCGCGCAACTGGGATGGATCACGCCGGCGATTTCGCTGAAGCTGCCGACGGCAGGGCAGGGAGCCGGGACGGGGGCAGAGGCCGCCTCCGGGCAGGCGTCCGGCGCGGATGAGCACGCGCATCATCATGGCGGCATGCAGGTGGCAGGGGCGATGTCGCCTACCGGTGCGTCCACCGATGCGTCCACCGATGCGTCCACCGATGCGTCCACCGATGCGCCCGCGCCGATGAATGCGCCGATGAATGCATCCACGCATGCGCCCATGAATGCCCCCTCAAACGTCGTCACGCAATTCGACCGCGTCCTGCAAACGGCCCGGCAGGGCGGCATCGACAGCACGCAGCTGGAGATTCGTCCACCGCGTGGCGCCGGCCAGGCGTGGATGGTGCGTGAAGTCGACCGGTCCTGGCCCACCCAAGTCGACACCATCGCCATCGACCCCACCACCTACGCCATCACCAGCCGTGCCGATTTCGACACCTTTCCGCTGATCGCCAAGCTGATCCGCTGGGGCGTGGACATGCACATGGGGATCCTGTTCGGCTGGCCCAATCAGCTGTTGATGGGCGCCATCGGCCTGGCGCTATCGACCATGATCGTGCTGGGTTATCGCATGTGGTGGCTGCGCCGGCCGGCAGCGGGCGTGAATGGCCAGACGCTGACGCAGGCCTGGGCCGCGTTGGGCTGGCCGGCGCGGCTGGGCGCGCTGGCGGCCGCCGCCGTGCTGGGCTGGTGCCTGCCGGTAATGGGCGTCAGCCTGCTGGTGTTCCTGGTGATCGACGCGCTACGGTCGTGGCGCTCTCAATTGGCCACGCGGCGCGCGTAACTGGCCAGGACGATGCGCTCGGACTGCGCCAGGTAGTCCTTCAGCGCATCGGCCGCCTTGCCGAAATCTCCCGCTTCGACGCGTTGCAGAATCTGCTCGTTCATGTCGGCATACGGGGCGTGCAGGAATTCCGGGTCTTGCAGCAGGCCGAATACCAAGCGCAATTCGGCCAGCAGCAAGGCGAACATCGCGTTCAGGCGTTCGCTATCGGCCAGTTCTACGATGGCCATGTGAAAGGCCATGTTGGCCGTACCCACGCCCGCCCAATCCTGCCGCTCGCGACACGCCAGCGCGTCGTCCACCGCCTGCCGCATGCGTTGGCGGGCGGGGTGGTGCGGGTAGGCCTGGGCCAGCGCCTGGCATTCAATCATGCGCCGCACCCGGTAGATGTCGATAATGGACGCCATGCTGGGCACCGCCACCGCCACGCCACGGTTGGGCGCATAAGTCAGCAAGCCTTCCTTGGTCAGGTTGCGAAAGGCCTCGCGCAAAGTGTTGCGCGATACGTCCAGCGATTGCGTCAGGGTTGCTTCCGATAGCCGCTGGCCCGGCATGAATTCACCATTGATCAAGCGGCGGCGAATCTGTTCGGTGACCTTGTCGGTCAGGGTCTGGTGCGCGTCGGAGGTGGTCATAGGCGGTTGGGGCAATTACCGATAGCCGCTTGGGCAAGTTTGATCTACCATACTAACCAATTTGTAGAACAATTGTGTAACTATCGTTCCACACTACAAGCGGGGCACCGTGCGGAAATCCGCCTGCCCGGCGTCCGTGGACTAAGGATAAGACATGGCTGGGATCGATTTGAACAGCGACCTGGGCGAAAGCCTGGGCGCATGGCGCATGGGCGACGACGCCGCGATGTTGGCGGTGGTGTCCAGCGCAAACGTGGCGTGCGGTTTTCATGCGGGCGACCCCGCGGGCATTCTGGCCACCCTGAAGTCCGCGCGCGATAACGGCGTGACGGTTGGGGCGCACGTGTCCTATCCCGATCTGTCCGGCTTTGGCCGCCGCAATATGGACGTGGCCAGCGCCGACCTGATCGCCGATGTCATCTACCAGATCGGCGCCTTGAAGGGGCTGGCCGCCGCCGCCGGCACCGACGTGCGCTACGTCAAGCCGCATGGTGCGCTATACAACACCATCGCGCACGATGCGCGCCAGGGTGACGACGTAATTGCCGCCATCCTGGAAATCGACCCCACGTTGGTCCTGGTGGGTCTGGCCGGCTCGCCCCTGCTGACGCGCGCCCGTGAACGCGGGTTGCGCGTGGTGGCCGAAGCCTTTGCCGACCGCGCGTACACGCCCAAGGGCGAGCTGGTGTCGCGCCGCGAAAAGGGCGCTGTGCTGCATGACCCGCAGGCCGTGGCCGCGCGCATGCTGCGCCTGGTGCAAGAGGGCGTCATCGAAGCCATCGACGGCAGCCTGACGCGCGTGCAAGCCGATTCCATTTGCGTGCATGGCGACAGCCCCGGCGCGGTGGACATGGCGCGCGAACTGCGGCGCCAGCTTGAACAGTCGGGTGTCGCCATCCGGTCTTTCATTGACGCTGCCCCGGCACAATCCGCCTAGGAGGCCGTGTGCGTTTTCTGCCTGTAAACACCGACGCGCTACTAGTCGAACTGGACGATCTTGAACAGACGCTGGCACTGTTCGCCGCGCTGCAAAACCAGCCCATCGCCGGCGTCACCGAGATGGTTCCCGCCGCGCGCACGGTGCTGGTCATCTTTCAACCCAGCCTGGTGTCGCGCGATGCGCTGATTGCCGACATCGGCTCCCGCGACACCACGGCTCACGTGGCGCGCGATGGCAAGCTGATCGAAATCCCCGTCCATTACAACGGCGAAGACCTGGACGAAGTCGCGCAGTTGCTGGGCATCACGCCGGACGAAGTCGTGCGCCGTCACACCGGCGGCACGTACAGCGTGGCCTTCACCGGCTTCGCACCCGGCTTCGCGTATCTCAGCGGCGGCGACCCCACGCTGGACGTGCCGCGCCGCAAGACCCCGCGCACCCGCATCCCCGCGGGCGCCGTCGCATTGGCCGGCACATTCAGCGGCGTCTACCCGCAAGCCAGCCCCGGCGGCTGGCAGATCCTGGGCGTGACCCCGGTCCCCATGTGGGATTTATCGCGCGAGACGCCGGCGTTGCTGCAACCCGGATATCGGGTGCGGTTCATTGATGCCGGGGCTTCGACCGGGACTTCGACCGGCACTTCGACCGGCACTTCGACCGGGACTTCGACCGGGACTTCGACCGGCACTTCGACCGGGGCTTCGACCGGCACTTCGACCGGCACTTCGACCGGCACTTCGACCGGGACTTCAGCCGGAACTTCGACCGGAACCTCCCCCCAGGCTTCGACCTCGACTTCCGCCAACGCGGCCACCGCCGATTCCCGCGCCACACCCGCGCTGGAAGTCGTGTCGCCGGGATTACAGGCCGTGTTTGAAGAC
The DNA here is from genome assembly GCF_059760425.1 of Achromobacter sp. RT286_PF. Taxonomy (NCBI): domain Bacteria; kingdom Pseudomonadati; phylum Pseudomonadota; class Betaproteobacteria; order Burkholderiales; family Alcaligenaceae; genus Achromobacter; species Achromobacter sp. RT286_PF. The sequence goes on from NZ_JCBAMR010000009.1 coordinate 40,256, forward strand.
TTGGGCCGGGCAGGGCAGGCGCGTCAGGGCGTGGCCGCGTCCGGCGCCATGGACCGGGGCGCACTGCGCGCCGCCAACCGCCTCGCGGGCACCGCGCCCGGCGAAGCCGCCATTGAAATCGTCTACGGCGGATTCCAGGTGCGGGCGCACGGCCCCAGCGTGGTGGCCATCACCGGCGCGCTTGGCGACGTCACGCTGCGCAATGCCGCCGGCACCACGTGGACGGCGAACACGTACCAGGCAATTGCGCTGGATGACGGCGACACGCTGACCCTGGGCCAGCCGTCCGCCGGCATTCGTTATTACCTGGCCGCGCGCGGCGGCTTCGACGTGCAACCGGTGCTGGGCAGCTGCTCAACCGACACCTTGGCCCGCGTCGGCCCCGAGGCCTTGGCGGCGGGCGACCGCATCGGCATCCGGCCAGCCGGGCAGGGCGCCATCGTCGGGGCGCCCGAAATTGCCCCGGCGGATCTGCCCACGACCAACGTCGAGGTGGTGCTGGACGTGGTGTTGGGGCCGCGTACGGATTGGTGCAATGCCGAGGCGGTTGCGCTCTTGTCGCGACAGGCCTGGACGGTGACGCCGCAGTCCAACCGCGTCGGCATCCGCTTGAACGGCGACGCGCCGCTGCAACGCGCCAACCACGCCGAATTGCCCAGCGAAGGCACCCGCAAAGGCTCCATCCAGGTGCCCGCCAGCGGCCAGCCCGTTCTGTTCCTGGCCGACCACCCCTTGACCGGCGGCTACCCCGTCATTGGCTCAGTGGCGCCGTGGCATCTGGACCGCGCCGCGCAAATTCCCATCGGCGCTCGCGTGCGCTTCAATCCCATTTCCGACTTCGTTCCGGTTGATGTTCCGGCCGTGTCCGTCAACCCGACCTAACTGAACCTGCCTGCCATGAAGAAAGTCCTGATTGCCAACCGTGGCGAGATCGCCGTCCGCATCATCCGCGCCTGCGCCGACTACGGCGTCAAATCCGTTGCGGTCTACGCCGACGCCGATTTCGACGCGCTGCACGCGCGCATGGCCGACGAGGCGTACGGGCTGGACGGCGACCGTCCCGCCGATTCTTATCTGAACATCGACAAGCTGCTGGACGTCGCGCGGCGCAGTGGCGCCGACGCCGTGCATCCCGGCTACGGCTTCCTGTCCGAAAGCCCCACCTTCGCGCGCGCCGTCATCGACGCCGGCTTGACGTGGATCGGCCCGTCGCCGGAAACCATCGAACGGCTGGGCGACAAGGTCCAGGCCCGCAAGATCGCGTTGGCGGTCGGCGCCCCGCTGGTCGCGGGCACGGCAGACCCGGTCAACGGCGCCGAAGACGTGCTGGCCTTCGCCAACGAACACGGCCTGCCGATTGCCGTCAAAGCGGCGTTTGGCGGGGGAGGCCGGGGCCTGAAAGTCGTGTGGCGCATGGAAGACGTGGCCGACCTGTACGAATCCGCCGTGCGCGAAGCCGTCACCGCGTTCGGTCGCGGCGAATGCTATGTGGAACAGTTCCTGGACCGGCCGCGCCACGTCGAAGCGCAAGTGGTGGCCGACAAGCACGGCAACGTCGTCGTTCTGGGCACACGCGATTGCTCGTTGCAACGGCGCAATCAGAAGCTGGTGGAAGAAGCGCCCGCGCCGTTCCTGACGGACGATCAGCGCCAACGCATCCACGCGTCCGCCCGCGACATCTGCGCCCACGCCGGCTATGTCGGCGCCGGCACCGTCGAATTCCTGCTGAGCGCATCGGGCGCGATTTCGTTCCTGGAGGTCAACACGCGCCTGCAAGTCGAGCACCCGGTCACCGAGGAAACCTGCGGGCTGGATCTGGTTGTTGAGCAATTGCGCATCGCGGACGGTTTGCCGCTGTCGTTCACCACCGCGCCCGAGCCGCGCTGCCACGCCATCGAATTCCGTATCAACGCCGAAGACGTGGGCCGAGGCTTCCTGCCGTCGCCGGGCCGCATCGACCAGTTTGCGCCGCCGTCCGGACCGGGCGTGCGCGTGGACAGCGGCGTGGAGTCGGGTTCGACCATACCGGGCACGTTCGATTCGCTGTTGGCCAAGCTGATCGTCACCGGCGCCACCCGCGAACAGGCCATTGCGCGCGCCCGCCGCGCGCTGGCCGAATTCCGCATTGAAGGCGTGGCCACGGTCCTGCCGTTCCATCGCGCGGTGCTGGCGCATGACGACTTCCTGGGCGACGACACCGGCTTCAAGGTCCACACGCGCTGGATCGAAACCGACTTCGCCAATGACCTGGAGGCGGCAGTGCGCCCGACGCCGCTGGGCACGGTGACACTGCACCGGACCGCCGTCGAAATCGACGGCCGCCGCGTGTCCCTGGGCCTGCCGGCCGAACTGCTCCGAGGCCTGCAATCCGCCGGCGCGGCCGCAACGGCGGACGCAGGGCAGTCTGCCGGCAATGTCGCCAGCGCCGACAGCGTGCCGGCACCCATCGCGGGCACCATCCAAGCCTGGAAGGTGGAAGACGGCGCCACCGTCAAACAAGGCGAACTGATCGCCACGATGGAAGCCATGAAGATGGAAATGCAAGTGCTGGCGCATCGGGACGGCGTGCTCAAACAGGAAGCAGCGCCGGGTAAGTCGGTGGCGGCCGGGGCGACGATCGGGCGGATTAAGTAACAATTACTTGCGGATTTGCCGGCGCGATTCTGTCGCGCCACACCGGCCGCCCGCTTTTGACAGGTCTAATCGCGGTTTAGAAGGCGATTTATCTGAATGAATGGTGCTGTATGTAATAGCAAAAGTTAATTTGTTAAAAATATTACTAAATTTATGTTAAATTTGTTGTCATCCTTCTTCTGGCCCCTAATTTTAGGGGCCATATTTTTGATGTGGTGGCCACGGCATGTCCGGAGTAAAGCTTCGTAGCGAAAGAATCGATCAGTACGACGCATTAGGCGAGCGTGGCCAGCCGGTTTATATGGCCGCGTCGCAAATTCTCTCTACGCTCAAGCGACGGCGGGGGGACCTGGCAGAACATTTTGCGATTCCCCAGGCCAGCGCGGATGGCAGTCTGGTTGATTGGTATGCGCCTAGCGCCGGTCCGGTCGTGCCCTGGACCGCAGCCACCGAAGACGAACAATCCATCGCTTCCACGCAGCTTGCGACCGTCCGTCAGGAGGTCGAAGCGTTGCGCGCCGACTTGACGGCCAACTCCGAATCGCTATTCGGCTCGTTGCTGAAATGGGTCCTTCACCATCCAGATCCCAGCCATGTGTATCTGGTCAACGGCAAACCTGTCATCACATTTTGGGGCTTCTTGAATGCCGGGGCAGACCGTTCGGTAGCTCCTTTGCATTCGTTGCTTTCGCCTGCACCGTACCGAACGGCTTTGCCCCCCGCTGTCGCGGCGCCAGTGGCGCCCGTGAGCGCGCCGCTGACCGCAGCCGCGCCGTGGTGGCGCAGCCGGTGGTGGTGGCTGCTATTGCCGCTGTTGTTGGCGGCGCTGTTGCTCTTCACCCTTCGCGCTTGCGCGCCTTCAGTGCCTGTCCTGGCAGGGCTGCCACTGATCGGCGCAGCGCAGATATCCGCGCCTCCGGTTGACGATCGCTCGGCGTCCCTCGTACAGACGCCGCCGGTCGATGGGACGCGGGCGGACATGCCCCATGCGGAATCGTCCATCGCAGGCCTTGCGCCGACCGCAGCTCTTGTTGGCTCGCAGACAGCTTCCGCCGGCGGCACGAACGGAATACAGGCGGCAGCGGAAGGCACGGCCGCGAACGACGTCCAGGCGCTCAAGCCCGATGTTTCCCATGGAATTGGCGACGGCGGCGTGGCGACGGGAGACGCGCGCGCCCAGACTGCACCGCCTATGGGCGATGCCAGCGCGCCAGTGGCGAGCCGAGGCCCCGATGGCAATCCATTGGTATTGCCTCCCGCACTGGCGGACGGCACCGCGGCTTTTCTGAATGGGGACTGGCGCGTGCGGGCTGGAATTCAGGACCGCAATACCGGCGAGCCCCTCCGCCTGCAATATCAGTTCGAAAAAGGCAAGGGCCATGTCACGCTGGACAGGCGGAATGGCTCGAAATGCCAAGCGCCGGTAAGCGCGGTGGTAGCCAGTGGTGCATTGCTGATCAGCACCGGCGCGCAGGCCTCATGTAACGACGGCTCGACCTATGAAATGCCCGCTATCCGTTGCGAACCGAACGCCTCCCATGTTGCCGCCTGCTCGGGCAACTACGGCTCCGAACAATTCCCGCTGACCATGCGCCAGCCGTAGTCCTGAAGCGACTCATACCGTCATGCTGCCTAAAGTCGACACCTATACCGAAATCCAAACGGTCGATCTCTTTGGAGACACCGGCATCCAGTTTCTCGATCTTGCGGTAACGCTCGACCTGCGCCGCGAGCCGGCGGGTCAGTTTGCCTTGTTGGGCAATGGCCTGCTGGCGCGTCTTTTCGAGGCCAACGACGGCACACTGTGTTTTGAATCCGAAGCCGAGAAAATGGACCGGGGGCACCCCGCTCCGGGTCTGGATGATGTAAGCATGAAAGAAAGCCTGGATATCCTTGACGGGCTTTGGCTGCCGGTGCCATTTTTTCGATACCTCTCGCCGACCCGTTTTGACCAGGGGCCAAACAACTGGAGCCGTTTACGTATCGTCAGGCTCGCCACGCCTGATGAACACGGTCATACCCATCGGCTGACGCTCGCGTTCGATACCCGCATCATGCCCAAACGCGAGGGCGTGGCCTATCTCGCGCCCAACGACGAAGATCTGCGCAACGGGCAGGCATTTCGCTTGGCAGTGCATCTTAGCGAGATGCGCTGGTTCCTGGACCTGATCTGGGTGAAAGAGTGGTTGGCCGAGGTCTTCAAGGACAAATGTGTGGCCGCCAAGCGCGAGCTTGAGGACATTCAGAGCGAGTTGGCCCAAAAGCGCCACATCGCGCATTACCTGAACCTGCTGAGCCTATTGCGGGGACCTGCGCCCACCACCTATCCCAATAGAGAAGCGCAGGTGGCGGTTCCGACGGTGAAGGTAAAACTGCGCAACGCGGTCGGTGCGGGTAAACCCATCGCCGTGGACCTGGTTCTGGACGTTGGAAATTCCCGTACTTGCGGAATTTTGGTCGAAGATCCTGAGCAGAATAATCGCGGATTGCATGGCAACACTCACCTGGTGCTGCGTGACATGAGCGCGCCTGAGCAGATCTACGACCATCCGTTTGAATCGCGCGTGGAATTCGCGAAGATCAATCTGGGCTTGGATCAGTGGTCAATGCAAAGCGGGCGGCACGATGCGTTCGCGTGGGGCAGCATGACGCGAGTGGGGACAGAGGCATCAAAGCTGGCCGCGTTGCGCGAAGGCACGGAAGGGTCCACGGGCCTGTCCAGCCCAAAGCGCTATTTATGGGATTCTCGCCCCTACGATCAAGTTTGGCGTTTGAATACAAGCAGCTTGAAAGGGCAACAGGAGCCCATGGCCACCCTGAAGCCTTTAGCCGACCTGATTGATGACGAAGGGCGGGCGCTGTATGTGACTAAAGGCGTGGAATCCGTTTTTGAGACCAAGTATTCGCGGTCTTCATTAATGACGCTCATGCTCAACGAGGTGTTTACCCAAGCGGTAGCCCAGATCAATAGCATTCTGTATCGCAAAGATAAAGAAAATGCGGCGACCTCGCGCTGGTTGCGAACCGTCATCCTGACGGTGCCGCCCAGCACGCCGCAAGTTGAGCGCACCAAGTTCCGCAATCGTGTACGCGACGCGCTCGGCCTGCTTTGGAAGAGCATGGGCTGGCATGCCGCCGACTATAACGACGACCCGCATGACGATGCCGGCGACGAGAACCGCCTGCATGTTCCCTTGCCCAAGGTGGTGGTGAAGTGGGACGAGGCGACGTGCGCGCAGCTGGTCTACCTGTATACCGAGATCGGCGAGAACTTCGGCGGACATCCGGAGGAGTTCTTCGAGACCATTGCAAGACCCGGAAAACAAGATCATGAATCGATCACCGTCGCCTCTATCGACATCGGCGGGGGCACGACGGACCTTGTTATCAATGAATATGTAATGCAGCGCGACGCGGCGGGCAGCGGCAGCAACGCGCCGATCACGCCCGTACAGCGGTTCCGTGACGGCTTCAAGGTTGCCGGTGACGACATCGTTCTGGACGTCATACGGCATTTCATTTTGCCCTCGTTTGAAGCGGCGCTGAAAGAGAAGGGCGCCCAACATCCGGGCGACCTTGCGGATCGGATTTGTGGCGCTCGCAGCCTTGGCGCTGGCGACATGGTGCTGCGTCAACAACTGACGTTGCAGGCGTTCTATCCGCTGGCACTGGCCCTATTGGCTGAATACGAACGCTTCGATCTGGAACAAGGCAGCCGCAAGCGGACAGCAACATGGGCGCATTGGCTCGGAACAGACAACCGCATCAGCGCGCCGGTACGCGATTTCGTGTCCAAAAACCTCAGCAGTGATCTGGGCGTGCCGACCATTCTTGATCTGGGCGGGATCGAGTTGACGTTCGATCCGGCGGTCCTGCACAAGCATTTCCTGACGGACGGCCTGAACATCTGCAAGACGCTGACCTCGCTCAGCGAAGTCGTTGCGCATTACGACTGCGATGTACTGTTGTTGACCGGGCGCCCGTCGTGCCTGCCCGGCGTGCAGACGCTGATCCGCCAGCTTGCCGCGTTGCCCTCTGGCCGCGTGCTGCCAATGCAGAACTACCGCAGCGGCACCTGGTTCCCGTTTCACAAGGGCGGTCTGATCGGCGATCCCAAGACGACGGCGGCGGTCGGTGCCATGGTGTGCTGGCTTACCGAAAATCGCCGCCTGGCAAATTTCTACTTCAGTCCTTCCAGGATTCGACCCTTGCCCCTGATCCGCTACTTTGGCCGGATCGACGGCAATAACCTGATCAAGCAGGCGGACGTCCTTTATTCGGACATCAAGACTCGCACGCCCGACGGCTTGCCTCCGGAAGATGGCTGCATTGAGCTGCCCCGGGATGGTTCCGGCGATGCAAAACCGTATTTGCTGAACGCGGACACACGCCTGGGGTATCGGCAATTGGCTTGCGAACGTTGGCCCGCCGCGCCGATTTACCTGTTGGGATTTCAGCCGGCCTGGCAGAAGAAATTCCGCGAAAGCCAGGAGCGCGACGCTAGCGTGCCTGACGCCCGGGCTCACGTGTACTTCACCGTGCAGCAGCCTTCGGAGCGCGATCGCCGGCAAGGCCTGATCAGTGATGAATTGGGCATCGAACGGGTAGAGGGAGCGGACGCCGTCCAGATTCAAAAGAGCCATATCCGCTTTGAGATGAATACGCTGCTGCACGCCGGCTTGGGGCAGGACTCGTATTGGCTCGATAGCGGCAGCGTGAAGATCTGACACCATGACACAACAGCAAAACGAACTCGCCCGCCAGTGGAACGCCCTTTTGGAGGGAGCCGGCGCCGCCATCGATTGGGTCGACCAGGTACGTGGCAACTCCAAGCAGTTGAACAGCGAGGCGGATAGCCTGGTCCATCAGTTGCGCCAATTACGCAATAAAAGCCGCGACCTTATGCGCGCGGCGCAGTCGCCCATGACCATCGGATTTTTCGGTGAGTCCCAGGCGGGAAAGTCGTACTTGATATCTGCGCTTGGTGCCGATCAGCGTGGTCAATTCGAAGCCAACTACGGCGGCCAACTGGTCAACTTCATCACGCACATCAATCCCCCCGGAACGGGCAAGGAGGCGACGGGCTTGGTGACGCGCTTTACCCGCAATGCGCAGCCTTCGGAAGATGATGCGTATCCGGTTGAAGTGCGCCTGTTTCGCGAGATTGACCTTGCCAAGATCCTGAGCAATTCCTGGTTCAACGATTTCGACCAGCACCGCGTGGAATATCGGCTCGATGAAGCCCGTATAGAACAGATGCTGGCCCGGTTCCACGGAAAGGACGGCGGGGCGATACAACGCGGCGTCAATGCCGACGACGTGGTGTCGCTATGGGATTACGCACGCGCGTCCTTCGCAAAGCCGCTGCGGCTATTGGAGAATGGGTACTGGCAGCACGCAATGAAGCTGGCGCCGCATCTCTCACCGGACGAGCGCGCTCAATTGTTTTCCGTGTTGTGGGGAGAACTGCCTGAATTCACGCAGATGTATGCGGCCGTCGCGGCCAGCTTGGGCAAACTGAAAAATGCAGAGACGGCCTACTTGCCGCTGTCGGCGCTGGCAACTCGGGAAGGAGACGAGCTGCAGTATGGCCGCGACAGCATCATGTCGGTGGACGTCTTGTTGCGGCAAGGCTCGGAACGGGACAAAAACCTCGCTGTCCGTCCCGTCGTAGATGGAAAGCTGGGCGCCCCGACAGAACTCCTGATATCGCATCTGGCCGTATTGACCGTGGAGCTTATTTTCCCGCTGGTCGAAACGGAGTCCGAGCCACGAGTGTCATCGGTCGACCTATTGGACTTTCCGGGTTACCGCGGGCGATACAAGGCGCGCGAATTATCGGAGATCTCCTCTGAAGGCAACCCTGTCGGCCAAATGCTGCTGCGCGGGAAGGTTGCCTATTTGTTTGAGAACTACACCATCACGCAGGCCATGAACGGCCTCGTGGTTTGCTCGTACAAGCAGGGCGAGGTCAGCGAAACCGCGCAAGTACTTGAGCGCTGGGTGGAATGTACCCAAGGCGAGACTGCGCAATCGCGAAGCGAACGGGCCTGCGGCCTGTTCTGGGCCCTGACCATGTTCGACATGCGCCTCCAGGCGATGCTGACCCACGAAGGGGGTTCCCAGATTGACGAGGGGTGGGCGGGCATGCTGCGCGGCGCAATGGAAGAGCGCTTTGGCAATCTGCCGTTCATGAAGGATTGGTCCGCTGGCGTGCAGTTCAATAACGTCTACCTCGTGCGCAAGCCCGGCATGGACAGCTCCTTTGTCAAAAAGCTGGGCAAGGGAAAAGAGCAGATCGATCCGGAAAAGCGCCAGGCCTTGGAACGACTGGGCGAGAGCTTTTGCGATCACCCGGACATTCGACGCCGTATCGCAGACCCCAGGCTGGCCTGGGACGCGGTCATGACGGAGAACGACGGCGGCATGAACCGGCTGGCGGCGGGGATCAAAGGAATCGCCGATCTGGAATTCAAACTGGGGCGCTTGCGCCAGCAATTGCATGATGAACTTGAGGGCAGGGGCAGCGCCTTGGCGCGGCTGGCCAGCTATCACCAGGACATCGACGGGGACGACGTCGAAAAGAAGCGGAAACTAGGTCAGCAATTGGCGCAGGCGCTCTACGCCAGCCGTCGATGGATCCCGATTCTGATGCAAGCCATGGAACTATCGCAGGAAGACCTGCGTGAACTCTATTTGAACGGTTTGCACGCGCAAGCGCCCAAGCCGACGGCGCAAGATTCGCAGGCGTGTGACGACGCGGCAGAAGTCAACCCATTTGCATTCGAAGATACCGCCGAGCACAACCCATTTGCGAAGCCAGACACCGTTACGCAAGCGGAGTCGGTGGCCAACTCTTCTATCAAATTGACGCTGAGGACGGCCGATCATTTGTACGCCGAGGCGGTCTTTCAACGCTGGGTGGCGCACCTGCGTGATCTGCCCGAGCGAAAACGCCTGCTTGACGCCATGGGCGTCAAACGTGAAGTGGCGCAGATCTTGGTGGATGAATTGATTACCACCGCCAACCGCGTCAATTTGCAAGCAATGATCGAAGGGCGCCTGACCGCGCGTCAGGACAGCAGCTCCAAGCGCGAGCACTTGGTGATGCGGCAAGTGCTGCGCGCGCAGCTGGGTCTTAACGACTTTGTTGCCTGGTTGGGATTTTTGAATGTCGAGTTCGAGAAAAGACCTGTCAGCATCGTCAACAAGCACAAGCTCTTCGCCCGCACTACGAGCCTAGACTCAGCCGGCCTGCCGGACTTGCACGAAGTACCGCTCGATACCAACGCGGATTACGTTGGTTATTGGTTAACCGGTCTGCAAGACGTTGTGATGCATAACGCAGGCCATACGGCGGGTAGCGAAATCAATCTTGAACAGAACCAGGCGTTGGCACGCATTCTTGCCAACGTCCGACAGGCGTAGTGCAATTCCATGACAATTATTCTTCTGAAGGCGGTATCGCCCGGGCGCGCTGAACTGCATGTCACTCCTTGGGAGCAGGGCGCCGACCATGTCGAACTGTCGGTACGACGCAGCGAAGGGGCGGCGCACCTTGACGTCGTCAATCGGCAATGGGTCGGCGACGAGCAGTGGATCCGCTTGCAAGGTGCAAGCCTGCGTGCGCAGACGCTGGTCATGCCAGTGGGACCCGAATTCGTCGACCCGTTGCTGGCGGGCACCCAAGGGCCGCGTTGCCGCGGGTTCCTGCGTGTGGCAGGTGGGGCGGCCGTTCAGTACGCATTTCGAATTGAACCGGATGTATTGCCTGGCGCCGCCGCCGGGGCGGCGCCCACCGTGGGCAGCAGCAGCCAGCTGGCCGCTCCCGCTGTTCAGGAACCCGTCGAACCGCAAGCCGCCATCGAGCAGGAGCCGAAGCCGGAGCCAGCCCCGGAAATCAATTCCAGGCATGCGTCCGGGCAGGGACGTCGCACATTGGCGCTTGCACTGGGTCTGGCCGCATTGCTGGTGGCTGCAGGTATCGCCGCCTACTATTTCCTTTGGAAGGACAGGTCCGTTGACGCCGATCCGCAACCGTCATCGGCATCCGCTCCTGCGGCCTTGCCGCCTGCGGGTTGTACCGTTGCGTCGCTGGCCGATGCAAGCGCGGACAAGATGGGTTTTGTGCAGGCGTGCGTGCGCGACGTCAAGGATTCCGAAGCGTTGCTTAAGGTAATTCGGGCAGCGCGCGATTCGGGACAGTGCGAGATTGCGCAACGGCTGTATGCGAATCGCGCGAACGCTGGCGATATCACCATCGCGCTGGCGTACGCCGCCGAATATGACCCGGCATCATCCAAGAACACTTGTTTCAAGGCCGAAGCGGCCACTGCGCGTTATTGGTATGAAGCCGTATTGGAGCGCGATCCGAAACAAGCCGGGGCGCTCGCCAGCCTGCAGTCCTTGCCCAACTGATACGTGTTCCGTATGACGAGTCGCCAGATGCCTATGTTGCCCACCCCTGTTAAACAACTATTCGCTGCCTTGTCGCTCGGATGCGCACTACTGGGCGCCACGTCCGTCGCGATGGCGGCCGCACCCTTGCTACAAGAAGGGAAAAAGACGTTGTATCAGCGCGTCCTTACGACGCCGGGCTGTCAATTGCGTGCAAGCCCTGGGGCGGCATCGGGCAATTTACAGCCTGCGTTCACCCGTTTCTATGTCTACGCCGTGCAGGACGTTGCCAACGTCAAATGGCTCAACGTTGGGCCGGACTCGTACGGCAAGACCGCTGGGTGGGTTGAAAAGTCGTGCACCGTGGATTGGAACATGCAGCTGTCATTGGCCTTCACCAATCCGGCAGGGCGTGAGCGTACGCTGTTTTTCAAAGATCGAAACGGCCTGGACGCTGTCCTGAACGCGATTGACCCTGTCGACAAGATTGCACCGGCAAGGCACCAGTTGAAGCTCAACGGCAAGGCGGACGGCATCGTGGCGCAGGAGCCAGAGCTGTTCGTGGATATGCAAAAGAACTTCTATCTTTTGCCAATTCTGAGCGGCGAAGAGGTTATGACGGAGCAGGGCTTCCGCACCCGGGTCCTGAATGTTGCCTCGGTCAGCATGGCCGCGCCCGCCGCCGCCTCGGTTGCAGGGGAGGCTTCGACTGCCGAGCAGCGAGTGAATCAAATCAAGGAGTTTTCCGCGGCGGTGGTCTTTGTCGTGGATTCCAGCATTTCGATGAACCCCTACATTGATCGGACGCGGGAAGCCGTAAAGCGAGTCTACGCACAGATCGATCATGAAAAGCTGGGCGATCGCGTCAAATTTGGCTTGGTGGCCTTTCGATCGAACGTGAAGGCCGTCCCGGGGCTTGAGTACGTCAGCAAGATCTATGCGGACCCCAACAAGGTCCAAAGCGGTGCGGACTTTCTGAACAAGGTATCAGGGCTGACACAAGCCAAGGTTTCCAGCAGCCTGTTTGATGAAGACGCGTACGCGGGCGTCATGGACGCCATCAACAGCGTAGATTGGCGAAATTTTGGTGCGCGATATGTCGTCCTGATAACGGACGCCGGAGCGATCGAAGCCGACAACAAGCTGTCCTCCACCGGCCTGGATGCCAGTCAGGTTCGACTTGAAGCCTCCAAGCCAGGCGTGGCGATCTACACGTTGCACCTGAAAACGCCGGCAGGCGTAAAGAACCATACGCACGCAGAGGCGCAATACCGCAACCTGTCTACATATGGCGGCACGAACGTCTCGCTCTATTACCCCGTGAACGCTGGCGATGTGGACGAGTTCGGCAAGAAGGTAGACATGCTGGCCAGCGCCATCACGATGCAGGTCAAGTCAGCCTATATGGGTGAAGACGCAGTGGGCAGCGCCGCCAACGCCAGCGATCCGGGTCGTAAGCCGGTGAACGCAGACGAGAAAATGAAAGACGAGGCAGAGCTCGTCGGCAACGCGATGAAATTGGCTTATCTTGGCGAGAAAATCGGGGCCCGCGTTCCTCCGGTATTCCAGGCGTGGATCAGCGACCGCGATCTGATTAAACAAAACGTCCCAACGACCGACGTTCGGGTCTTGCTGACGAAAGGCCAGTTAAGCGACTTGAACGACGTCATGCGTAAGATTGTGGACGCCGCCAATCAAGGTCTGATATCGCCCGCGGATATGTTCAATCAGTTGCGGGCGGTTGCGGCCACCATGGGTGCCGACCCCAATCAGCTCAAGCAGTCGGATAGGAAACTATCCGAAATGGGCTTCGTCGCGGAATACCTCGAAGGCCTGCCGTACCAAAGTGAAGTGCTTAACCTGGATGAGGAAACCTGGAAGAGCATGGATGGTCTGGCGCAAGAGAAGTTCATCCGCAACTTGAACGTCAAGTTAAAGCACTATCAGTTGTACAACGCGGATGTGGATCGCTGGGTGGCGTTGGCCAAAGACAGCGACCAACGGGATCATGTGTATCCCGTGCCATTGGAAATGATGCCTTGAGCCTGTTGTGATGCTTCACATCGAGGATCTGCGGCTGATTCGAGGTATTGGTCCGAACGCGTATCGAGTCGACCTGCCCGCCTTACGCTTGAATGCGGGAGACGTTCTTGCCGTCGTTGGAAACAGCGGTTGCGGAAAGAGCACCTTGCTTGAGGGCATTGGCCTGCTGCTGTCGCCCGCGCATATCGGCCGATATGTGTTGGGCGCGGACATCGATGTCACGCCGCTGCTGCAACGAAGACACGATCGGGAACTGGCCGCTGTGCGATCGGTGCGATTGGGCTTTGTCCTCCAATCGGGTGGCCTGCTGCCTTATCTGACCGCCTTCGAGAACATTATGTTGCCCCGCCGTTTGTTGGGTTTGCCGGGGATGGACGATGAACTTGGCTTCGCGATCGATACATTGAGCCTGGCGCATCTGCTCGAGAAGAAGCCCGCCGCCTTGTCCATTGGAGAGCGACAGCGGGTAGCAGTCGTCCGCGCGCTAGCGCATCGTCCGCAACTATTGCTGGCCGATGAGCCCACCTCCGCGCTGGATCCCGACAATGCCCGCCGCCTTTTCGGTCTGCTTATCGAGCTCGCGCGCAGTGCGGGGATGGCAACCGTCATCGTCTCGCACGACCGGAGCCTGGTGCGCGAGTTCGGCTTGCCCAGCATGCGGCCCGTACTCGAGCCTGGCAGAAGCGAATTCGTGCTGGACGAGGAGCGGCAATGAAGCTTCGCCACATTGCCGGCCTGTCTTGCGCCGACCTGAAGCACGACTGGCTGGTTTCGCTATGCATGGTGACGTCCCTGGTGGCGGTTATTGCTCCGCTGCTGCTGTTGTTCGGGCTAAAGCACGGCGTCGTAAGCGCGCTGCAAGCCCAACTCCTGAGCGACCCCCGCAATCTGGAGGTACGCATGTTGAGCAGCGGAAGCTATGACGACGCATGGCTGGAAACGTTGGCACGGCGGCCCGAGGCCGGCTTTGTCGTTGGCCTTACCAGGTCACTGAATACGCAAGCGGATTTATATGTCAGCGGCTCGCAGTTCGTGGATGGAGCGGAAATTGTGCCCACCGGGCAAGGCGACCCGATACTGGCCGGTATGGACGTCTCGGGGCTGGAGGGCAGGGCGGTGGTGCTAAGTGCCCAGGCGGCGAAAAAGCTCCAGGTCGGACCCGGCGACGCCGTTCGCATGAAGGTCGCGCGCCGGCTGGACGGGCAGGACCAGCACGGAATTCTTGTCGTGACCGTGTACGCGGTGCTGGCAGCCGAAGCCTATCCCCGGCCCGCGGGGTTCGTGCGATTGGCGTTGCTTCAGGACATGGAGTGGTACCGGGACGGCTATGCCGTTCCGGGGCTGGCCAAAGACGAAGCGGACGGGCAGCCAATTACCGGCGCCAAACGTCGTTATGCAAAGGCGCGCGTGTACGCGCGGGACATTGATTCTGTCCAGGCCTTGGAGGCGGTGCTTAATGGTCAACGCATAGAAACGGCAAGCCGCCTGGCGGACATACGCAACGTGAAGGCGATCGATCACTTGCTGTCCACCGTGTTCGGCGTGATCGCCGGCACCTCGATATTCGGTTGTCTGATGTCGCTGGTTGGCGCGTTCCTGGCCAATGTCCGTCGTAAACGCCGTGAAATTGCGACGTTGCGGCTGATCGGCATGAACGGCGCGGCGATCACCACATACATCGCTATTCAGGCGTTGGCGTTGACCGCCATCGCATTTCTGATAGGCATCGGCGTCTATGCCGCCGTCAGCCGGGTTTTTAACCAGTTGCTGGGTTCAAGCGTGGACACCGGTGGCTTTGCCGCGCAAGTAACCCCGGCCCATGTCATGGCGGCATTTTCCTTGACGCTTGCGGTCGCGATCCTGGCCTCCCTTTGGGGCGCGATGAGCGCGCGGCGCATTCAACCCGCGGAGAGTTTGCGTGAAATCTAATTGGATTGTCTTCGTTGCACTGTTTGCGTTTTCGTTTGCGGGGACGGCGCAGTCCGCATCCCAGTGGGAAGAGCGCTACTACAACCCGAAGCCGCAGGAAGGCGACATTGTCCTACCGCTGCCGTGCGATGGCGCAATCGTATTTCGCAAGGTCATCGTGCCGGCAGCCGGGCCATTGGACGACCTGCCTATTTCCGTGGGGCAGGAAACCGAGACATTTGCCTTCGTGGAGCAACGCCGGTTGGCGCACATCGCCGGCAGCTTCACTGATACGAAAGCGAAGAACGCTGCGCGCTATTACCTGATCGCCAAATACGAGTTGAGCACGCAGCAATACGGCGCGTTGCTGACGCTTGTCGGCGGGACTGACAAGGCCTGTGCCGCGCCCGCGAGAGCCGGAATGATCCCCGTGACCCATATCAGTTGGTTCGATGCGGTGCACGCGGCCCACTTGTACAACCTCTGGCTGCGCACCGAGAAAAAGGACGCGTTGCCCAAAGAGGACCACATTAGTGGATTCGTTCGCTTACCTACCGAAGTCGAGTGGGAATTCGCGGCTCGGGGTGGCGTGAACGTGGACCCCGCCGCTTATGTCGAAACCCGCTATCCGATGCCGGACGGCCTGGGCGGTTATGAATGGTATGCGGGCGCGCAATCGTCCAATGGAAAGCTCCAGCAGATCGGATTGTTGAAGCCCAATCCTCTCGGCCTACACGACATGCTGGGCAATGCCGCGGAAATGACCCAGGACCCGTTCCGGCTGAACAAGCTGGACCGGCAGCACGGCGGCACAGGCGCATTCGTTGTTCGCGGCGGTGACTTCCGCAAGGCTGAAGAGGGCATCCGCTCCGCCGCACGGCGCGAGGGGCGCTATTACAGCGAAGAAGGCGAGCAGAAAGACAACACATTAGGCGTGCGTTGGGTTATCGCCGCGCCGGAACTGACGTCCAGAGAAAGGATTCAGCAGCTTGAGGACGGGTGGAAGTCCCTGGGTAGCGGCAATGTTTCCGCCGACGCTACGGGCAAAGGGAAAAGCGCCGTGCAGGAGCTTGGAGACCTTGCCGGCAAAGTCGAGGACCGCAAACTCAAAGAGCAGCTTAAGGATCTTGAAGGAAAGCTGAGGGCCAGCAACCTCAAACAGGAAGAGGCCCGCGATCAGGCAATCCGCGCAAGCTTGAATCTGGGCGCGTTTCTATGTACCAAATTGCGGGACGACGGCCGCTATGTCAATTACGTCCAGAAGACGTACGACGATCTTTGCCAAGCGTCGCCTGACGCGGCGGAGTGCACAACCTACAAAGCCAACATCGACAAGCGGCGTTATGAGCTTGCGCAGACAAATCAGTACTACGCAAGCAGTTTGGTTGACGCCGCGACGCTGTATGGCAAGGAAAACATCGCCAAGCAAGTGCCAGTGGTGAAAAAGATGCTTGAGCAAAACGAGAAGCTTAAAGGTCTGGAGCCGTTCCTGAACGTGTACTGGACGCATCAGCAGGTTTATTTGAAGTCTTGGAAAGTGGACAAGGAAAACTGGTTGCCGACTTGCATCGCAGCCATCAAAAACTAAGAAAAGGAGAAGTTCATGCGGGCATTTGGGAAGGGTTTGCGTCGCGCATCTATCGCGTGGTTGGTCGTTGCCACGCTGGCAATCAGCGGTTGTGCAAGCACGGGGAGCTCTATGTTGAGCGGTGCGCAGTTGGATCCCCGGCTGACGGAAGGTAACGACGCCGAGTTTTTTAGTCGCTCGGGCTTTGGCGCGTGCGCGGGCGCGGCGGCAGTCGGTGTGACGGCGTGCCTGCTCGCCGCGCCTGCCAACAAGAAGGCAATGTGCGCGGTGATCGCGGGCATCGGCGCTTGCGGTATTGCCATGGGCACGAACTACTACTTGGATTACCGCCGCAGTCAGTACAAATCCACAGGCGCAATGCTTGACGCCATCACGCAAGATGTGGAAAAGGACACCGCCAAGCTTCAGCAGCGGTCTCAGACGCTTCAGGCCGTGATTGAAACGGACACGCAAAAGATTGAACAGTTGCGGCTTGACGTCGCACAGGGGACGATCGACCAAACGGTCGCGCGCAAGAAATTGCGTGATATCGACGCCGACATTGCGCGCATCAAGCAAGAACAGGAGAACATCGATAACAAGATTGGCAGTTATCGAGAAGCCTCGGTATCCACGAAAGCGGGGTCACAGGTGGATATCAAAAAGCTCGATGCCCAGATTGAAAAGCTGCAAGTCGAGGCGGACAAGCTGCGCGGCGCCATGGGTACCTTGACGACGCAGCGTGATTCGCTTGACTGGGGCAAAACGGTATGAACCTGCGTTTGCTTTTCCCATTGATGCTAATGGGGCTCGCCGGCTGCGCGGCCTTGCCGCCCGGCGCCTGCGATCCCAATGACCGTGACGTGAGCATCATTCAAAAGATGCAATGCGACGGATCGGGCGGATACCGGAAAACGGTGGACGACAAGGAAGCACGGCTGACTTCCGCGCAGGCGGAAAATGCGATGTTCCGCGATTCTCTGAGCGCATTGGAGGCTCAGCGCGCATCGATCGGACAGTCCGTTAAAGAGCAGGAGAGGGCGCGTGACAACGTCGTGGCGACCACCCGCAAACTGCTTGACCGGGTTCGACAACAAAGCGGCTCGAATGCTCGGCTAAACGTGCAACTGCAATTGGCGGAGAAAGATCTCGCGGCGTTGCAGGCCCAACCCATCGCGCATGATGACAGCAGCCAAGAGATCGCGGCGCGTCAACGCAAGGTTCAAGAACTGGAACAGATGGTAAAGCGCATGCGCACCAGCGTTCTGCAAGCCCCCTAGGGCGGGAGCCGATGAGCGAGACATCGCCTCATCGGCCGAATCTATTATCAGACCAAAACTGTGCAGCGATTTAAGCGGGATATAAATCCCAGTGGTTCAACTTCAGAGCACCTCGTACGCGGCTTCGACGATCGCGTGGCAATCATCGAGCGGCATTTTCCGCCTAGTGTTGCCCAGGTCTATGCCATTCCCAAACCGGGTCGCGACGGGGCCATTGAGTGGTGGACGACACAGCAGGGGCAAGTGACGCCGTTCGCGCAGTTATCGGAGCAAGAGCAGAGCGCTCTGTTGCAACGGCATGCACAACACCTAACCCAGCTTGGCAGCCTGGCCCATACGCTGGAGTCTCGTGGCATGCAACCGCAGGCCGAATTGCTGCGCGGATTGCTGACGCCCGCCGAGCCGGCGACGATGTATAGCGTTGAAGGTCGGCTGTTGATGACGTGGTGGCCAAACAAAACGCCTGTGGCCGCCGAACCCGCGTCAAGCCCGCCGACAAACCCGATGCGGCGATGGGTGTGGCTCGGGTTGATCGCACTGCTGGCACTGGTGCTATTGCTGGCATTGCTTTGGTGGTGGTTCATGATTCGAGCAAGGGTTCCCGTGGTTCCGGTAGCCAAGCCAGTGGCTATGGAGGTAGCGAAGCCCGAGCCAGAGCCGGAGCCGACACCCGAACCCCCGCAACAATGGCCGACGCAGGTCGCCTTTGTGCTGGATACGTCCGCCGCCATGACGCGCCGGACCGGTTTGAGTTCGACCCCGCGCAAGGAACTGGCCAAGCGGGAAATCGAGCGAATCATCGGTGTGCTGCCACCGGCGACCGAAACACGTCTTGTGCGGTACGCCGGCAAAAAATGTGTAGCGGACGCGGGCCATGGAGCATTTGAAGCCAGCAGGCGCGGCGAGTTGCTGGCACTCGTACGGCAAGCCAGGAACGAGGGCAACGCTCCCTTGGGCGCCAGTCTGCGAGCGGCTGCGGCGGAAATGGATGGCAAGGAACGAGATGGATTGATTTTTGTGTTCGCGGGTGGCGATGATTCTTGCGGAGAGGACGTGTGTGCCACGGCGAAAGAAATACACCGCGAGAAGCCGCGGCTACGGATCAACCTGGTGGACTTGACCGGGTTGGAAAAGCTGGACGTCTGCATGGCGTTGTCCACGGGCGGTAGCGCATATAGCTGGGGCGAACAAAAAAGCGAGGGGGGCGGCGTCGACTTGTCTAAAGAGGCTGAACGGATGTTGAAACCTTGATCTAAGACGGCAGGTTTCGCCGAACCCTGCCGCCTTGGCGTATTACGCATAATGTGTATTATGTAAAGTACAAAATTGACCTGGTTCTGAATTCCGTCCCGTAAACGCAGACCGCACCCTCCACATTCCGACACTTCAACAATTGTTGTAGTATCCGCGAATGGATAAAACCACCGCCGTCACTGTCTTCGAATCGCTGGCCTCCGGTGTCCGGCTGGACATCTTTCGCCTGTTGGTGCGCGCGGCGCCCGACGGCTGCGTGGCTGGCCAGATCGCGGCGGAACTTGACTTGCCCCCGACCAACCTGTCTTTTCACCTGAAGGCGCTGACGCAATCGCGTTTGCTGACCGTCGAACAGGAAGGACGCTACATGCGCTATCGCGCCAACACCACCCTGATGTTCGGACTGGTTGATTATCTGACCGCCGAATGTTGCAGTGGCGTGGCGTGCGCCAAGCCGCACGACTTAACCGAACCTCACAGGACACCATGAACCCCGTCACCATCTATCACAACCCCAAGTGCGGCACCTCGCGCAACACCCTGGCGCTGATTCGCAACGCCGGCATCGAGCCGCAAGTCATTGAATATTTGAAGACGCCGCCGGATCGCGCAACGCTGGTCGATCTGATTTCCCGCGCCGGGCTGTCGGTACGAGACGCGATCCGCCAGAAGGAATCGGCGTACCAAGCGCTGGGCCTGAATGACGAATCGCTGTCCGACGCGGCGCTGATCAATGCCATGCTTGAAAACCCCATCCTCATCAACCGGCCCTTTGTCGTCACCGCTGCGGGCGTGCGGCTGTGCCGGCCATCGGAACTGGTGCTGGACATTCTTGACCAGCCGCAGCGCGCCGCGTTCACCAAGGAAGACGGCGAAGTTGTGGTCGACGACAGCGGACGCCGCGTGCGCTAGACCGTCGCCAGGCCGTCGCGGCTGCGCGCCTTCCACCTGCCCTTCCCCATCCCGTTCAAACGGAGCTCTACCCTCGATGGACGACCGCTTGCCTGCTTCAAACGAAGCCAATTACGCGTTGGACGACGCCCTGCCCGCGTTGGACGAAGCCCTGCTGGACGTGCCCAGCCACGACAAGCTTTCCCTGGCCCATGGCGCCTCCCATCCGCCGCGCATCCTGTTGCTGTACGGCTCGCTGCGCGAGCGTTCTTACAGCCGGCTGCTGGTCGAAGAAGCCGCTCGCATTCTGAACCGATTGGGCGCCGAGACGCGCATTTTCGATCCGCGCGGCTTGCCGTTGCCGGACGGCGCGCCTGCCGATCATCCCAAGGTGGCCGAGCTGCGTGCGCTGTCGCTGTGGTCCGAAGGCCAGGTGTGGTGCAGCCCCGAACGCCACGGCACGTTGACCGGCGTCTTCAAGAGCCAGATCGACTGGCTGCCGCTGGAGAGCGGCAGCGTGCGCCCCACGCAAGGCCGCACGCTGGCGGTCATGCAGGTGTCGGGCGGGTCGCAGTCTTTCAACGCGGTGAACGCGCTGCGCGTGCTGGGCCGCTGGATGCGGATGGTCACCATCCCCAACCAATCATCGGTGGCCAAGGCGTTCCAGGAATTTGACGATGCCGGGCGCATGAAGCCGTCCGCCTACTACGACCGCGTGGTCGACGTGATGGAAGAACTGGTCAAGTTCACCTTGCTGGTGCGCGACCGCAGCGACTACCTGACGGACCGGTACAGCGAACGCAAAGGCGTGGCCCAAGAGGTCGCGCGCTTGGCGCGCGAAGCAATGGCGCCTTGAAAACCTTGATCTTTGTCCAAGACTTTCGCCGGATGCAGGCCTATATTCATCGAACAATTCGGTGACAGAGAGGGTCGCGGTATCCCGTCACCGCAGAGGCATCTTGATGGCCGGTTCCATCAACCACGTCGACAGCGCTTGCCCGGACCCATGCGCGCGCTGAACCCGAAGGAGCAAGATGCGCGCGATCAAGCTGACACTGGTTTTTTCCTTGCTGCTAGTCGCGCTGTTGTGGGCGCTGGCCGATTCCCGGTTGTGGGGCGCATCAAGTCCTTATATGGTGCGCGCCGCGCTGATCCAGTTGTCCGGCTTGCTTGCCCTTGCCTGTATGAGCCTGGCGCTGGTGCTGGCGGCGCGCCCGCGCTGGCCCGAGCGACCGCTGGGCGGCCTGGACAAGATGTACCGGCTGCACAAATGGTTGGGCGTCGGCGCCCTATTCTTCTCGCTGCTGCACTGGTTGTTCAAGAACGGCTTTCGGCCGGCGATCCAGTGGGGCTGGTTCGAGCCCGGCGCCCGGCCGCCGCGCCAGCCCCCGGTTGATGTCGTCGACACGTTTCTGCATCGGTGGCGGCACGACGCGGAAGCGCTGGGCGAATGGGCGTTTTACGGTGTCGTGGTGTTGGTGGTGCTGGCGCTGCTGCGCTTTTTTCCCTATCGGCTGTTCTACAAGACGCATCGGATTATCGCGGCCCTATTCCTGGTGCTGGTCGCGCATGCCGTGGTTCTGCTGGACTACGGCTACTGGACGCAGCCGGTGGGGTGGCTTGCCGCCGCATTGATGGCGGCCGGCAGCGTGGCCGCCGTGCTTTTGCTGCTGCGGGCTTCCAACGCTGGGCGACAAGTGTGGGCGAAGGTGGTCGGCTTGACGCATTTTCCGGGGGTGGAATCGCTGGAAATCGAGTTGGAAACCAGCCCGGGGTGGCCGGGCCATCGTCCCGGTCAGTTCGTCTTTGCCATGTCGAATGCGTCGGAAGGCCCGCACCCTTATACGATTGCTTCCGCCTGGAAACCCCACGCGGCCCGCATCACCATCATCGCCAAGGCGCTGGGCGACCATACCCGCCGCTTGCCGCAAACCCTGAAACCGGGCCAGGCGGTACGCATCGAGGGCCCTTACGGCGACTTCACGTTTGACGACGGCATGCCCCGCCAGATCTGGGTGGCGGGCGGTATCGGCATCACGCCCTTCCTGGCCCGCATGGACTCGCTGGCCGATGCCAAGGCGAATGTCGATGCGAATGCCAACGGCAACGGCAACGGCAACGGCAACTCCCACCCTGCCACGCCGCCAGCAATCGACCTGATTCACGTGACCAACGAAGTCGATGACGCCGCGCTTGCCCGGCTACGGGCGCGCGCCGAGGCAGCCGGTGTGCGGCTGCACCTATTGATTCGCGCGCGCGACGGCAGGCTCAATGGTGAAAGGCTGCGTGCGCTGGTGCCCGCATGGCGCGAGGCCAGCCTCTGGTTCTGTGGCCCCTCCGCATTGGGCGAGGCGCTACGCAAGGATCTTGCCGCCCACGGCTTCCCGGTCGCGCGTCATTTCCATTTCGAGCTGTATAGGATGCGTTAGCGCATTCGTCCGGGCGCCACCGAGGCCGGTGCCCGGTTATCAAAGGAAGCGCGTGACCGTGTGCCTCCGATCACGCCTCCTTTCCCGCCGCAGTCAATCGATTGCGGCGCCCGCGGTTTTCACCACGTTGCCCAGCCGCGTGTATTCCTCGGCGCCAAAGTCCGCCAGCGACTGGCGCGATGTGGGCGACGGGATGGCGCCGCGCGATTCCAGGGCCTTCTTGACCTCGGGCTGTTGCAGCGTGCGCTTGACCGCGGCGTTCAGCTTGTCCAGCACGGCGGGTGGCGTGCCTTTCGGCGCGTACAAGCCGTCCCAGGCGAAGAATTCATAACCCTTCACGCCCGCCTCGTTCATGGTTGGAATGCTCGGGTTGGACGCGACCCGTTCAGGCGTGGTGACGGCCAGCGCGCGCAATTTGCCGGCGGCAATCTGGCCCGACACGTTCGGCATGACGTCGATCAGGAACGAGATGCGTCCGCCCAGCAGGTCCGTCATGGCCGCGCCGCCGCCCTTGTAGGGGATGTGCATGACCTTGATGCCGGCCATCTGGTTCAGCAGTTCACAGGCCAGGTGCGACGACGTGCCGTTGCCGGCCGACCCACAGGTCAAGTCACCGGGGTGCGACTTGGCGTAGGCCAGCAACTGCTCCAGTGTCTTGAAACGGTCATCCGTGCCGTTTACGACCAGCGCGGCCGCAATGACGGTAAAGCGCGAGATCGGTTCGAAGTCGCTCGGCGTGTAGCCGGGAGATTTGTACAGCCAATGGTTGGTGGCCTGCGTGCCGTTGGTGCCGTACGACAGGGTGTAGCCATCCGGGTTGGCCCGCGCCGCGATGGAGGTGCCGATATTGCCGCCCGCGCCGGGGCGATTTTCCACGATGATGGACTGGCCAAGTTCACGCGATAGCGGTTCGGCCACCAGCCGCGCCAGCGTATCGCCGCCGCCGCCGGCCGCAAACGGCACGACCAATGTGATGGCGTGCGTGGGCCAGGCGGCCTGTTGGGCTACGGATTGAGTGAACGGTGCCGCTGCACAGGCGGCGGCCACCATGAAAATCAAGGGCTTAGAGGGTTTCACTGCTTGTCTCCTGTGGGGATATCGAACGCGCCTGCGCTTGGGGTTTAGGGATATCGGGCGCGCTGTTGTGATGCCGGTGTCAAACAAAGCGACAGCTGACCGAACCAAGTGGGCCGTAGTCCACATGGAACGTGTCGCCGGCGTCGGCAAAAACGGGCCGGGTGAACGAACCGCTAAGAATGATCTGGCCGGGTTCCAGCGACACGCCGTGTTCGCCCAGCTTGTTGGCCAGCCAAACCACGCCGTTGGCGGGATGGTTGAGCACGCCTGCGGCCAGGCCCGTTTCTTCAATCACGGCGTTGCGCGACATCATTGCGCCGACCCAGCGTAGGTCCATGTCGCCCACGCGCACCGGGCGGCCCCCCATTACCACGCCCGCATTGGCGGCGTTGTCGGCAATGGTGTCGAAGACCTTGCGGGGCCGCTTGGAATCGGGGTCGATCTGGTGCGACCGCGCATCAATGATCTCCAGCGCCGGAATCACGTAGCGCACCGCGTCCAACACGTCGAACAGGGTCACACCGGGGCCTTGCAGGGCGCGGTCAAGAATGAACGCGAGCTCGACTTCCACACGCGGCACGATGAAGCGGCCGCGCGGAATCTCGGCGCCGTCGGCGAACAACATGTCGTCAAGCAGTGCGCCGTAATCAGGCTCGTCGATCTGCGATGACAGCTGCATCGCACGCGAGGTCAACCCGATTTTGTGGCCGACCAGACGGCGGCCCGACGCAAGCTTGTGCGCGACCCATTCGCGCTGAATCGCGTAAGCGTCTGCAATGGTGATGTCGGGATGGTCCAGCGATAGCTGGCGCACCTGACGGCGGCTTTGCTCGGCTTCGTGCAGCCGTAGCGCCAGTGTTCTTATGGTTGTGGCATCCATTGATGTCTCCTTGGGGGGCTGAATTTGTCTTTTTATGCGTGGGAGGGTCGCCGGCTTACTCCGGTGGCAGATGGCGGCGGCTGCTCTTGTCGGCCAGGCGCCAGCCCTCTTTTGTTGCCACAAGCACGTCCTGGCACTCACGGATGGACACCAGCCTCGGTGCCCCGCCCTGCTCTTGCGGCACGCTTTCGTAGGCGGTCAGGAAGTAGCCCACCGTGGCGTGCGTGCGGTCCGTCGATACCAGCCGAAGGTTGGTGATGACATGGCAGGTGCTGCGCTCGGGCGCGCGGGCCTCCAGCGCCGCCAGGACTTCCTGCGGGCCACTAAGCTTGCGCCCCTGGCGCATCCAGACGCCGTCTTCGGCCATCAACGCGGCGGCGGCGTCATGGCGGCGGGTGTCCAGCGCATGAAAAAAACTCAGAACGACCGCTTCGCAGGCGGCTTTGATCGGCATGACTTCTGAAAGCGGTTCCATCTGGCTTCGGCTCCGTTAGCGGATTTCGGCATTGGCCAGCGGCACGTCGGGCCGCTGCAACAATGCGGGGTTCACAAGCGCACGTTGGGCGATCCACTTGCGTAGCTGCCGCAGATCGCGCGGCGCGTTCACGGTGACGGCTGCCACTACCCGACCGCCGCCGTCCAGCGCCACCGACACCAAGGCTCCCGCGTCCGTTTGCGGGCGCAGCACTTCGCTTGCGGCAAGCGCGGGAAAGCCCACGATTTGCACCATGGCGTCGTATTGTTCGGACCAGACTGCGCCGGTGGGCAGATACGGCGCGGGTTCGCCGAGCGCGGACAGGGCCGCCGCCGTGCCTTGGTCTTGCGCGTTTTGCCAGGACTCCAGGCGCATCGTTCCCCCGGCTTCAGCATGCGTGGACACCGCCACGTCGCCCGCCGCGTACACGTCTGGCGCAGAGGTGCGGCAGTATTGGTCGACCAGCACACCGCGCTGGCAGGCGATGCCGGCCTCGCGCGCCAAGGCATCATTGGCTTGCAGGCCCACGCCCAGCACCACGGCGTCGGCGACAAGGCGTTGCCCATCGGTCAGTTCGGCCACGGGGTGGGAGCCAGTCAGCTCGGCTACGGACCGGGACTGGGACTGCGATTGGGACGGCCGCCCCGCTTGCGATTCCCCTGGTTCGCGCAGCACCGCGCGCAGCCCCACGCCCAAACGAACGTCGACGCCCTGCGCGGCGTGCATCGCGGCCAAATGCGCGGACACGGCGGGAAGCACGCTGCGGGCGCATAGCCGATCCGCTTGTTCCAGTACGGTGACGCGGGTGCCGGCCTGGCGTGCCGTGGCGGCGACTTCCAGCCCGATCCATCCGCCACCCACGATCACGATGTGCTTGCCCGGCCCCAAGCAGGCGCGCAGGCGCAGCGCGTCGTCTCGGGTCCGCAGCACGTGGACGCCATGGGCGTCCGTAGAGGCCGCTGCGCCCTCGCCCCATGCCACGCCGGGCAGCGGCGGCACGATGGGCCGGCCGCCCATGCACAGGATCAGCTTGTCGTAGGCGATTGCGCCACCGTCGGACGTATCCACCTGCTTGGCCGCCAGCCGCAATCGCGTGGCGGCGATGCCCGGGCGAAAGGAAATATCCAGGGCGGCCAGGCGTTCGGCGGAGAACAATTCGGTGCTTTCGGGCGGCACACTGCCACTCAGTACCGCCTTGCTCAAGGGTGGGCGCTCGTAAGGCGGGTGCGCTTCGTCACCTAACAAGATGATGCGGCCTATGTAGCCCCGTTCGCGCAAGGTGGTGGCGGCCCAGCCGCCCGCCTGCCCCGCGCCGACGATGACGATCGTGCCGGCGTTCACGGCGTTTGCGCCTTCAAATAAACCGTATCCGCCTCGACGCGGACCTCGTAGCGGCGCAGATCCGTGGTGACCGGCGGGCATTGCGGCTTGCCGGTGCGGATGTCGAACACGCCCTGATGCAGCGGGCATTCAATCGTGCCGTTCTCCAGGTAGCCGTCGGCCAGGCTGGCGTTGCCATGCGGACAGCGGTCCTGCGTGGCGCAGATTTCGTCGGGCAGCTTGTACAGGCAGACCGCGTCGCCCTCGTGCATCACGCGCAATGTGCCGGTGTCGGGCGAAATGTCCGCAATCCGTGCAACAGGTTTCCAGGTATCCATATCAAAGCCCCATCGCCTTGCGGTAATAGTCATAGAACGACCGGATCAGCACTTCGGTCACCATGTAGTCGGCCGGCTCGGTATCGCGCCCGCCCATCTCGACAATGCCGCGCGCCTCGGGGTATCCCGTGACGCCGATCTGCACCTGGTTCAGCATTTCGCTGTCGTCCATGGACACGAAACCGGCGGGGCCCAGCAGATTGGCGTGCTTCAAGCGCAGCCGGGTCATTTCCTCGTCGTCATCCTCGTAGCCGTAATAGGTAAAGACCAACTCGTGCTCGGTTGGACTGCGGGGGATCACATGGCGCGTCTTGAGCGAATTAGCCTGGATGCCGAATTGTGCGGCGGGAAATACCCAGGCACCCCCTACGCGGCCTCGGTTGAATTCAGCTCGCGGGGTCACGGTCTCCAGGTCCAGGAGTTCCAGGTCGTCCCGAAAACGGCTCATTTCGGTGGTGGCTTCGGTCTTCTTCTTGCCTTCGTTGTGCGACACCATGACGCTATGCGCGCCGCCGCCCGTGGGGATGCACTCGGACTTGGAATCCGCGCGCCACAGGCCGAACGTGATGTAGAACGTGTGCAGCAAGGTGGCGTGGTACGGGTCTTTCAGGTTTTCCAGGTACATCTTCCAGTTGCTGGGAATCAACTGGCGGCTGTATCCCAGCAGCTTTAGCGGCTTGCCCGGCAGCATGTGGTCGATTTCGGCCAGCACTTCGGGGCCGCAATAGTCTTCAAAGCTGGGCGCTTCTTCAGAGAACGTGGCCCAGATGGACCCGCCCCGATTTACGCTGCGCAGCTTGCGGATGCCGTTCTGCTTGGGGTCGAAATCGCGCGGCATGCCGCCCTTGCCCATGGCGCCACGTCGGAACGGCACGCCTTGCAGGTTGCCGTGCAGATCGTAATTCCATTGGTGATACGGGCAGGTGAAGTCGGTGACGCGGCCGGTGTTCTGCCAGCAGATCTGCGCGCCGCGATGGGCGCAGCGGTTTTCCAGCACATTCACATCACCGGTTTCGGTACGCACCATGATGACCGGGCGGTTGCCGATCCAGTTGCGCTTGTAGCTACCGGTCTCGGGCACTTCGCATTCCAGGCCCACGTAGTTCCAGGTCTGGCCCGCGAAGAACACGTCCATTTCTTTTTGAAAGATCGCGGGGTCGGTGTAGACCCAGTTGGGAATACGCGTGTAGCCCTCTTTGGGCCAGCGGCGTTCCAGGTGAATGGGGGCCGTGGCAGCGGTGTCCAGCACGGCGGAATCGGAACAGGTCATGGCTTTTCCTTAGCAGATTCAGATGGGCACGATCAGCGACGTGCGCACGCGATAGTTGTCGTACACGCAGTCGCGGCGGCTGATCGCCAGGCCGTCGGGGGTGACGCGCAGCACGTCCAGATAGCGCCCCACCATGTTCAAGGTGGGTTCGCGGTCGGACAGCGACTCCATCACGGCGAAGTTCGCTTGCGACACGATGTGGTCGCCCTGTAATTCCATGACGCGCACGCCACTGATGAAATGGCGCAGCGAACGCGGTTCGAACATGGTGGTTTCGCGCAGCGCGGTCACTCGGTCGCGCACCATGTTCTTGTTCATGCAATAGATCAGGCCCAGCGGCAGGCCGGCGTCGTGGTTCTCGCGAGACAACACGCGGTAATGGCAGTCTTCGGTGAAGAAGTCGGGCCACTCTTCAAGCCGGCCTTCGTCCAGGCAGAAGGCATAGTCGTCGTAGAAGTCCCGTAGTTGGGCGCGCAAGGCCGGCGCGTCGGACAGGTCAGTCAGAGTCATGGTGGATCCGGATGGCGTTGGATGAAAAGGCGCGGTGATGGCCGGGGTGTGGCGGTGCCCGGCAGTGTTTGACGACGACTGTCAGGACGCCGCGGCCAGCTGCGCGCGGTTGCTTTCAAAGCCGCTCTGGCTGCCCAGCGCCAGGATGGGTTCCTGCATGCGCTCCTGCCAGATCAGCGATTCCATGGCGATCTGCAGCGGGTGGTCCTGTACCGTCAGCGCGGACGTGGTCTCGGTACCGGAATGGTGCGAATGCATCGCCCAGCCGGGCGCCGACAGGATCAGGTCGCCCGCCTTCCAGTCCAGCCGCACGCCGTTGACCTTGCTGTAGCCGTTGCCGCGCAGGTAGTAGTTGATGGCCGACGAGCTGTGCCGATGCGGCACGTGGTGGTTGTCCGGCGGTGATGACGAGATGGTGGCGAAGAAACTGTGCGTGGTGCCGATGCGCCGCTCGGTGGCCGGGTTGTACAGCACGAACAGGCGGCGGCCGTTGTAGCCGCGTGCCATGTCTTCCACCGTCGGCAGATAGCGCGACACCGCCTGCCACGGCCAATGCAGCGCCTTGGATTCCAGCACGTCGATATCGATCAGCCATTCGTATCCCATCAGCCAGGCGCCCTCGGGCGTGATCTGTTCGCGCAGCGCCAGATCGCGCGAGCGAGCCGCGTCAGGGGCGCGGGGCGGCACGGGGCGGGTGTTGGCGTCCGCAGGCGGCACGTCGCCGTCAAACTCCTCGACGTAATGGATTTCGAGCTTTTCCAGTAACGGCGCGTTCGAATACGACAGCCGCACCCAAGGGGTCTTGCCCTCGTTGCGGTAAGCGTGCACCTGCATCGCGGGCGTGTTCCAGACGTCCCAGTGCCCCACGCGGATATCGCGCCCGGCCACCGTCGCGATGCCCTCGCCGCTGATACAGATTTCCAGCATGTTGGAGTTCTTGCGCAGGTTGTAGGTGCGTTCGCCGGGGTTGACGACGTTGATGGTCACATCGGTACCTGGCGCCAGGCCCAGGCCGGGTGCGGTGGCCTGTGGGTGCGTAATGAGCGAGGCGCGGCGGCCGTTGTCGGGCCGGGGTGCGTCAATCAACCGCGCGATTTCCAGATCGATGTCCTCTTTCGGGATCACGATCGACGGCCACTTGTTCTGTTCGCGGGGGCTGGCCCCACTGACGTCGACGAACATGTTTGTTTCCTCTGTTTTGTTGATGGATCGGGGTCAGGGCTGCGCCAGCAGCAGGTTTTCGCGGGTCTGCGGGGGCAGCGCCACGCCCAGGCCGTGTTCGCGGGCGTGCTCATAGACCACGCGCGCCATCGCCAGGTCGGACAGGCCCATCCCCATGCCCTTGAATATCGTCAGCCTCGCGTCCCTGGGTCGTGCCTTGCCGTCCGCCAGCCACTGGCCCAGCACCGACACGCTGTCCCACGGCGCGGCATCGGATCCAAAGCGATCGCGCAGTTCGCGCGAGCCCTTGCGGGCGTTTTCAAGGTCGTCGACCACTACCTCGTCGGCAAGCTCGAACACGTCCTGGGCAAACTCGGCCTTGGCGGGCAGGATGGCGCCCACGGCGTTCAGGTGCCGGCAATCGGCCAACATGGCAGCATTGACGAACGGCTCGACGGCGCGGGTGATCAACGTGACGATGTCGCCGCCCTCCAGCGCGTGCTCAAGGCTTGGCGACTCCTGGACGTCGAACCCATACTTGTCCGCCATGCTGGCCACGAAGGCGCGGCGCTTGTCGGGGGTGGGGCTGTAGACGCGGACTCGTCGTAATGGACGCACCGCCGCCAGCGCAGCCAATTGCGTGACGGCCTGCGGGCCGGTGCCGATCAACGCGGCCCGCGTAGCGTCGGCCGGGGCCAGCGCCCGTGTGGCCACGCCGCTGATCGCCGCAGTGCGCAACATGCCCAGCGCCCGCGCTTCGATCACGGCGCGCAAGGTGCCGGTCTGCGCGTCGAACAGACTGAACAGCGACCCGCCGCCCGCCTTCGTGTGCACCCAGGTCTTGAAACCGGCGTAGCCGCCCCGCCCCGTCTGCACGGAACCCAATGCATGCATTGAGCTGCCGTCGCCCCAGGTGGCCAGTGTTTTGGGCAGGTTGCGGGCTTGCTCACGGGCTTGCGCCACCAGCATGCTGTGCAGCGCGTCGATGGCGCGGGGGATGTTCAACGCCGAGACGACGTCCCGCTCTGTCAGATACAGCAGCGCATCATTCATGCGCGTCTCCCGATGCATGGGCCGGTTCGTCGGCCACGGTGTTGACCAGCGTGCCCACGCCGGGAATGTCCACTTCCAAGGTGTCGCCCGCGGCCATGAATCGCGGCGGCTTGCGGCTGGAACCCACCCCTTCGGGCGTGCCGGTGGCGATGATGTCGCCCGGCGATAAAGGGGTGAATGCGCTGATGTAGGCGATCAATTCTGGAATGGGGAAGATCAGGTCCGACACGTCGCCCTGTTGCATCAGTTCGCCGTTCAACCGGGACTGCACCTGCAATCGGCTCGGGTTGCCCACTTCGTCCGCCGTGACCAGCCACGGTCCGACGGCGCCGCTGCGTTCGAAGTTCTTGCCAGGCGTGACCTGCGCGTTGTGCTTTTGGAAGTCGCGCACCGAGTTTTCGGCCATGCAGGTGTAGCCGGCCACATGCGCCAGCGCGTCCGCGGCAGCGATGTGGCGTCCACCACGCCCGATTACCACGGCCAGTTCGCCCTCGTAGTCGAAGCGGTCGGAGGCGCGCGGCTTCCACACCGCCTGCCCATGGCCCACCACGCTATCCGCAAAGCGCACAAACAAGGACGGGTGCGCGGGAAGTTCGCGGCCGGCTTCGGCCACGTGGCGTCCGTAGTTCAGCCCGACGCACAAGATTTTGCGAGGGGCCGGCACGGGCGGCAGCCATTGCAGATCAGCCAAAGACCGGCGCGGCATGCCGTCGGCCTGTGCAGCGCCCGCGATCTGGTCCACGCCGGCTTCCAACGCCGCGATGACGTCGGGCCATACGTGAGTCAACACCACGACGTCGGGTCCCTGTACCACGCCCCAGGCTTGGCACCCGGCATCCAGGAAGCTGATCAGCTTCATTTTGTCTCCTGTACGTTTGGCGGCTAAGGCATGCAGCGGAATATCCCGTTGCATGCATTGGGCTGGTTATTTGCCCGCCTTCCGTTGTTTTTCCGAATTATTGCATGCAATTTTGAGGAATCGCAATACGCAACCTGTTTTTATCCGTGCGATTGCATGCAATTTTCTGGGTACACTTGAGCCCTTCCGACACTCTTCAGCCTTTGCCACCGCTCTATGGCCGCTCAGATCGATAAAGTCATTTCAGAACTTCGGGACATGGTGCTTTCGGGCGCGTTGCAGCCCGGCGAGCGTGTCGTGGAATTGCAGTTCTCGGCGCGTCTGGGCGTTTCCCGCACCCCGCTGCGCATTGCCCTGACCGAACTTGAAAAAGAGGGCCTGCTTGAACGCCTGCCTTCGCGCGGTTTTCGCGTGCGGGCCTTTACCGTGGACGAGATCGGCGACGCCGTAGACGTGCGCGGCGTGCTGGAAGGGATGGCGGCGCGGCTGTTGGCTGAGCGCGGGGCTTCGCAAGAGGTGTTGGATCAACTGACGCAGGCGGTGGATGAAGGCCGCGCGCTGTTGGCCCCGGCGCGCCGCGACCCCAACACCACGGTCGACGCCCGCGCCTGGGGGCAAATCAACCGCCGGTTCCACGAAATCCTGTGCGCCGCCGCAGGCAATCGCGCCTTGTTATCGGCGCTCGAACACAACAACAAGACGCCGTTGGCAGGCCCCGCCGCGCTGACATTGCCGTCGACCCCTTCGCTGTTGGAAACGCCGTTTGTGCTGCGTGCGCAAGCCGATCACGAAGATCTGTTGCGCGCCATCTCGCGCCGCGAAGCGGTCCGCGCTGAAAATCTGATGCGCGAACACGCCTACCGAAGCCGGGAGAACAAACGCGTATTGCTGGAATCCCTGCGCGGCGCGTTGCCTGCGCAACCCCTGCTGGCCGACAGCAGCGCGTAGGCGGCCGGCGTCTATGCGCGCGCAGTCAAGCCCGGATCTGCGCGCGTATTTGAGACCGTATTTGAACTCGTATCTCAGGGGCCACACGGCCCCACAGGCACAACATTTGCTGCTTCCTCGGCATCGCCGCCCCAGCGCGGCTTAGGTGTTGTCGCCACGATGTCGGATATTGCTGAAATTTTTGCGCTTCAAGCCGGGTTCGCGGAAATGATTGTCCGCGGCACCACCATGTATTGGGTGTTGTACGCGTTGCTGCGCATATCGGGGCGCCGCGACATGGGCTCGTTGGGCGTGGCGGACATGCTGGTGTTGGTGCTGGTGGCCGACGCCGCGGGTAATGCCATGTCGGGCGATTCTTATTCCATGGGAGACGGCATCATCGTCGTCACGACGATTGTCGGGTGGAGCTATCTGCTGGATCGCCTGTGCTATTACATCCCGCCCTTGCAGCGCTTTCTGGAACCGCAGCGTATCTGCCTGATCCGCGATGGCCGCATCCTTGTGGCGGGCTTGAAGCGCGAACACATCAGCCGGGGCGAACTGATGGAACAACTGCGTCTGAAAGGCGTGGGCGACATCAGCCGCGTCAAGCGCGCGTACCTGGAACCTACCGGCGAATTCAGCGTGATCAACCAGACCGAACACCCCGCGCCCGAAAATTCCACGCTTGAGGAATCCGAGAACAAGCCATGACGGCGGGAACGCGGTTTGCTGGATAGCACAAGGGTAGTTCTTATCAACGGCGCGCCGCGCCACCCCCTTGGGAGACGTACATGAAAACTCGCACCCTTACTGCCGCCCTGCTTTCGGTTGCCGCGATTGGCGTGGGCACCGCCGCTGTTGCGCAGCAGACTTCGCCCACCGCGCCCGCCGCGCCGATGGCCGCCGATTCCAAGCTGGACAGCAAAGACCGCGATTTTCTGGAAAATGCCGCACAGTCGGGTCATATGGAAGTGGAAGGCAGCAAGCTTGCCCTGCAGAAGTCGCAGAACGCTGAAATCAAGAGCTTTGCGCAGAAGATGATTGACGACCACGGCAAGGCCGGAGAGAAACTGGCCAGCTTGGCCAAAAGCAAGGGCTATGACGCGCCGACCGAGCCGTCGTTGATGCAGCAAGCCAAGCTGAAGACGCTGGGCATGCGCGACGACGGGTTTGACAAGGCCTATGCCGAAGGCGTGGGCGTGTCGGCGCATGAAGATGCGGTCAAGCTGTTTGAAGACGCATCCAAGAATGCCAAGGACCCGGAGATCAAGCAGTTCGCGACCGAAACCCTGCCCACCTTGCAGCAGCATCTGCAAATGGCAAAGACGCTGGAACAAGGCGTGAAAAAGTAGCCTTGAAGCCAGGCCGCTAGCCGCAGGCGGCAACCAGGAAAACCGGCACGGTCTGCCAAACGACCGCCAACGCCGACAACACGCACAACGCCCCGGTCAGCCAAGCGCGAAAGCGCGCGCCGTCCGGGGCGTTTTCATGCCTGGACCGGCGGGCCGCGTGGCGCGCGGCCACCGCCATTGCCATCCACGCGGCGATGCTCGCGGCAATGATCACCCAGGACGACACCGGCAGGCCAGCCGCCTGCATCGCGAACGCGGAATCGGGCCGCGCGCATGCCAATGCGTTGACGATGTAGATACCTAGAAAGTGCACCATCCAGATGAGGGGGCCGGCGATCAGCAGCAACAAGTCGCGGCCGAATGGCGCGGTCAGGCGCGGGGTCAGAGGCAGCTTCATTGCCCTACCCCACCAGCCGAGGAAAGGCGTGCACCAGCCCCAACCCCAACAGACCCTGTGCCACGGTGTAGTGCCACATCATCATCGTGGCGTGATAGCAGGCGCGCCGTGTGTAAGACAGCCTGCCCGCAACCGAGCGTGCCACCGTGAACGCGCCCATCGTCATGGCGATCAATGCAAAAAATGCCTGCAAGCCAGACACCGCGTACACGGCCGCCGCATAGGCAGAGGCCTGCGGCCGCAGCCCATGTGCCCAGTGTCCATGGAGCTCAAGCCCGGAGGCCACGCCCAGCAACACCGCGCCCGTCACCATGCCGGCCCTGAACAGGCCATGCTGTCTCACGCGCAGCCAATGCCCGCAGCGCGCCACCAGCGCGGAGCCGCCCAACAGCAGGCAGGCCGATAGCACGGGGCGCCCCACGCCGGCCAGTTCCGCAACGTCCGGCCAGGCGCCGGGCGCCGTGGTCCACAGGAACAGATACGCAAAGCACAACGATCCGAAAATGCTGGCGCAGACGATCACCAGCAGCGTCATGGCCCAGCCGTAATGGGATGCCGCGCCCGAGCACATCATTGGCACGCGCTCGCCCGCCCCGATGTCTACGGGCGCGTAGTCCGGCTCGGTGTCGGCGTCCCACAACCAACGCCACAACGATGCCACCGCCAGCACGCCGCAGGCCGCTGCCAACGCATGCATCTTGAAGGTAAGCAGCAAGAAGAATCCCGCCGTGCCCAGGGCAGCGAACAGCGGCAACCACCCTGGGCCGGGCAGCGGCAATACGTAGTCGGGCTGCGCGTCCACGGCGCTGGTTACCAGCGTTGAGCGCGTTCCCGATGGTGCGGAAGGCAGGAAATAGCGGCCGGCGGCCACGTCGCGCGCCAGGCCAGGCTGGTCCCACAGAGGTTCGCGCGAGGTCACGCGTGGAATGCTGCGCACGCCATAGATTTCGCTGGGTAGCCATTCCAGCGTGCCCGCGTTCCAGACGTTGCCGGCGTTACGGCCGATGGCCGGGCGGAAGTTGCGCGCCAGGTCCCAGATGAACACCAGCACGCCGGCCGCGATCAGGTAGGCGCCCACGGTGGACACCATGTTAAGCAGGCCCCAGCCTTGGCTCTCGGCGTAGGTATAGACGCGGCGCGGCATGCCGGCCAGGCCCGTGAAATGCATGGGAAAAAACGTGACGTTAAAGCCCACGAACATCAACCAGAATGCCCAGCGCCCCAGGCGTTCGGACAAGGCGCGCCTGCTGACCAG
The DNA here is from genome assembly GCF_059760425.1 of Achromobacter sp. RT286_PF. Lineage (NCBI taxonomy): Bacteria > Pseudomonadati > Pseudomonadota > Betaproteobacteria > Burkholderiales > Alcaligenaceae > Achromobacter > Achromobacter sp. RT286_PF. The sequence continues at coordinate 75,536 of NZ_JCBAMR010000009.1, forward strand.
CGGCGTCCAGTAATAGAACGCCGCGAACAGCGGGAACACCATCCCGCCGAACAGCACATAGTGCAAATGCGCGACGACGAAATACGAGTCGTGCGCTTGCAGGTCGAACGGAATCACGGCCACCATCACGCCGGTCAGTCCGCCCAGCACAAAGATGAAGAAGAACCCCAGGATAAACAGCATCGGCGTCTTCAAAGGCCGCAAGCGCAGCGCCGCCGCTATCGTCGCGATCCAGGCGAATACCTGGATGGCCGTGGGCACCGACACGGCCATGCTTGCCGCTGACGCAAAGCTTAGCGACAGCGCCGGGATGCCGGTGGCGAACATGTGGTGCACCCACAGGCCGAAGCTGAGAAACCCGGTGCCGACCACCGCCATGACCACCCAGCGGTAGCCCACCAGCGGCACGCCCGTCATGGCGGGCACCATCATCGACACCATGCCGGCGGCGGGCAGGAAGATGATGTAGACCTCGGGGTGGCCAAAGAACCAGAACAAGTGCTGCCACAGCAAGGGGTCGCCGCCGCGTTGCGCGATGAAGAACGGCATGTCGAAGGCGCGTTCCAGTTCCAGCAGCGCCGTGGCCACGATGACCGCGGGAAACGCAATGATGACCATGCCGCAGAACACCAGCATCACCCACGCAAAGATCGGCATCTTGTCCAGGCTCATGCCCGGCGCGCGCGTGCGCAGAATACCCACGGCCAGCTCGATGGCCCCCGCGATGGCCGATATTTCGATGAAGCCGATGCCCAGCAGCCACAAGTCCGCGTTCATGGCGGGCGAATATTGCGAGCCGGTCAGCGGGGGGTACATGAACCAGCCGCCGTCGGGCGCCAGGCCAAAGAAGATGCTGCAAAAAAACACCAGCCCGCCCACCGCATAGGCCCAGTAGGCATAGGCCGATAACCTGGGAAACGGCAGGTCGCGCGCGCCCAGCATGTTGGGCAACAACAATACGGCAATGGCTTCCACGGCGGGCACGGCGAACAGGAACATCATCACGGTGCCGTGCATGGTGAACAGCTGGTTGTACAGCGCGTGCCCGATCAGGTGGCTATCGGGCGCGGCCAATTGCGTGCGCATCAATAGCGCCAGTACGCCGGCTAACAGGAAGAAGAGAAAGGCCGTGGCGATATAAAGCAAGCCAATCGACGCGTTATCCACCACGGTAACCAGGCGCCAGCCACTGGGCCGCCACCACGCCCGCAACAGCGCGCCCTCTTCTTCCTGCGGGCGCGGCGAAGGATTGGGCAGCTTGGGGGTCAACAAGGCGCCCACGGGTGGCGCTTGTGGGGTGGCGGTCGCGGGGGGCTGGGCGTTATCGCTCACTTCAGGCTTTCCAGGTAGCGGGCCACGGCGCGCAGATCTTCGCCTGGCAGTTGGTTGAAGGACGGCATGGGGTTGCCCGGTTTGATGTGTTGGCTGTCGGCGATCCACCCGGCCAGCGCGCCTACGTTGTTAGGCAGCACACCGGCTGCCAGTGACAGGCGGCTGCCTACGTGGGTCAGGTCTGGGCCCAGCGTGCCCCGGGCCGCCGTGCCGCGCACGGTGTGGCATTGCGCGCACGCTTGCTGGAAGACTTGCTCGCCCTGATGCAGCGTGGGCGCGGACGCCTCAGCCGGCGGCGCCTCAGCCGGCCGCACCTCAGCCGGCCGCACCTGAGCCGGCCGCACCTCAGCCGGCCGCGCCTGAGCCGGCCGCACCTGAGCCGGCCGCACCTGTGCGTCTTGCCATGCTTGGTACGCGTCGGGTTCCAACGCCACCACGTTGAACTTCATGTTGGCGTGTTGCGCGCCGCAATATTCGGCGCATTGCCCGGTAAACGTGCCTGCCGCCTGCGCGCGTACCCGCAGGCGGTTCACGCGGCCGGGAATCATGTCCAGCTTGCCCGCCAGTTCGGGCACCCAGAAGCTGTGGATGACGTTGTCGGAACTCAGCTCGAACTCAACCCATGCGCCAACGGGTATGCGAATGTCGTTGGCGGTGTCGAACAAGACGGCGCCCGACGCGTCGTGGTAGCGCACCCGCCACCACCATAGTTCGCCCTTGACGGCGATACGCACCGCAGGCTTGGCGCCGTCGCCGGCCATGGAAGACCCCGTGCTCAACACGTAGACCAGCAACGCAGTCAGCGCGACTACCGGAAACGCGATGCCCGCGCCGACGATCAGCGCGGGGCTGGACAGACGCCGACGCGCGGCGGCCGGGCCAAACAGCGCCACGGCCACCAACGCGAACACCACCACGAAAATCGCCGTGGCGCCGATGAACAGGACTTGGCTGATGTCGGCAATGACATGCGCGCCGTCGCCTGCCGGCCCGCGCGCCATGGCAGCGGGCAAGCGCGTCCCGGCGGAATCCGCCTGCGCGGTGGCAAGCACGTAAGAAAGGATGGCGGCCATGCCGCGCGTCAGCACGTGGCATACCTGGGCAGCCTGTGGCATACCCCGGGGCCTTGCAACGCGTTGTATTTTCACGCTGCCGAACGCGGTGAGCGCGCGAGGTCAGCGTCGGGCGGCACGACACTTGCTGGCGCTCGGCAGGTATCTCAGCCGCTGGACGTCAGACCCTCTTGCGCCTTACCGCTCGCCCTCCCCTCATCCTGCTTGGCGCTGCCGCGCTGTCGTTGCTGGCGGCGTGCGGGGACGAGCGTCCGCCATTGGCGCAGAACCTGTCCGCTAACGCCCTGCCCAGCACTGCCAACGCGGTGCGCGGGCGGCAACTGGTGTCCAACCACGGTTGCCTGGCCTGCCACGCCGTGCCGACGGTGCGCGGTCCGGCATCCGCCGTGGGGCCGCCCTTGGACAATCTGGGGCGGCAGGCCTATTTGACTGGGCTGCTGCCCAACACGCCCGCCAATCTGGTCCGCTGGTTGATGGACCCACCCGCCATCAATCCGCGCACCGCCATGCCGAACGTCGGCCTGAGCCAGGCCGAGGCGCAAGACATTGCGGCGTTCCTGCTGAGCTTGCCCAAGGGACAGGAGGCGCAATGAGACGCTGGCCACGTATCGCTGCCTGGTGTGTCGCTGCGTTGGCCGTTGCGGGCGCGGCGGTCGGCGGCGCGGTTGTCTACTTCGGCTGGTATGACGTCAGCGCCACCGGCCCGCACACCATGCCCGTCTATGCCTTGCTAGACGTGGCGTCCACGCGGTCGGTGAAGTTGCGGTCGGCGGACATCAAGGTCCCGGACCTGGACAGCCCGCAGCGCATACGACGCGGCGATGCGCTGTACCGCGCGCAATGCGCGCAGTGCCACGGTGGGCCGGGCCAGGCGCCCGAACCCTATGCGCTGGGGCTGAATCCCCCGCCCCCGCCGCTGGTGACCAGCGCTCGGGAGCGTCCGGCGGCCGAGGTCTACTGGATCATTCGCCAGGGCATCAAGATGACCGGCATGCCGGCCTGGCAGTACCGCATGACGGACGAGCAGATTTGGGACGTGGTGGGATACCTGCGGGTGTTGCCGACGCTATCGGCGCAGCAATATCGCGACGCCGCGCCGCCCGGTGACCCGGCTTCGGGCGCGGCGTCCTCCGCGTCGATTGCGCCTACAGAGGCGCGGCCAAGCGACGGGCGCGCAGGCGAAATGGGCGTAGGCAACATGCCCGCAGGCGACGTGCGCGTAGGCGACATGCGCGCAGGCGACATGCGCCTGGGCGATGCCAAGGCCGGGCGCGATGCGTTGCAGCAGTATCTGTGCGTGACCTGCCACGCCATCCCCGGCGTGCCGGGCGCGCGCCACTATGTTGGCCCGTCGCTGGATGGCATGGCGGACCGTTCGCGCATCGCCGGCGTTGTGCCGAATTCGCCTGATTCCATGCAGCAGTGGTTGATGGACCCGCAACGTATCAAGCCGGGCACTGCCATGCCCGCCCTGGGCCTGCGCGAACAGGACGCGCGCGACATCGCGGCGTTTTTACAGACCCTGTCCAATGTTGAATAACTTTGAATAGCGGGCACGCGGCGGCTCAGGCTTGCAACGCTTCCGCCCCAACCTGCAACAACTTTCGGTCGGCCACGCGCAGCGCCGTCAGCACGCCTCCCGTCACGCAGCCCGTGTCCAGGCAGGTGACGTCACGTCGTACCAATAACCCTAGCGTGGCCCAATGGCCGAACAGGATGGGGGTGTCGACGCAGGCCCGCCCGGGCACGTCGAACCACGGCAAGGTGCCTTGCGGCCAATGGCCCGGGGTGGCTTTGGCGCCCAGCGCCATGGCCCCATCGCGCGAGCACAGCCGCATGCGCGTGAACGCACCTACGATGAATCGCAACCGCGAGTCGCCATGCAGTTTTGGCGACCAGGCGCGCGGCGAGCCGCCGTGCAATGCGTGCATGACGGCCCGCCAGCGATCTGCGCGCAGCGGCGCCTGCGCTTCATCCGCCAGCGCCTGGGCGGTGCGCACGTCCCAGCTGGGGTAGATGCCGGCGTGCACCAGCACGTGGCCGGCTTCCACGTGCATCAGGGGCCGCTGACGTAGCCAGTGCAGCAGCTCGTGCGCGTCGGGTGAGGCGAACAGCTCGTCCAATGTGTCGCGCCGCCCGGGGCGGATGCAGCCGGCAGCAATCCCCAGCGCACGCAGATCATGATTGCCCAGTACCACTGTGGCTCGTTCGCCCAGCGCCATGACGCGCCGCAATGTGGCGGCGGAATCCGGACCCCGGTTGATCAAATCGCCCACGAACCACAGGCGGCAATGCGGGTCATCGGCGATCTCGGGGCGTGCCAGCAAGGCGTCCAGCGAATCCGCGCAGCCGTGGACGTCGCCGATCACCCAGATCGACGGCGCATTTGGTGGTGCCTGGATGTCCATGTTTGCCCCGCCGTCGCCGCGAGTCCGTCAGGCGAAATCGCCCTCGCCCAACTGGATGGGGCCGTCGGCGGGCACCCCCTTTGCGCGTTGGGCGGCGTCTTGCAGCGCCTGGGCGGCGTTTTCGAACGCGTGCAGCAGTTCGGTGGCAGTGTCGTCCGCCGCGCCAAAACGGCGCCGCAAGACGTCGCCCGAGATCTCGAATTGCCGCGTGACGCCGGCCGTTTCCATGTTGAACAGGACAGCGTCGCCTTGCGTGTGCGCACCGGTGGCTTTGGTGAATTTCATGGGATCGATCCTCCTTGATCGTTAGGGCTGGGCAGATTGGTTGTTGCTTGTGGCGGGTGGCTTGTCGCGGGTTGCTGGCTTGTTGCTGGACTTGTTGCTTAGCTCGTATGGCTTGTGCCGGCCGCTGCGCTACCCGCCTTCGTCGGCCAGCCGCTTGGCGCGCGCCAACGCCTTGACGATCGCCTGGTAGGCGGCGTCCCGGCTGTCGTGGCTGGGGCTGCGCAGCGCAAATGACGGATGGTAGGTGGCCAGCACCCGGCTGTTGCCGCGCTTCATCACGTGGCCCATCGCGTCCTTCAACGTCCGCTTGGCGTCCTGCATGACGGCGCCCAGGGCCGTCGCGCCCAGCGCCACGATGACGCTGGGCCGGATGTCGTCCAGCTCTTGATCCAGCCAGTACGAACAGGCGCGAATCTCGACCTGCGCGGGCGACTTGTGCATGCGGCGCTTGCCGCGCAGCTGCCATTTGAAGTGCTTCACGGCGTTGGTCACATAGACGGCCTGGCGCTCTACCCCGGCTTCGGCCAAGGCCTTGTCCAGCAAGGCGCCGGCCGGGCCAACGAAAGGTAGCCCGGCCAGGTCTTCTTTGTCGCCGGGTTGTTCGCCGACCAGCATGATGCTTGCGCGGCGTCCGCCTTCGCCCCCCACCGCCTGCGTGGCGTTGCGCCACAGGCCGCAGCGCCGGCAGTCGTCCAGGGCGCGGGGCTGCTGATCGGGGTCGATGTCCCCGTCAGCGCCGTGGGTGGGGGTGGGCTCGGCGTTCATGGCATGGCCGCCGTTATTCCCGGCCGCCGCCAATGGCGGTGTCGCCGGTGGCGGTTGATTCCCCGGCGCCGCCCTTGCCCGCGATGCGGATGCGGTTGTCGACGTCTTGCACGCCCGCGCACGCGTCGGTGCAGTCTTCAATGCGGTGCTTGGTGCGGCGGTCCGGCGCGGTGCCTTCCAACGTGACGCGGCCATCGGTCACGCTGACCGACACGTCGCTGACGTCCAGACCGCTGTGCGCCAGGTATTCGCAGACGTTTTCGCGCACGCGCTCGTCAGACCGGGTGTAGCCCTTGGGGTCGGTGCGAAACGAGCCCCGGTCGCGCCAGGCGGTGGGCCCACGGTTGTAGCCGCCGCGTTCAGCCGTTTCGAAGGACACGCCGGTCTCGTCGCCCCAACGCGGGCGGTCGCCGTAGTAGCCGCCTTCTTCGTCGCCATAGGACGTGGGGCCGGAGTAGGACGGGTTGCGCGATCCATACACCTGTTCACGCTGGTAGGACGGGTCTTCGTTGCGAAACCCGCCGTAGCTGCTTTGGCCGGGGTCGGCGCTGCGGCTGCGCAGGCCGCCGCGCGACTCGCGTGCACCAGGCGCGGGCCGATTGCCATCGCCCTGGTAGCCGTACGAGGGCGCGGGGTCGTGCCAGGGTTCCTGGTCACCCGCGCCCCGGTTGCCCCGCCCTTGGCCTTGCGAGCCGGGATTGCGATAGGGGTCACGATTGGGATCACGATTGGGATCACGATATGGGTCGCCCTGCGAGCGCCCGCGCTGGTGGGCCTGCCGGTACGGATCACCCCGCCCGGCGTCGGCGCCCGGATCGCGTTCGAAGTCATCGTCATACCGGGGCGTGTACCTGGGGTCACGGTTCATTGTGAGTCTCCTGTGAAGGTGGGTCCTGCCTCGCACGAACCGGGGTGTGGCCCGTGCGGGCGCCTGCCGGGTACGCAGCAAGTGGTGTGCCGCGCAGCGAGGCAACATGCGTTGCGGGGTGCGCCGGGTCCCTTCCGGCCGCCGGGGCCGGTTGGTTTTTGGCGGGGCTACCCTGCCCTGCACTTCTTACAACGGCGGTAATAAGTGCCGGGTCGGCCGGGGGGCTACGAGCGACGGCACTACGCGAGTGGGCTGCGCGAGTGGGCTGCGCGAGTGGGCTGCGCGAGTGGGCTACGCGAGTGGGCTACGCGACTGGACTACACGACTGGACTACGCGCGTGGTGGCGTCCAGCCTATCGGCACCACGCTGCCGTGAACGCAGGCGGCCAACTGCTGTCCGCCTTGCCCCGTCCGCCCCGCCTGCCCCGCCTGCACGGACACGGCGTGGCCCCCTGTGAAATCCGAGAACGCCGGCAGCACGGTGACACCCGCTTGCAGCCAGAACGCGGGCCAATGGCGGGGCACGCCGGGCAATCGGGTTTTGGGATGCACGTGGCCCGCGATCACGTGGCGGCCTTGCGCGTCGGGCTTGGGCAGGTGCCGGAACAGAAACGGGCCGTCGGCCTGCTCGTCGCCCAGTTGTCGCATGCCCAGCACATCGCCCTCCAGGGCGCGGTCGTGATTGCCGATCAGCACGGCCACGTCCAGCCCCGCGTGGGCGCGCCGCCATTGCGCCCAGTCAACGCGCCAATCGGCTTGCGACATCGGCCCATGCAGCACATCCCCCACAATCCACAACTGCCGCGCGCCCGTGTCGTGGACCAGGCGCGTCAGCCGGTCCAGGTCGGCCTGCGTGGCGCCGCGCGGCACGGCGATACCGGCCTGCCGAAACACGTGGCCCTTGCCCAGATGCAGGTCGGCGATGACCAGCCGCGCGCGCGCCGGCCAATACAACGCGCGCTCGCCCAGCAGCAGCACCGGCTCGCCGGCCAGCGTCGTGGGCAAGGCGTGCGCCGAGGGGTCATCCTGCAATTCGGGCATAGCGTTTCTCTAGTTGGGCGGCAGCGCGCTTGACCCGGGCCTGCCAGGTTTCGGTACTGAGTTGCCCGCGCAGGCTTTCGGTCCACAGCGGAAACGACAGTGGCGTCAGCGCGCGCGGCGTGCAGAGGTCCAGCGTACGCGTCTGGCAATCTTGCAACGCCGCCATCAGCCGGGGCGCTTCCAGCTGGTTGTCGAACACCTCGCGTTCGGCCTGCGCCAGCAAAAGATGGTCGGGATCGTAGCGGCGCAGCACGTCGTACAGCAGGCCGCTGGACGCCTGCACCTGGCGCAACGAACGGGCGGCCCTGCCCGGCAGCGACGGCGTCAGCAATCCGGCCACGCGGGCAATCTCGCGAAACTGCCGCCGCGCCAGTTCGCCCAGGTTCACGCCGTCGCGCAAATCAGCGGCCATGTGTTCGGGGCTGAGCAATTGGCGCAGCAAGGCGTCGTCCAGCAGCGCGGGCTCGGCCAACGTCAGCATCAGGCCGTAGTCATTGACCGTATAGGAAAAGGTATTGGGATGGCGCCGGCCCCAGCGCAGCGCCATCATGGCAGCCATGCCTTCGTGCACGGCGCGGCCCGCGAACGGGAACAGGAACAGATGCATGCCGCGCCGCGTGGCAATCTGTTCGGCCAGCAGGCGGCCCGGCGCCGGCAGCGCACTGGCCTGGCGCTGGATGCGCAGCAGCGGCTCAACGGCGCGCATCTCGGGGTGATCGCCGGGATCGGCATACAGGCTTTGCACTTCGCGCGCCAACTGGGTGGACAGCGGCATGCGGCCGCCCTGCCACGTGGCCACCGGCCCGTCGCCGCCCTTGGCACGCCGCACGTAGGCCGTCATGCCTTCCAGCCGCGCAAGCTCCAGCGTGCGGCCGGCGAACTGGAAGCGGTCACCGGGGCGCAGCCGGGCCAGAAAGCCCTCTTCCACCGACCCCAGGCTGCCGCCGCGCAGGTACTTCACCGACACCGCGCCGTCGGCCGTGATGGTGCCGATGGACAGCCGATGGCGCAGCGCGATGCGGCGGTCGTGCACGCGGTAGCAGCCGTCGTCGCCCCTTTCCACGCGGCGAAATTCCGGGTAGTTCGACAAGGCGCGACCGCCCTGCACGATGAAGTCCAGCACGGCCTGCCAAGTGGGCACGTCCAGGGCGGCATAGGCGTGCGTGCCGCGCACCTCTTCGTACAGCGCATCCGCCTGGAAACCGCCGCCCAATGCCAGCGTGACGGCGTGCTGGGCCAGCACGTCAAGGCTGCCACGCGGCGGTGGCCGCGACTCGATATCGCCGCGCGCGATGGCCTGGCGGGCGGCGGCGTATTCGACCAGTTCCAATGCCTGCGCCGGCACGCACACCACATGGCCTGATTCGCCGGGCCGGTGTTTGGCGCGGCCGGCCCGTTGCAGCAGCCGGGCCACGCCTTTGGGGCTGCCCACCTGCAAGACCTGATCCACCGCCGGAAAATCCACGCCCAGGTCCAGGCTGGACGTGGCCACCACGCAGCGGATGCTGCCGTCGCGCAGGCCCTGTTCCGCGCGGGTGCGCAGCTTGGGGTCCAGCGAGCCGTGGTGCAGCGCCAGCGTGGCCGGGTCTTCGGGCCAGATCGATTCCAGCGCACGATGCCATAGCTCGGCCTGCGCGCGGGTGTTGGTGAACAGCAGGCTGGCGCGCACGTCGAACAGGCGCTTGTACACGCGCGCCAGTTGCGACAGGCCCAGATGCCCCGCCCACGGCAACGCGCCGCTGCGCTCGGGCAGCAAGGTGGACAGCGTCACCTTGCGCGGCCGTGCGCCGGACACCACCGCGCTGTTCGGCTGATGCGGCAACAACACGTCGCGCGCTTCATCCAGATTGCCCAGCGTGGCGGACAGGCCCCACATGCGCACGTCGGGCGACAGGCGCCGCAGGCGCGCCAAACACAGCTGCAACAACACGCCGCGCTTGTTGCCCAGCAGCTCGTGCCATTCATCCACCACGATGCACCGCAGCGCCCGAAAGCGCGACGACGCGTCCGCGTACGACAACAGCAGCGCCAGGGATTCGGGGGTGATGACCAGCACATCGGCCTTGCCCTGGCGCGCCAGCCGTTTGTCGCGGGCGCTGGCGTCGCCGGTACGCAGGGCCACGGTCCAGCCCAGGTCCAGGTCCGCCACCGTGTCGGCCAGGGCGCGCGCCGTGTCGGTGGCCAACGCCCGCAGCGGCGTCACCCACAGCACGCGCGGCCCCGCGCCGGCCGTGGGTGTGGCACCGGCCCGATCGGCCAGCGCTTGCAGCATCGGCCCGCCAAACGCCGCCAGCGTCTTGCCGCTGCCGGTGGGGGTATGCAGCAGGCCGGATTCCCCTGCCAGGTAACGCTTCCAGGTCTCTTTCTGAAAAGCCGCCGGGCGCCAGCCGCGCGCTTTGAACCAGGCCGACAGCGGCGCGTCCCAGCCGCGCGGGGGAGCCGTCATCGCGCCAGCGCCTTCAGCGTGTCGAGCTGGTCGGCCTGATCCGCGGGCTTGTCGCGCCGCCATCGGAGGATGCGCGGAAAGCGCACCGCCACGCCCGATTTATGGCGCTTGGACAGGTTGACGCCTTCAAACCCAAGCTCAAACACCTGTACCGGGTCCACCGAGCGCACGGGGCCAAAGCGTTCGCGCGTGTGGGCGCGCAGCCAGCGGTCCAGCTCCAGGATTTCCTTGTCGTCCAGGCCCGAGTAGGCCTTGGCGATGGGCACCAGCGCATCGCCCTGCCACAGGCCGAAGGTGTAGTCGGTGTACAGCGTGCTGCGGCGGCCATGGCCCGATTGGGCGTACAGCAGGACAGCGTCGATGGTCAGCGGGTCGATCTTCCACTTCCACCAGTCGCCGCGCCGGCGCCCGCTTTGGTAGGGGGCCGACGCCCGTTTCAGCATGAAGCCTTCGACATCGCGTTCGCGCGATTCCATGCGCAAGGCGGCGGCCGCCTCCCAACTGGCGGGCGACACCGCCGGCGATAAGGACAGGCGCGGGTCGGGGTGCTGCCGCAGCAGCGTTTCCAGCATGGCGCGGCGTTCGGACTGGGGCCGGTCGCGCAGGTCGGCGCCGTCTAGCTCCAGCAGGTCATAAGCCAGCATGCGCACGGGCGCTTCCGCCAGCCACTTGGGGCCGGGCTTAAGCCGCTGGATGCGGGTTTGCAACGCGGAAAACGGCATCGGGCCGGCGGCGTCCTCCTGCCAGGCCAGCAGTTCGCCGTCCAGCACGCAGTCCACCCGCAAGGCGTGTGCGGCGGCCTCCACTTCGGGGAACCTTCCGTCCAGCCGCTCTTCTCCGCGCGACCACAGCGCCACTTCGCCATGGCGGCGAATGAGCTGGGCGCGGATGCCGTCCCACTTCCATTCGATCAACCAGTCGTCGATGGGGCCGAGCGTGGCCGGGTCCGCTTCCAATGGCGAGGCCAGGAAGAACGGGTACGGCTGCTGGCGGTCGCCGGGCAGTGCTTCGGCGCTGAGCAGATCGCGCAGGAACGCCGGGCTGGGCGTCCATGTGCCCAGCATGCGCTGCGCGATCCGGGCGATGGGCACCCCCGACATTTCGGCCAGCGCCTGCTGCACCATGCGTTGCGACACGCCGACCCGCAGCGCGCCGGTCAGCATCTTGTTGAACACCAGCCTTTCCGACAACCCCATGCCGCGCCAGGCGGTCACGATGATGTCGCGGCGTTCGGACTCGTCGCGGTTGGCGATGGGCAGCAGCACTTCTTCGATCCAGTCGGCCAGGCCGCGCTCGGGGTCGGCATGGGCGGGGTCCGGGTCGGGCATCAACAAGGCCAGCGTTTCGGCCAGGTCACCGACCTGGTCATAGCTGGCGTCCACCAGCCACGCCGGGGTATCCGAGGCGGCCGAGATCCACGCGCGCAATTCGGCCGACCCCGCGATCTTGCGCCGCGCGCTGGTGATCTTGCCGCCCGCCAGCAGGTACAGCGCCCACACGGCGTCGCGCGGCGGTGCGTCGCGAAAATACGTGACCAGCGCCGCCCGCTTGTCCAAGGTGGCGGTACTACGGTCCAGTTCCTGATACAGCGCTGCAAATCGCTTCATGCCGGGGTTGGCCTCCTGGGGGTGGGCTTCGCCGTGTTAGTCATCTTCGCCGTACTGGGTCGCCAGGGTTTCGGCCGCCGTACCGGTCTCGTTCAGGATGCGGACCAGTGCGTCCGTGTCGCCATGCGTGGCAATGACGCGGCGCGCGCCGGTCTCGCGGATGGTGCGCAGCAAGGCCGGCCAGTCGGCGTGGTCCGACACGACAAAGCCCCGGTCCATGTTGCGCCGCCGACGGTTGCCGCGCAGCCGCATCCAGCCGGACGCAAACCCATGCTGCGCCTTGCGAAAGCGCCGCAGCCAGCTGCTGCCAGCGGCGGACGGCGGCGCCAGGATCAGTTCACCGGCAAAGCCGGATTTGGCGACGTCGGCCGCGTCGGTGATTGCGTCAGCGACGGCTGCCGCAGCATCGGCTGCCGCAGCGTCGGCTGCCGCGACCCCCGCCTGCGCGGGTGCGGCGCGCGTACCGCTCGCGTCAATCACCAGGCGCGTGTCTGCCATGGCGATGCCGGCTTGGCGGTACACGTCCACCCCGGCCGCGATGGCGCCGTGCAGGTAGACGGGCCGGTCGATCCATGGGGCCAGTTCCGCCAACACCCGCTGCGCCTTGCCCAGCGCGTAGCAATACAGGATGGCGGCCTCGCCACGGGCCGCGCAATGGTCGCGCCATTGAACGATGTCGCGCGCCACGTCGGACGTATCGGGCCACCGGTAGATGGGCAGGCCGAAGGTGGCTTCGGTGATGAACGTGTCGCAGGGCACGACTTCGAACGGCGCACACGTGGGGTCGGGCTGGCGCTTGTAATCGCCCGACACCACCCACACCTGGCCGTCGACTTCGATGCGCACCTGGGCCGAGCCCAGCACGTGCCCCGCCGAATGCAAGGACACGCGGGCGTTGCCCAGCGTGAAGGTTTCGCCGTATTCATGCACGCGGTAATCCTGCTGCCCCAGGCGCCATTGCAGAATCGGCAAACCCTGCGCGCTGGTGTGATAGCAGCCCATGCCCGCGCGGGCGTGGTCGCCGTGGCCGTGCGTCAACACGGCGGCGTCCACCGGCCGCCAGGGGTCGATATAAAACCGGCCAGCCGGACAGTACAGGCCTTCAGGCCGTAGTTGCACGACGTCTTGCATCGAACGCCTCCGGGCATGAGTTGTGCTGATAACGGGGTTGTCTGTCTTTGTCACGATACTTCAAGAGGTCTTATGCGCACGAAGCACATCCTGCTGTTCCTGGTACTGGTTGTCGTTCTGTCCGTGGCGATGTCGATGGCGCCATGGTGACGTGAGCGGCGATGCGGGTGCGGGGCGCTAGCTGGTGCTGTCGCCCGCGCTCCAGCCGCCGCGCAGCGCGCTGGCAAAGCCGCCTTCCACACGCGAATGCGGGCGTGCACTGGTCACGACGCGAGGCAGGTTCGACCAGGCGATGCGCGCCCCACCCTGCTGCAATCGGTCTACCAAGGCCTGGTCTTCGCTGCACGGCAGCGCATCAAAGCCCCCAATGCGTCGGTACGCCCGCGCGGCCACGCCCAGGTTGGCGCCGTGCACGTGGCGGTGGCCATCCTTATCCTGATAAGCCCTTTCAAACGCTTGTCGCGCGTGCTGGGCATGCACGCCGTGTTCGCTCCAGCCGGACACGCCGACCGTGCCGCAAACCACCTCTGCATTCAATGACAACTGATCCACCAGCCAGCGTGGCGACACGCGGGTATCGGCGTCGGTAAACGCCAGCCACCGCGCGCCCGCGCGCAGCAGGTGGCGGGCGCCCCGGGCACGCGCCACGCCAACGTTACGCGCGTCAATTGCCAGGCAACGCACGGGATGGTGGCGCAGCCGTTCGGCCGTGCCGTCTACGCAGTGGTCCAGCACCACAACGATGCGCACCGTCTCGGCACGCAGTTCAGGGTGCCGCGCCGCGCGCAGCACGGCCTGCACACAGGCGTCGATGTGCTGCTCTTCGTTATGCGCCGGAATACAGATACCGATCATGCGTCATCCTTGTGCTGTCGTTGCCAGCCGTTCAACAGGAAAACGTCTTCCCGGTGTTCGAACAGCGGGCTCATGCCGGGCAGCGAGCCCAGCGCCTGGTGCAAGGCGTCGGTGCCCTGCTGGCGGTCGTCGAAGTCAAGCCGCAAATGGCAGGCGACCAGTTCCCCGCCGGGGGCGAGGCAACCGTCGATGCCTTGCAAAAACGCCGCCAGGGCGGAGTCGTCAAGGTAGTACCCCAGTTCGGACACGATGATGAGGTCGAAGCCGCCTTCAGGCACGGGCGGCCATTGGCGGGGCAGATCCAGCGCCAGCGCCTCGACGTGGGCCATGCCCTGCTCCTGGGTGCGTGCACGGCATCGTTCAATGGCGATGCCGGCAAAATCCACGGCGCAAACCTGCCCGCACCGGCCAGCCAGCGGCAGGGTCAGGTCACCGTTGCCACAGCCCGGCTCGAAGGCATGCGCGTATTGCTCGCGGCTCAGCGAGGCCAGCAGCAATGCGCGCTTGCGCCGTTCGTACCAGGCGCTGGCGATACGCCAAGGGTCGGGATGCTGCCGGTACAGGGCCTCGAAATGGTCCACGCCTACAGTTGCCATGGTGTCTGCTCCGTGCGCACGATTTGGCCCAGCGCGGCCTGGTCGCGTTCGGCGTGGCTTTGCCGGATGAACACCGGCAGGTCCGCCATCACCTGGGCAAAGCCGGCGTCGCGGCACAACGGCCCGGCGCCCAAGGCCCGCCCTGCCCGGGTGATGACCTCGGTGGCGGCGGCTTCCACCGCCAGTCGCGCGCGGCCACAGGCCAGCGAGCAGGCGTCATGGGGGTTTGCATCGATGGCGGCGGCGGTCTCGCGCAGGACGGCACGCGCCTGGTCCAGCGCGACGTCGATCGCACCCAGATGCGCCAGACGGTGCGGGTCGGCGGACTGCGCCGGTGTTGCCGCCTGGACGGCGGCGGCGATCCGCGTCAGCGCGCCATACCAGCACGCCGCCACACCCGCGCCACCGTGCTGGAAGCCGGGTCTGTCCACGTACGCGCCGGGCGCGCCCACCGGCACACAGACGGCGTTGTTGAACACCACATTCACGCTGGCCGATGCGCGCATGCCCACGGCTTGCCAGCCGTCTTCGGTGACGCTAACGCCAGGCTGGTCCATCGACACGGCGGCCAGGCAGGGCCGGCCGGCCTCGTCCCACGCGCTGACCAGGGCGTGGCTGACCGTGGCCGCGCCGGAACACCAGGCTTTCACGCCGCGCAGGCACGCGGTGGTGTAGGGGTCGGGGGTGTGTGGGTTCCCGCCCTCAGCCCCAACATGCAGGCTGACACGGAAGTCCGGCGGTTCGGCGCACCACACGCCCCAGATACTGCCCGGCGCGGCGAGGTCCGCTGCGTTCAATTCGGCCAGAATCGCCAACGCGTCAGTGTGACCTTCAACCAGTTTGACCAGGCTCAGGTCGACGGCGGCCACCGCGGCCAAGGCCTGCCAGCGGGCCAGCGTTGCGCCGCCACCCGGCAGCGGCAGCTGGTCATATCCCGCCTGTACCAGCAGGCGCAATGCCCGCCCGGGGTCGACCGGAGCGGTCAGTTCGCCAAGCAGTCGGGTGATATGCGACGGCAATCTTGCGGCGCTCGTCATGAGGCCCCGCGCTTGAAACCCAGCGCGTCCATGGCCTGCCCCACAGATTGCGGCGCATAGTCGTCCCACGGCGCATTGGCGGCATCCAGCCGTTCGTGAATGTTGCTGATGGTCCAGTGCGCGCCGCTGGAAAGCTTGTCCAGTTCGTCCCATGCCACAGGCACCGACACGCCCAGGCCGGGCCGGGCGCGCGCCGACCAGGCCGACACGGTAGTGGCGCCAAAGCCGTTGCGCAGGTAGTCGACAAAGATCTTGCCCACGCGATTCTTCGGCCCGCTCTTGGACACGAATAACTGCGGCAACGTACGGGCAAGATGCACCACGATGGCTTGCGCGAATGACTTGATGGTGTCCCAGTCGTATTGGCGGCGCAGCGGCACGACGACGTGCAGGCCCTTGCCGCCGCTGGTTTTCAGCCAGCTTTGCAGGCCCAGTTCGTCCAGCATGGTGTGCACCAGCCGGGCGGCCTGCTGCATCGTCGCCCACTTCACCCCTTCGCCCGGGTCCAGGTCGAACAGGACACGGTCGGGCTTGTCGATGGCCGTTTTCACGGCATTCCAGGTATGGAATTCCACCACGTTCATTTGCACGGCCGACATGATGGCTTCAGGCGTGGGCACCTCCAGCAACGGCGGATGATCCGGGTCCAGCCGCTTGGGCAAGGGCTTGACGCCCGGCATCGCGGCTTCCAGGTGCTTCTGAAAGAACAGCTGCCCGTCGATGCCGGCGGGCGCGCGCAGGAAAGACACGGGGCGGCCCTTCAGATGTTCCAGCATCAGCGGGGCAACCAGCCCGTAATAGCGCGCCAGGTCCAGCTTGGTAAGTTTGGTGGACGGGTCGATCACGCGGTCCGGGTTGGTCAGCCGCGCGGGCTTGGCGCGCGTGGGCGCCGCCGCCGTTGACCGGGCCGGCGCGGGACCGGCAGCTGTCTTTGTGTTTGTCTGTGTTTTTGCTTTTGCTTTTGCCTTCGCCTCTGTCTCTGTCTTTGCCTGGCGCGCGGTCTTTTTGCCCGACGCGGACGCCGGCTCCTCCTTGGGCGGGGGCGACGGCCGCTCGCGGGTAATCTGGCGGGCGGGTTTATCCTGCCGCAGCCCTCGGAAGACGGAATGGCGGATATGCCCGCCACTGGTCCATTCGCTGAACGAGACCTCGGCCACCAGCTCAGGCTTGACCCACTGCACGCCGCTGGCCTGCGCGCCACTGACCGTTTTTTTGTCGGTCTGGATGGCGGCAAGCTGCTTGTGCAAGGCAAGCAGGCCCTGGGTATCAAAACCGGTGCCGACCTTGCCCGCATAGCGCAGCGAGCCATCGTCTTCATGCACCGCCAGCAACAGCGCACCCAGCCCTTCCCGGGAGCCCTGCGGCGCGGTGTACCCAACGATGACGAACTCCTGCCGCTGCGCGCACTTGATCTTCAGCCAGCTGTCCGTGCGCCGCGACACATAGGGCGCCGACGGCCGCTTGGCCATGATGCCTTCCAGCCCCATCTTGCAGGCCGAGGCCACCAGGTTCGACGGCGCTTCCTTGAAGGCCGCGCTAAAGCGCAGGTGGTCGTCGTCAGCGGTTTCCATCAACTGCGCGAGCAGGTCGCGACGCACGGTCAGCGGTTCGTCGCGCAGGTCTCGCAAGCCGATATAGGGCAAGTCGAAGGCGTAAAAGACGATGTCGCCAGTGCGGTCGTTGTCGAACGCGTTTTGCAGCGCCTGGAAGCTGGGCACGCCCTGCTCATTCAGCACCACCACTTCGCCATCCACCCATGCCCATTTGGCGGGAAGCTTGGCAAAGGCCTGGACGATGTGCGGCAGCTTGGCGCTCCAGTCGTGGCCGTTGCGGGTGTATAGCCTGACCGAATCGCCCTCGATGCGCACCAGCAGCCGGTAGCCGTCGAACTTCAATTCGTACAGCCATTCTTCGGGGCTGGGCGGCATCCCCTCGACCAGCGTGGCCAATTGGGGCTTGAACGTGTCTGGCAGGTCGGACGGGCGGCCGGGCAGCCGGGCGTCGGCGGCGGAATCCGTGCCGGAGCCGGGCTTCTGCGCGTCGGGAGTGGCCCGGCGAGCGGCGGGCTGGGTGGTGGCGGCGTTGTCGCGCAGCGGCACCACGCTGTCCGGCATTTCGTCGACCACGCTGAATTCGCGTTCGGGGCGGGCATAGGCGTCGCGGTCTTTGATCAGCAGCCAGGGCGGCTGTTTGTCGCTTTCCTTGCCCTTCATGCGCACCAGCGCCCAGCGCCCCTGCATCTTTTTGCCTTGCAGGTCGAACTTCAGGTGGCCCTCGCGATACCCCTTGCGGGCGTCGCCCACGGGGGCCCACACGCCCTCGTCCCAGATGATGACTTTGCCGGCGCCGTACTGCCCTTCAGGTATCTGGCCTTCAAACTGGTTGTAGGCAATCGGGTGGTCTTCGACCTGCACCGCCATGCGCTTGACCGACGGATCAAAGCACGGCCCCTTGGGCACCGCCCAGCTTTTCATGGCGCCATCCAGCTCCAGCCGAAAGTCGTAATGCAGCCGGCTGGCCCAGTGCTTCTGGATCACAAACGCGCGCGCCTCCTCATTGGCCTGCCCGCCCTCCATTGGCTCGGAGGTCACCTGGAAATTGCGCTTTTGACGATAGGTTTTCAGGCTGTCGGCCATATCACGCCGCCTTGCGCGACCGGGTCGAGGTCTTCGCGCTCTTGGTGGTCTTCTTTGAGGTCGACTTGGTGGCCGAGTTAGTGGCGGTCTTGGCGGAGGCTTTGGTGGCGGTCTTCGCAGAGGTCTTGGATGGCGTCTTGCCCGACGCCGATTTCTTCGCGGCGGGCTTTTCCTTGCTGCCGTCCCCGGTCGTATCGCCGGACTTCTTTGCCCCACCCTTCAGGCTGCGTTGCAGCAACTCCGTCAGGTCGATGACGTTATCCGCGTACGCGGGCGCCTCCTCTTGCGGCTCGATCACCGTTTCGGTCTTGCCGGCCTTCACCTTCTTGTCCACCAGCTCCATGACGGCGGCCTTGAACTCGTCCTTGTATTGCTCCGGGTCCCATTTGCCCGCCATATCCTCGACCAGCATCTGCGCCATTTTCAATTCGCTGGCGCTCGGCGACATGGCCTTGGAGCCCGCCTTGGGCAGGTCCAGGTCGTCCATGGATTTGACTTCGTCGCCCCACCGCATGAGGTTCAGCACCAGCGCGTCGCCAGACGGGATCAGCGCGGCCAGATGCTGCTTGGTCTGGATCACCACCTTGGCGATGCCGATCTTGCCGGTCTTGGTCAGCGTGTCGCGCAGCAAGGCGTACACCTTCTGCCCTTTGTTGATGGGGGCGATGTAATAGGGGCGCTCCAGGTAGACGAACGGCACGTCGCCGGCATCCACAAATTGCTGGATCTCGATGGTTTGCGTGGTGCGCGGATAGGCGTCGTTGATTTCGTCAGGCGACAGGATGACGTACTGGCCGTCTTCGTATTCCACGCCCTTGACGATGTTGTCCTTGTCGATTTCCTTGCCGGTCCGCTTATTGATGCGCTTGTAGCCCACCGGGTCCATCGAGCGCTTGTCCAGCCAATCGAAATCCACGCCGGAGTCCGTGGTCGCCGTGTGCAGGCCAACCGGGATATGGACGAGGCCAAACGAAATTGCCCCTTTCCAGATGGTTCTAGTTGCCATGATCAGCTCCTCTTTTTTACGCCCCTCTCAGCAAGTGGCGTGCCTGCGCCCGCGCGTAAACAAAAGGAAAAGCAGAACGATTGTCGGGCCAAGCAGCCATGTACAGGCCAGGTACAAGCCATGTACAGCCCTAGAAATTACTTTAACTATTTCACTTCAACAACATCATTTATTAACGTTGAATCAATGGGTTATGCCTTGATTATCAGGTGATTTCTACGCACCGGAATGCAACTGTCGCCGCCCCAGCCCCCTCCCCAAGGGAAAACCCGCAGAAACTTTTTCTGCCACCGTCCAGTCGCAATTTGTTCTTGTTCAGGCAATTGTCAGGCGGGTTCAACGAGCCCGCTTTCGCCCCTTTTCCTAGAGGTTTCCATGACCCTGCCCTGCCCGCGTGTTGTGACGCCGCGTCCGCCCACATCCAGCGACGCGTGGGAGGTCAGGCAATGACCGGCGCCGCCAAGACCATCGGCGGCGTGACGCCCGCCGGCTTGTCCGTCATGGACGCCACCGTCGTGCTGATTGGCGTGGTCGTGGGCATCGGCATCTTCGGCTTTCCGCCCCTGGTGGCCCAGCACGCCACCTCTGAAGCGATGTATATCGCGCTGTGGTGCGCGGGCGGGCTGGTGATGCTGGTGGGCGCGCTGTGCTATGCGGAACTGGGGTCCGCCTACCCCGGCGCGGGCGGCGAATACCTGTACCTGACCCGGGCCTGGGGCGCGCGCGTGGGGCTGATGTTCGCCTGGGCGCGGTGCACGGTGATCCAGACCGGCGCCATCGCGGTCGTGGCCTACATCTATGGCGACTACGCCCAACGCTTGATGCCGCTAGGCGCGCACGGGCCCGCCTTGCACGCGGCAATGTCCGTGGTGGCGCTGACCGCGCTGAACGTGGTGGGCACCCGCTATTCCAAACGGCTGCAATGGGTATTTACGGTGTTGACGCTGCTGGCGCTAAGCGCGGTGCTGGTGGCCAGTTTGTCGGCATCGGGCGGCGACACGGCGCCCTTGGCCGCCCCAACGGCGTTGGTGGGCAACCCGGCCGGGCTGATGGGCATGGGCATGGTGTTTGTGTTGCTGACTTACGGCGGCTGGAACGAAGCCGCTTATCTCAGCGGCGAACTGCGCGATCCGGGACGCAACATGAGCCGGGTACTGCTGATCGGCACCGCCGTGGTGACGGGCGCCTACGTGCTGACAAACTTGGCATTGCTGGAGATCTTCGGCTTGCAGGGCTTGCGCGATACCCCCGCGCTGGCCGCCGACGTCATGCAACTGGCCGCCGGCCCCTACGCCGCCGCGCTGCTCAGCCTGACGATCTGCGCCACGGCCTTGAGCACCATCAACGGCACCATCATTACCGGGGCACGGGTGTATTACGCGCTGGGCCGCGACGTGCCCAAGCTGCACGCGCTATCCGGCTGGAGCGCGCGCAATGAAACGCCGGTGGCCGCGCTGCTGGTACAGGGCGCGATCACGCTGGCGCTGGTGGGCTTGGGCGCGTTCAGCCAGAACGGCGTGCAGACGCTGGTGGCTTATACGGCGCCCGTGTTCTGGCTGTTCATGCTGCTGGTGGCGGCGTCCGTGTGGCGGTTGCGCCAGCGCGACCCGCAGCGCGCCCGGCCGTTTCGCGTGCCGCTATACCCCCTTCCCCCTTTGCTGCTGGGCCTGACCTGCGCCGGCCTGGTGGTGTCCAGCGCCGTGTACGCCGGCGCAGGCGCGCTGATCGGCCTGGCGGTGCTGGCGGCAGGTGTGCCGTTGCTGCATCTGCTCAAGCCGGCCCGCTTGCCGGGTTGATTGATGAGTTACGCCCTCTGACCGCTGACCTTTCGCTATCCGATCCACAAGGAGCCATCATGCAAGCCTCGCCCCGCCCAGCCGTTTCCGTTCGCCGCTCGCCCGCCGCCGACGCCCAGGCCCGGTCACGATTGCGCCTGATTGCCACCGCCACCGCCATGGCGCTATCCATTGCCTTCGCGGCGTCGGCACTGGCGCAGACCGCCGCCAAGCCCGCAGGCCAGAACGCGCCGCAAGGCGCGTCCAAGGATGACTACGTGCCCAACGTGGGCCAGGACGGCAAGGACGTCATCTGGGTGCCCACGCCGCAGTCGCTGGTGGACAAGATGCTGGACATGGCCAAGGTGACGCCGCAGGACCGCTTGATGGACCTGGGTTCGGGCGATGGCCGCACCGTCATCACGGCCGCGCAGCGCGGGCTGACCGCGCAAGGCATTGAGTACAACCCCGACCTGGTGGAACTGTCGCGCCGCAATGCGCAACGCGCCGGCGTGGCCGACCGGGCCACGTTTGTCGCGGCCGACCTGTTCCAGACGGACCTATCCAAAGCCGATGTCATCACCATGTTCCTGCTGTCCACCATCAATGAAAAGCTGCGCCCGACGCTGTTGCAGCTAAAGCCGGGCACGCGGGTGGTGTCCAACACGTTCCGCATGGGCGACTGGGAGCCGGACGCGTCCGAGACTGTCACCAAAGAATGCTCGACCTACTGCACGGCGCTGCTGTGGATCGTGCCGGCCAAGGTGGAGGGTAAATGGGAGGTCGACGGGCAGACGCTGCGCCTGACCCAGCGCTACCAGATGCTGTCCGGCAAGCTGGGTTCAAACGACATTTCGGATGCGCGGATGGATGGCAACGCCATCTCGTTCACCGTCAACGGGGTGCGCTACAGCGGCCAGGTCAACGGCAAAACGATGAGTGGGACCGCTGACGGCAAGGGCGCATGGACGGCCAGGCGGGCATGATGGCTGCGCGGGTTTGACCCCGCGCCTTCTCATGCAATAGCATCCGTTGCATGAGAAGAGACAGCAAACTTTCCGGCGTGCTTCACGTCCTGCTTCATATGGCCGAGGCGCCCGGCCCGATGACGTCCGAAGACCTGGGCCGGGTGATGCAGACCAACCCGGTCGTCATCCGCCGCATCATGGCGGGGCTGCGCGACCAGCGGTTGGTCAGCTCTGAAAAAGGCCACGGCGGCGGCTGGACGCTGTCATGCGACTTCAACGCCGTGACCCTGCGCGACATCTATGAAGCGTTGGGCGCGCCGGAGATTTTCGCCATGGGCAACCGCAGCGAATCGCCGGGCTGCCTGGTGGAAGCCGCCGTGAACAAGGCACTGGACGGCGCATTTGAAGAAGCCGAAGCCTTGCTGATGGCGCGTTTTGGCGGCGTCACGCTGGCGGCGCTAAGCCGGGATTTTCACGAGGGCATGCTTAAGGATGGGCGCCAGGTAGATTGGCATGGGCCAACGGCGGGCTGACACTTACCGCCCGGCGCGCCACGCCGCCAAGGTGGATTCGACCAGCGCGATCTCTGTCGGCGCCATGCCGGCAGCCTCGTAATAGCGGTGGCGCTCGGCCACCACGCCGCGCACCGCGTCCACGATGGACTGCGCGGCGGCCTCGGACCGCAGGCCAAAGCGGCGGTACTGCGTCAGGCAGTTGTCAAAGGTGCTGTCGCGCCCGTGCTCGCCGATATGCAGGTAGTGGCGCGCCGAGCCTTCCTGCGTCACCACGTCAAAAAGCGGCGATAGCCGATAGGTGTGCGCGTTCTTGTCCTTCAGGAAACCCACGTTTTTCAAGTGGTCGTCGGTGTTGTGCACGGCCACGTTCAGCACCATGCGCGCGTATAGCTCTTTCAGGTCCTGCACGGGGTTGGACGAAATGCGGCGCGTCACGTCCGCCAGCCGCGCATAGGAATACGTTGCCCTGCCCTCCGGGCCATCCAGATCGCGTTTGCCGATGCGCACGGGCGGACTGATCAAGGATGCGCCGCTAAGAAAATGGCGGCGGGCTACGACCGGCGCGGCGCCAGGCGCCGGCGGCAGCAGCTCGCGGTCAAAGCGGTGCGTCAGCAGCACGGCGCCCAGATGCGTTTCGGTCAGCCGGATGTCCGGCACGGTCAGGCCGATGGCGCGAGCCATTTGAAGGTTGGCGAATTCGATACGCTGGCGGTCATAGGAATCGCCCCGGCGCGGAAACTTCGCGATCCACATTTCGCCGGCTTCGTCGCGCACGATGGTCTTGGGCCGTGCCCCGCCGATATCCCACGAACTGCCCAGGATGTCGCGGTACAGGCCCTTGGGCTTGACGCCCTGGTCGATGTCGGTCAGCAGATCGGCCAGGGATTCCAATTGGCTGACTTCGGGCAGGCGGTAGGTTTTGCGCATGTTGGGCGTCAACAGGCGCGCGCTGAAGAACAACGCCCCGACGCCCATGCCCCGGCCGCGCAGCAGCACTTCGTCTTCCGTGACCCGGGCGCCGGCCTTGTCCACCCGCATCACATTGCGGCCCCAGGCGTCGGGCGCGGCGTCGAAAATGGCGCCCAGCGTTTCATAGCGGCTTTCGGTGCGAAACGTGGTCTTGGCGTCGATCAGCGGCAGGTTCAAGGGGTCCAGCGCGAAGGCGCGGGGGTCGTTCACATAGGACTGCACATAGGTGAATTCGGCAAAGAAAAGCGATTCCGATGAGTCGTCCAGCGTCAGTACGCCGGCCAGCACCGCTTCGCCGCGTATGTCGACGTAGACGAAGAGCTCGCTTTCTACCGATTTGAGTTTGCGGGCGCGTGCCATCCCGGGTGCGTCCTAGAGCTTGGAGGGATCGGCGCGATGCGCGTGCAGCGCGCCGCCGCTGCCCCGGCTTGGCCGCCGCAGCGCGTCCAGGCGCTTGCCCACGCCATCCTGCTCGGGGTCGCCCAAGGCGAATACCTGCTCGCTGTAGCCGTATTGCAGCAGCGCTTCAATGGCCAGGGCCAGCGACACGCCGCCATCGCCGCGTTCCAGCCGCGCGACGGTGGCGCGCGACACGCCAAGCCGATCGGCCAACGCGCTTTCGGATTCCGCTCGGCGCAGGCGGGCGGTTCGGATGTTGGCGCCCAGGCGTGCCAGCGCCTCGGCGGCGTCGAAACTGGGGGCTAGCTTCTTTTTCATGAGGCAATAATAGAACCGTGCGGGGGAAAATGCACGATTAATGAGGCATTGAATCGGCGGTTATGAATCATTAATAGCGCAAAAAGTAGACTTCTGCGCTATTAACGATGCAATGCATAAGGACGAAACTCAGCCCTTACACCACCACCGCCTGGTCCAGCCGCAATGCCCCCCGCGCGGTGTCCAACGTCACCTGTGCACCGAGGGGCAGCGTCAGATTGGGGTCGCCATGGCCGCTGGGCCATGCGCCAAGGATCGGTATGTTGCGCGCCCGAAACTGCTCAAGGATCAGCGGGTACAGCAGGCCTTGCGCTTGATCGTCGTCCATGCGCACGCCGAGCCGCGTGAAATTGCCGACCAGCAAGCCCTTCACGCCATCAAACTTGCCCGCTGCCGCCAATTGCGCCAGCAGGCGGTCCACGCGCGGAATGGCTTCGTTGACGTCTTCGATGAACAGGATGGCGTCGCGCGTGTCGATGTCGTTGCGGGTGCCGGTAAGCGCGGCGATCAGCGCCAGGTTGCCGCCCACCAGCCTGCCGCTTGCCACGCCCGGCACCAGCTCGGTAGGCAGCGCGTCTTGCGGGGGCGCGATCCACGAGCCTGGTCCCATCTGCCCGCTGACCATCGCCCACAAATTGGATTCCGTGGGCTCGCGTTTGCCGGCCAAAAGGTCCTGCGCCAGCATCGGCCCGTGAAACGTCACAAAGCCGGCATGGCGCTGGATGGCCAGGTGCAGCGCGGTGATGTCGCTATAGCCAATGAAGGGCTTGGCATGCCGACGCAGCAGCCCGTAATCCAGATGATTCAGCAGGCGCCACGAGCCAAAGCCGCCTTGCAGGCACCAAACGGCGCCCACGCCGGGGTCGGCAAAGGCCGCGTGCAGATCGGCCAGGCGGTCGGCATCGCTGCCGGCCAGATATTCGTAGGGAGGGTCCAGGCGGGTGCGGCTGGCGGGCATGACCTGGGCGACAAAACCCCGGGCTTCCAGCCATTCGGCCGCATCGTCACTGGCATTGGTGGCGGCCGAGGCCGGCGCCACAATCGCCACCCGCGCGCCGGGCCGCAACGCGGGCACCGGCGTCGCGCCCTTGCCATTCGGGGGCGGTGGCGGCGTGGGCCGCTGCGAGGCCGGATTGGTCGGCGTGTGGCGGCCGCTGGGCGCGCGGCCGGCGCAACCGGCCAGCGCCAACGCCAACGCCGACAGGCACAGGGCCCCGCCCTGTTTCAAAAATCCGCGGCGTCGGGAATCGGCAGGGAACGGGGGCATGCCAGGCAGGGTCATGGTTGCGGTTCGCTTGTGCTGAGTGCTGGCAGTGGCTTGCTGTGCTTGCTGTGCATTCAGTGCGTTCGGTGTGTTCAGTGGTGCTTGCTGCGGCTTAAAACCGCTCGTAGTCCAGCCGATAACGCCACTGGCCGGCCGCCATGCCCGCCAGCGGCAGGCGGCCGATGCGGATGCGGCGTAGCTGCTGCAACTGCAAGCCGGCGGTATCGCACACATATTCGATAAAGCCCAGCGGCGGCGTCTTCAGTGCAAAGCGCAGATGGGTTTCGTTCTGCCAGCTGACCTTCATGGGCGTGGCGGCGCGGCCTTCAAAAGCCATGCCGCGTTGCAGGCGGGCCAGGTCGCTGTCGCTGAGTTTGCCCGTGACTTGCGCCACGTATTCCTGCTCGACCAGCTTGCCCTCTTCCATCAGCTTGCGCGACACCGCGTATTCCTGCGTGTAAACGACCAGACCGCTGGCCGCGCGCTCCAGCGGCGTGACGAGCTTCAGGCCGTTGAACATGCGCTTCAGATAGCGCCGGCCCGAGCGGTCGCCGGGCATCAGGTTCTTGGGAATGATCAGGTCCAGCGCGGACCCGGGCTCGTTGTCGGCATAGGTGCCGGCCGGTTTGTGCACCAGCACCGTCACGGGCTTGATGTCTTCCAGCTTGGCGCCGGGCAACAGAGCAACGGTCTGGCCGGGGGCCACGCGCGCGCCGGGTTCTTCAACCGTCTTGCCATCCACGGCCACCCATCCGCCTTCGATATACCGTTCGGCGTCGCCGCGCGAGCAAGACAGATCCGCGGCCAGTCGCTTGGCCAGGCGTACGCTTTCGGTCATTGTTGCGGCCCCCGGGCGGCGGGCGTGGCCGGGGTTTGAAGAAGGTAAAAACTGCTTGTGTAGGACAAAAGCGGGTGCATCGTCATGGGGTATTGCGCGGGGCGTTGCAAAAAAGCGGGCTGAGCGCCCGCCGTGTCAGGCAGATGTTACGCCTTTTCGCCGGCCGACCCCGCACGAGCCAGCACGTCGCCGGGCGCAGCGGCAGCCGTCGTAGCGGGAATGTCGATGGGCGTGGCGGGCGGCGGGACTTCGTCGATCCAGGCATTGAGCAAGGTCGAGGTCACCGCCAGGATCACCGGACCGATGAACAGGCCGACGATGCCAAACGCGACCATGCCGCCCAGCACGCCCGACAAGATCAGCAGCAAAGACAGGTTCACACCGCGCTTGATCAGTATGGGCCGCAGCAGGTTGTCCAGCATGGCCACCAGCAGCGCCCAGATCAGCAGCAACGTGGCGGCCAGCTTCATGTCATTTTGGAACAGCCAGATCACCCCGCCCAACATGGGCAGGAACGGGCCCAGTTGCGCCAGGCACAGCATCACCATCAGCGCGGTCAGGATGCCGGCGGCCGGCACCCCGGCAATCCACAGCCCTACCCCGCCCAGCACGGATTGCACCACGGCCGTCACCACGATACCCAGCGCCACGGCACGCACGGCGGCGCCGGCCAGCCGTACCGCCGCAACGCCGCGTTCGCCCGCCAGGCGGTTCGAGAATCGCTTGACGAATTCGGCCGCCGCGTCGCCCTGGCTATAAAGAATGCCGGCGATGACGATGGTGACCAGCATGTGCATGACGAACACGCCGACGATGGCCGCATGGCTCAATAGCCAGCGCGCCGCCATGGTCAGATAGGGTTCGAGCCGCGCCAGCAGGCCGCCCGCGCCGGCATCGGACAAGGTCTGCCATTCCTGCGCCAGCTTGGGGCCGGCCACCGGCACACTGCTGATCCAGCTGGGCGGCGCCAGCAAGGTGTAGTCGGGTAGGCTCTTGACGGCCGCCATGATCGCGCCGCTATGCTCTGCCAGCGTCGCAATCGCCTGATACAGCGGCAGCACGATGACGAACAGCAAAATCAGCAGCATGACGATTGTGGCCGCCCATCGGCGTCCGCCGCAGCGCGCTTGCACCGCCCGCAGCACCGGCCACGTCGCCACCACGATGGTGGTCGCCCAGATCAGCCCCGGCAGGAACGGGCTAAGCACATAGAGGCTGCCGATCATCAGGGCGGAAAGAATGACAATCAGAAGCAGAATGCGGGCTAGATCAACCGTTGGACGTGGATTCACCCGATGCTCCCGGCAGGACGACTGAAGCGCCCCGCATGACGACGCATCGCTACGAATGGGCGGATGCCCGTGAGGCGTCGTGGATACGTCTATCGGAATTTATCCCAAATTCATGCTGACTTACAGAGGCAATCGCACGGGTGGGAATGCAGCTTGCTAGGCAGCCGTTTGCCGCCGACGTTGGGTGGCGACGGCCCCAGATTGTCTGGCGGCCGCACCCGTGGCGGCATCTCTTTGGAGGTATGCCATGAGGCCCTTGACCCTTTTTGCCGCCATCCCCGCCGCGCTGCTGGCCGTGACGCTGACCGGCTGCACCGCGCCTAGTTCCTATAGTTCGACGCAGCAAGGCGCGCCGGCCATGCAGCGGGATCACGCCAACTACCATTCGGAGAACTTCGGCGAACCGGACAATACGCCGTTCCAGGGCACCTACCCCGGGCGGTAGTCGCGGGTAGCTGGAAGCGGGACGTCACGGGCGTCTTCGCAAGTCCGTCGCCAAGACTAGGCGGTCGGGCGCTTGAACTGGGCGGCGTCGGCCATCAGATGGCGGGTCAGCTCGGCCAGTTGCTGGTCCTTTTGCTGCAATTGCGCGAGCAGCGTTCCCGCTTGCGCGTCAGACGCCGCCAAACGCGCCAAGAGCGCCTGCTCGTTCTGCCGGGCCGTTGCCAGCGCTTCCTGGGCGGAACTCAGCGCGCCCTGCAATGCGGCTTGGGCGGCCTCGCTGGTTGCCTGCGCGGTGGCGTACCGCGCCTGCCCAGCCATGGTTTCCGCCCGCGCGTCTTGCGCCGCCTTTTCGGCCATGCCCCTGGCCTCCTGCGCCTGACGCAATGCCGCCGTGTGTTGCTCCCCCTGTTTTTGCGCGGCCAGTTGGGCCTCGTCCAGCCGCGATTGCAGCTTCTTTGCGGCGACGCGTTCGGCGTCCAATTCGTTCAGCCAGCGCCTTTCGTGCGCCGCATGGCGCGTTTGCAGCGCGTCCAACGCCTGCGCATGCACGCCTCGCATCTTTTCGGCTTCGGTCAGCAGCGTCTGCACCGCGCTTTGTGCGTCTTGCAACTGCCCGCGCGCCTGCTTGAGTTGTTCGTCGCGCTGGCGCACCGCTCGTTCGGCGGCCTGTAGCCGCTCTTCGGTGGCCGCCAGCTGGGCCGTTGCCACCCGTAGCCCCTCTTCCAGGTCTTTTTCACGATTCGCCAATTGCGCGTCGCGCTGCTGCAATTGTTCGGCTTGTTCGGCCAGCCGCTCCCCCTCGTCCGCCAATTCCTGCCAGCGTTCGCGGTAGGCATCTGCCTGTTGCGCGCGGGCTTCGGCCAAAGCAGCTTCCCAGAAATGGGTGGCGGCTTGCGCAATGGGGTCGGGCACGGCGGGTGGCGCGGCAAACGCGCCGGGGTCCTTGATGCGGGCGCCCAAGGCGCGAAACCAGGTTTCCAGGTGCGGACTGACGGTGTTGGGCGAGCCACGGCCGATTTTCTGCCGTACGCGCTCGATGGTGGGGCGCGCCCCTTCCAACAGCAGCGCATCCGCAGCGGTCCAGACGTCGTTTTGGGTGATTCCTGTGGCCATCGCCAGTTCCTTGTCATCGCCGCATTTCGCGCGGCGTCTCGGCTGAATTACCCACGATAATGGAACCTTATCGTGACCTATCCGGCCATACTGTTAGATATCATACAGCATACATATGTATAAATACATATGACGGGGCGACGGGCTTCCGTGGAGGAGCGGTGCAAAAAAGCCTCAAAAACCGCCTCTTCGCTCGTGCCAGGGGCCGCGCCGCGCCCGAAACCCGCCCGCTTCCGTATAGTGCTGAAGTCTTTCCCGTTTGCCGCCCCTGCCCGTTCCGATGTCGTTGAAATTGCTGGCTTCGCTGCCCCTGCTTGACCCGCACGCCCTGGATACCCAGGCGGACGCCGCCGTTCGCAGCCTGATGCGCGAAGGCAGTTCCGCCAACACGGCGGCCAGCTACCGGGCCGCGATCCGCTACTGGACCGCCTGGTTCGAACTGCGCTACGGCCAACGCTTCGCCCTGCCCTTGCCCGAGGCGGCCGTCGTTCAGTTTGTGGTGGACCATGCGCAGCGCACGACGGATCAAGGCTTGAAATGGGAGCTGCCCTTGGCGTTGGACCAGGAACTGGTGCGCTTGAAAGCCAAAGGCCGACCAGGGCCTCCCAGCTTGAACACGCTGCTGCAACGCCTGTCGGTACTGTCGAAGGCGCACGAGCTGCACGGGTATCCGAACCCGTGCCGCGCGCCTTCCGTACGCGAATTGCTGGCCAAGACGCGCCGCGCCTATGCCCGCCGGGGCATGGCGCCCGCCAAGAAAGCCGCCCTGACGCGCGAACCCTTGCAAGCCATGTTGGCCACCTGTGATGCGTCGCTGCGGGGCATGCGCGACCGCGCCCTGTTGCTGTTCGCCTGGGCCAGCGGCGGCCGCCGCCGATCCGAGGTGGTGCGGGCCACCGTTGAGAACGTGGTGCGCACGGCGGACGGCTATCTATATAGCCTGACCCAATCCAAGACCAATCAGGCAGGCGCCCGCCGTGCGGACGACCAAAAGCCCATTACCGGGTCCGCCGCCAAGGCGCTGGACGCCTGGCTTGCCGCCAGCGGCATCCGCCAGGGCCCGATTTTCCGGCGCGTACGGCGCGGCGACGTCGTGGGCGAACCGCTGGCCGCCGCCGCCGTGCGCGACATCGTGCTGGAACGCTGCAAGCTGGCTGGCCTGGATGGCGAGTTTTCGGCGCATAGCCTGCGGTCTGGCTTTGTCACCGAAGCGGGCCGGCAGAACGTGCCGCTGGGCGACACCATGGCGATGACCGGCCATGCCAGCGTTGCCACGGTCATGGGCTACTTCCGGGCCGGCGCCGCGGCCCACTCGCCGGCCGCCCGCCTGTTGGACGAACCGGACGTCAACGCCCTATAGATGCCCGCCGCTTTTGCCGTAAACCTCGGGTTGCGCTACCAGCCACCCGCATCGCGCGTCACCGCCGCGCCGTCGTTGCCCTGTCGTCCTTGTCCTTCCCTGATTCCCGCCTAACCAAAACTCCATGCGAATCAATCTACGCGGGCTTGTGCTTGCGCTTACCGTCCTTAGCGCCATCGCGGCCACTGCCAATGCCCTGTACGCCAGCTACCTGGTGCAGCGCGACCAGCTCATCACGAACACGCTGGAGTCCAACCGGGTCTACGCGGCCAAGCTGGCCGAAAGCACCACGAATTTTCTGAAGTCGGCCCAACAGCAGCTGGCCTACAGCGCGCGGCACCTGGCAACGCAGGTTGATGCGCCCGATGTGCTGGCCGCCGAAGTCGCGCGCTTGCAGGAACAGGCCAACGACTTCAACTCGGTCGGCGTCATTAGCGCGGACGGCACCCTGCTGGCCACCACGCAGACGTTCCGGAACTTTCTGGGCACCCGGCTGGACAGCCCGGGGACTCGCGCCGCGCTGCGCGCACGACAGCCGCTGATCAGCAAGCCGTATGTGTCAGTCGCCGGCAACATGCTGGTCAACCTGTCGCACCCCATCTATTCCAATGACGGCAAATACCTGGGCTACATTGCGGGCACCATCTACCTGCGCAACGACAGCGCGCTGCAACAGCTGCTGGGCAAGCATCATTACCTGGACGGCTCATACCTGTTCGTGGTGGATAGCGACGGCCACCTGATCTATCACGTCGACTCAACCCGTGTCGGCGAAAACGTGATGCGCAATCCGGTCGTCGCGGCCGTCACCCAAGGCAAAGCGGGCTCGCAACGCGTCGTCAACACCAAGGGCGTGGACATGCTGGCGGGCTACGCGCCGGAACCGCTAAGCGGATGGGGCATCATCGCGCAACGCCCCGCCGAGGTGACGCTGGAGCCGATATACGAACTGATCTGGGCATTGATCGGCTACGCGGCGCCCCTGGCCGTGGCGTTCCTGCTGGCCATCTGGTGGTGTGCCCGGCTGATCTCCCTGCCCCTGTCGCAACTGGCCACCAATGTGGAACACCACGACGTGGCCATCGCCATGCAGCGCGTGCAGTCGGTCAGGGCCTGGTACTTCGAGGCGGAACGGCTCAAGCGCGCGGTGATGTCCAGCATTTCAAGCCTGCAGGACAAAATCGGCAAGCTGAACCAGGCCAATATGACCGACCCGCTGACCGCGCTACGCAACCGGCGCGGCATGCAGGAGGCGGTGGACCACCTGCAAACCGCCGGCACGCCCTTCACGGTGGTAGCGCTGGACATCGACCACTTCAAGCGCGTGAACGATACCTACGGCCACCCCAAGGGCGACGAGGTGATACGCGGCATGGCCGACCTGATGCGGCAATGTTCGCGCCCGTCAGATGTGCTTTGCCGCAGCGGCGGGGAAGAATTCTTGATGCTGCTGCCGAATGTGGGCGTGAAAGAAGCGGCCAACGTGGCCGAGCGCCTGCGCAAGCACACGGCCGGCCAGCCTGTGTCCGGCGTGGGCGGCGTTACCGTGTCGGCCGGCGTGGCGCAATGGCGCACCTCTGTCGGCGATGTCGCGCAGGTTTTCCAGGCGGCCGACGCTGCGCTGTATGCCGCCAAAGCGGAAGGACGGAACCGGGTGGTTGTGCACGGCGCGTAAGGCGCCGGGCTTGCCCCGCCCCGCGGGGCCTCGCACCGGACCCAGGATGCGCAACGCATCCTGATTTGACGACCGTGTCTGCCACGGTCGTTGTTTTCTTGCGCTGATTTCGTCCTGCTTAAGGGCAAAGACGACATTCATGCTGCCCCCTGACACTCATATTCGTAGTCGTCTTATTTGATTACGCGGCGACGCTCACCATAATGCGCCATGGTCATTGCGATGTTAATGACTAGCCGCTGACGGGCGAACGCGTTCCCGGTTTTTTCTGCGTTTGCCGTCGTGTTCACGCGGCTTCCCGGTTTCGGCTTCAGGGCCGGCCCCCGTTCTTTTCGCGTTCTTTTCGCGTTCTTTTTTTCGCCCTCTTTCCACGCGCTTTCCACGCGTTTTCCACGCCCTTAGCGACCCGCCTTTTGGCCGGCCGCCGGGGAGCCTTTTGTCCAACGCAACACAACATAAAACCAGGGGTACTTATGAAAGCAGCAAGCATGAAGCGCTGTGCGCTGGCCGTCGCATTGGCCGCCTTGACGGGCGGCATGGCCCACGCTTCCACCACCAGCGTCACGCTGTATGGCGTCATCGACCTAGGCCTGGCCTTCGAACGCCGGCATGACAACGCCGAAAGCGCGTCGCGCTCGCATGTGGGCATGCGCGACGGCACGCAATCCGGGTCACGCTGGGGTCTGCGCGGCGTCGAAGACCTGGGCAACGGCTACAGCGCCTTCTTCCGGCTTGAAAGCGGATTTCACGCTTCGGACGGCACGCAGGCGCAAGGCCGGCTGTTCGGACGCTGGGCGTATCTGGGCCTGCGGGGTGATTTTGGGGAATTGCGCGCGGGACGCCAGCAGGTCCTCAGCGACAGCTGGGGCGGCATCGCCTCGCCATTCGGCACCTCGTGGGGCGGCGCGTCGGCATCCGTCACGTCGGGCTACAACGACGGCGACTTCGGCACCGGCGGCCGCGTCAATAACGCCTTTATCTATCGCACGCCCGTCTGGGCGGGATGGCAGGCGGGCGTGGGCTACAGCTTCGAGGCGCACGACAACGATCAATTTTCCACCGCCAACCACGACCGCGTCTGGACCGCCGGCCTGCGTTATCGCGACGGGCCTTTGTCCACCGCGCTGACCTATGAGCATTTGAATCCGGACGCCAGCGTGCCGGGCAAGCTGACCTCGCGCAACGTACAGTTGGCCGCCGCGTATGACTTCGATTGGATGAAGTTGCATGCGGGCTACGGCAATCTGCGCAATCCGAACGTGGGGCCGTCGGCGGGCGTACGCCGCGTCAATACCTTCGTGGGCGGCGTCAGCGTTCCGGTCAGCGGCAGCAGCAAGGTGTTGGCTGCCTACCAGCGCGCCACCAGCTCGCACATCAAGGGCTGGGGCCTGGGCTACGAACATGATCTGTCCAAGCGCACGAACTTCTACGCGCTGCTGGACCGCGTGGACCGCAACCAGTCCCATACCCTGCAATCAGTGGTGGGCATCCGCCACCACTTCTAAGCGCTACCCTGCCCGGCAGCCTGCCGGGCTTGGTTAACAGCGCTGCCCCAGCCGCGAAAGTGGCTGGGGCAGCGGGCTACAGCATGGCCGACAAGCGCGGGCGCTAGACCAGCATTGGCCAGTACGTGGGCGACAGGCATAGCCACATGTCGGCGCTCATGCCGTCGGGCTTGCGCTTGGGCAGGCCCGTGCGCCGTTTAAGGGTGTCGCCCCGGCACGCGAAGACGATGCTGTGCGCGCAAGACGTATCGCTGACTTCGATGACCGAGCCCAGGAACTGCTTCTTGATGCGACCCAGGTACGTGCTGAACTGAAAGTTCGAGGCATGGAAGTTGCACACCATCATGCCATCGGGTGCCAGGGCGTTGAAGCAGGCTTCATAGAAGGCGTCGGTCGTCAGCTGCGTCGGCAGACCATTGATGTCATAGCCATCGACCAGCACCGCGTCGTACTCGTTTTGATATTGCCGAATCAATTCCGCACCGTCGCCTTGCAGCACCGCAAAGCGGTCGTCGTCGCGCGGCACATGGAAGGAATCGCGCAAGGCGATGACATGCGGGTTGATTTCGTAGACGTCGATGCGCGCGGACGGCAGATGCTGGTAGCAGAATTTGGCCAACGATCCGCCGCCCAGCCCCACCATCGCGATGCGACGAGGGTTCGGGTTGAACAGCAAGAACGCCATCATGATCCGGGTGTATTCCAGATTGAGCGCCGCCGGGTCTTTCGTCCACATGCGGCTTTGGATCTCAGAGTGCGAAAACATCAATGACCGTGACGTCGACGTGGCATACACGAAAGGTCGGACTTGATGATTGCTCGAAGTGTTTTCAGGCATTCCAGGCTCACTGGCAAAGAGGTGATGCTGCGTGCGACGCTTGCGCCCAAACGAAAAGCCGCCGACGCGGCAAGGCGTTGACGGAAGTCGGGCAAAAGGGGGAAGAGAAAGTCGCGCGCTACACGTTCAAACGGCGCACACAAGGCGCGCCGTCTGGGTGTTTGCTAGGCAAGAACTACGCCCGCGTAGGCGGGCGCAGCTAGAAGAACTACTTGGATGACCGCGACGTATCGCTGTCTTCAGAGGTTTCGGAATCCGCGTCGATGGAATCGATTTCCGATTCCTTGTTCGCGTCAGGGGCCGTCCAGTTCAGGGGCGGAACCTCGAAGCGCCACTTTTTACCAACCAGTTGATGCGACATGAGCGTTCTCCTATGCGTGGGTGCGTGGCTTTCCCGCCAAAGCAATGCACCACGGGTTCAAGCGTGCCAAGAATGCCCGGTAATTGCGGGGTGGGTGCGCAAGGTACTGCGTAGTATTGCGTGGTCTTGCGCGGGGTACTACTGGATGGCTTAGGCAAAAACTGCTGCGTCAGCCGGGGCATTCAAACGGGGGCAATGCAAAACAAAAAGCAAAATAAGTTTGCCGGCCAAAAATTCCTGCAACGGTTGTTTTTAGTTGTTCTTGGTTTTTTTCAGCGTTGGTTTATTTTGGCTGGCAATTAAAAGATCTTAACATATTTATCAGTGAAAAAGCAAGCAGATAATGGATTAACCCATAAAGCTTGACCCCTGAGAATGACCGTTCTACGATTCCTGAATCCCACGCAGAATGATCGTTCTCCGCCATGAACTCCAGTTTGGACATGCCCTCTTCGACCGCCGCCGCCGCTGTCACCGCCCCCGAACCCATGACGCAGACGCAGGAACGGCTGCTGCGCGCCACCGAACATTTGATTTACCAAGGCGGCATCCATGCCACCGGTATGGATCTCATCGTGAAGACCTCAGGCGTGGCGCGCAAGACGCTGTACAAGCACTATCCCAATAAGGACGCGCTGGTGGCCGCGGCGCTGGCCGCGCGCGATGAACGCTGGATGCAGTGGTTCGTTCACGCCACCACGCGGGCCGACGCGCCGCGCGACCGGCTGTTGTCCCTCTTCGACGCGCTGCAAGAATGGTTTGAATCCGACGGCTTTCGCGGGTGCGCCTTCATCAACGCGGCAGGCGAAATCAGCGATCCGGCCAATCCCATCCGCCAGGTATCGCGGCTGCACAAAGCCCGTTTGCTGGACCATGTACGCGGCCTGGCGCAACAGGCCGGCCTGGCCGACCCGGACGAAGCCGCGCGACAACTGCTGGTACTGATCGACGGCGCTATCGCCGTGGCGCTGGTCACGGGCGACGTGTCCGTGACCGCCACTGCGCAACGCGCCGCCGCCGCCCTTTTCCCCCCACAAGAGGTTCGCCCATGACATCCCAACCCAATGTCCGCCCGCCGCTGCCGCCTTTCACGCACCAGAGCGCCGTGCAAAAAGTCCGGCTGGCCGAAGACGGCTGGAACAGCCGCGACCCCGACAAGGTGGCGCTGGCCTATAGCCTGGACACGCAGTGGCGCAACCGCGCGGAATTCGTCAAGAACCGCGACGAGGCCCGCGCCTTCCTGGCGCGTAAATGGGCGAAAGAACTGGACTACCGCCTGATCAAGGAGCTGTGGGCCTACACCGGCAACCGCATCGCCGTGCGTTACGCCTATGAATGGCATGACGACTCCGGCAACTGGTTTCGCTCATACGGCAATGAAAACTGGGAGTTCGGCGAAGACGGGCTGATGATCCATCGTTACGCTTGCATCAACGACTTGCCGATCAAAGAAGCCGACCGAAAATTCCGCTGGCCGCTGGGCCGCCGTCCGGACGACCACCCCGGCTTATCCGAATTGGGGCTGTGACAAGATCATTGCGGGCGGGGCACCCGGGCGCCTTTCCCACGGGCGCAATCCGCTACCCGCCCGCGACCCTGCTCCATCGCAATCATTCATCGCAATCATTCATACGCCTTCAGCAACTTTCCCAACAGGCGGCTCAGCTGCTCCTGTTCAGCCTGCGTCAACGGCGCCAGCACGTCGGCCTGATTTTTCAGGTGGGCCACCAGCGCCTCGTCGATCAGCTTGATGCCGGCGCGCGTCAGCATCACCAAGGTGGCGCGGCCGTCGTTGGGGCTGGGCGTGCGGGCCACCAGGCCCGCCTTCTCCAGGCGGTCGATGCGGTTGGTCATGCTGCCCGACGAAATCATGGCGTCTTCGTAAAGCGCCGTCGGGGTCAGCGCGTACGGCTTGCCACTACGGCGCAACGTGGCCAACACATCGAATTCACCCGGCTGTAGGCCAAATTCAGCAAATAGCGGGTTGATGCGGTCGCGCGTGATCACCAGCGCGCATTCGCCCAAACGCCCCAGCACACGCATCGTTGATACGTCCAGCTCGGGGCGTTCACGGTTCCATTGCTCGACGGCACGGCTTGCTCTGTCCACGGTTTTCTCTCTCCATTTATCTTGACGTCAAGATAAAATCCAAATATCTTGACGCCAAGATACTTTACCGGACGGCATTGCGGCAACTCCCGCCGTGCATGCCGCCGCCCACGGAGCTGTTGTGTCATCGACTTATTTGAACGCCTGGCGCGTTGCCGCCATCATCCTGGTGGGCTTGAACCTGCGCCCCGTCCTGGCCTCCGTTCCCCCTTTGCTGGACCGGTTGCAAGCCGCTATTGCGCTATCCGACAGTGCGGCCGGCCTGTTGACGGCGCTGCCCGTATTTGTGATGGGCCTGGGCGCATTGAGCGTCGCGCCACTGCGCCGCATGATGCGCGAACACCACGCCATCGCCGTCGGCGTAGCGCTGGTGATGGCGGCCACCGCATGCCGCCTGTGGGCCCATGACGCCAACTTGATGTTGCTGACGGGCGTTATCGCCGGGCTGGGCATCGCGGTGACGCAGGCGCTGCTGCCCTACACCATCAAGGCGCAATTCTCGTCCGGCGTCAGCGCCATCATGGGCCTGTATTCCACCGCCATCATGGGCGGCGCGGCCGTGGCCAGCGTGGCTTCGCCCGTCCTGGCCGAGCGTGTGGGCTGGCCTCAGGCATTGGCGGCCTGGTCCGTGCCCGCGGCGGCGGCTTTGCTGTGCTGGCTGCTGGTGTACCGATTGGGTGCCGTCGCTCCGTGGGCGACTGACGCGGCGAAGGCGACTGACGCGGCGAAGGCGACGAACGCGGCGAACGCGGCGAACGCGACGAAGGCGACGAACGCGACGAACGC
This sequence comes from Achromobacter sp. RT286_PF, assembly GCF_059760425.1. Lineage (NCBI taxonomy): Bacteria > Pseudomonadati > Pseudomonadota > Betaproteobacteria > Burkholderiales > Alcaligenaceae > Achromobacter > Achromobacter sp. RT286_PF. The sequence continues at coordinate 113,151 of NZ_JCBAMR010000009.1, forward strand.
GACGAACGCGGCGAACGCGACGGGCCAACCGGTCACCGGGCATTCGCACCGGTGGTTGCTGGCGGTGTTCTTCGGCCTGGGCACCGGCGCCTACACGCTGGTGCTGGCCTGGCTGCCGCCCTATTACACGGCCTTGGGCTGGACGCCGCTGTCGGCCGGGCAATTGCTGGGCGCCGTGACGGTGGCCGAGATCGTGGCCGGCTTGCTGGTGTCGGCGGCAATCGGCCGGCTGCGCGACCGCCGGGTGGCGCTGTTTGCGGCCGTCGGTTTGCTGACGCTGGGTTTGTTGGGGCTGATTTTCGCGCCCGTCTTGCTGGCGTGGCCTGCCGCCGTGCTGGCCGGGCTGGGCATCGGCGCGCTGTTTCCGCTGTCGCTGATCGTCACGATGGACCATGCGTCCACGCCCGCACAGGCGGGTCGACTGGCCTCTTTCGTGCAGGGCGTGGGCTACTTGATTGCCGCCCTGTTCCCGTTCGTGGCGGGCGTGATCCGTCAGCATCTTTCAGGGCTGCGGCCGGCCTGGATGCTGATGGCCGGCATCTGCCTGATCTTGTTCGCCATCGCCGCGCGGCTGCGCCCGCCTCACGGGAACGGCAAGCCATGACGATATCAGCGCGGGGCCGCACTTCCCGGGCGGCGCGTGGTGCGGCGGACTAGTCGTCCGGCGTGATGGCGGGGTCGGCCAAGGGGTCGGCCAAAGGGCCTGCCAACCTGCCCGCGGTGTGGCCGTCGATATGCCCCAGCGGGCGCGTGGGATCCAGGCGGTCGCGCACGCGCTGCTTCAAGATCTTGGCGTCTGGGAAACCGCCATCGCCTTTTCTATCCCAGATCAGGTCGCCGTTGTAGGTGATCTGGAATATGCCACCGGTGCCGGGCTGCAATACCACTTCGCCCAGATCGGTGGAAAAGGTGGACAACAGTTCTTGCGCCATCCAGGCGGCACGCAGCAGCCACTGGCATTGGGTGCAGTAAAGGATGACGATGCGGGGTCGGAAGGCCGGTGTGCTCATGGCGAAATATTCTATGCCCGGCCTGCCAAAGTCGCCAGATGCACCTGCGTGCGTCTCCAAACACGTCACACATGCGCTCCACATGCGCTCCACATGCGCCCTACATGCGCCCTACATGCGTCTCACACGCGTCGCGCATGCATCCCACATGCATTCCACATCCGCCCCTGCTGCCTGCGGCATTCATGGATAATGTCGGGTTTTCCCGGGTGTGCAATGCGCCCAGAGTCTTGCCATGAAGTCTGCTGCATCTTCCTCCAGCCAACGCTGGCTGATCGGCCTGTTGATGGGCCTGGTCACGCTCACGCCGATGGGCATCGATATCTACTTGCCTTCGCTGCCCGCCATGGCCGCCGGGTTTGGTGAACCCGTCAGCGCGTTGCAGGCCAGCATTACGCTGTTCATCTTCGCGGTGGGCCTGGGCCAGATGCTGATCGGGCCCTTGGCCGACCGCTATGGCAGGCGACCCGTCGCGCTGGGCGGCGCGTTGGCGTATCTGGCCGGATCGGCGCTGGGTGCGGCCGCGACATCCCTTGATGTGTTCTATGTGGCGCGGGTGATCCAGGGCCTGGGAGCCTGTTCGGCTTCACTGGTGGCTTTTGCCGCGGTGCGTGACCGTTTCAGCCCTGCCGTGGGCGCGCGCGTCTACAGCTATTTGAACGGTGCACTGTGCTCCGTGCCGGCGTTGGCGCCGATGCTGGGCGGTGCGCTGGCGGTGCATGCGGGCTGGCGCAGCACGTTTGTGTTCATGGTGCTGTTTGCGCTGGGCCTGATGGTGCTGTTGGCACGCCGCTTTGAAGAAACACGCGTGCCGCCCAGCGGCCCGCGCGGCGCGCTCTACAGCCTGCGCCGGTACCTGCCCATCGTGTCCAGCGGACGCTTCCTGTACTTCGCCATGTTCGGCATGGCGGGCATGGCAATGATCCTGGTGTTCGTATCGGCCGCGCCCGTGGTGCTGGTGCAGCAGTTGGGCTATTCCGAGCTGGGCTTCTCGGCCTGGTTCGGCGGCAATGCCGCCATCAACATCGCGGCGTTCTTCCTGGCGCCCACCTTCATTGCGCGCTTTGGGCGCCATACGATGGTGCGGGTCGGCATGGTGGCGCTGCTGCTGGCATCCGCCATGCATGCCGCCGCCTGGTGGTGGATACCGCAAGCGGCCTGGGTGTTCATGCTGCCGGTTGCCGTGCTGACGGTGGGTTTCTCGCTGGCCTTGGGGTCGGGCTTGAGCCTGGCGCTGGAGCCCTTCGCCGAACGCGCCGGCACGGCCGCCGCCGTGTATGGCCTGTTCCAGATGAGCGGGTCCGCCATTGTGGCCACCGTGTTGCTGGACACCGGCGTGGCGCCGCAAGCGGCGATGGCACTGATCGGCGCGGTCATCGTCCTGCCCTTGCTCTTGCTGTCTCCCGCTATCGCGCGGCGGCTGCGCGGCTGAACCGACGCGCGGGGGCTTGCGCTAGTATCCAGGAATCGACCTTCCTGGAAACGACATGGCCCCGGAATCCCAGAACAACGACGCCCTGCTGTTGCGCACGTCGACCGACGGCGTGGTGACGCTGCGCCTGAACCGCCCCGCGCAATTTAACGCCTTATCCGAAGGCTTGCTGACCGCCTTGCAGGAACAGATCGACGACTTGGCGGGCGATGCCACCGTGCGTTGCGTGGTGCTGGAATCCGCGGGCCGGGCCTTCTGCGCCGGCCACGACCTGCGCGAGATGCGCAGCCAGCCCAGCCTGGATTACTACCGCGCGCTGTTCCGCCAATGCAGCCGCGTCATGCAGGGTTTGCAGGCCTTGCCCGTGCCCGTCATCGCCAAGGTACAAGGCATTGCGACGGCGGCCGGTTGCCAATTGGTCGCCAGTTGCGACCTGGCGGTGGCGGCCGACTCGGCGCGATTCGCCGTGTCCGGCATCAACGTGGGTCTGTTTTGTTCAACGCCGGCGGTGGCGCTCAGCCGCAATGTGTCGGCCAAGCGCGCCTTTGAAATGCTGGTCACTGCCCGCTTCATCGATGCCGCGCAGGCCAAGGACTGGGGTTTGATCAACGACGCCGTGCCCGAGGCCGAGCTGGACGCGCGCGTCAGCGCCCTGGCGGCCGACATCCTGGCCAAGAGCCCCAGCGCCATCCGCTACGGCAAGCAGATGTTCTACAAGCAGCGCCAGATGGCCTTGGGCGACGCCTACGATTACGCGGGCGACGTCATGGCGCGCAACATGATGGAAGCGGACGCGTCCGAAGGCATCGACGCCTTCCTGCAAAAGCGCGCGCCCCGCTGGCAGGCTTAGGCCAGAAAGGCCAGCGCCCAACCGCCCGCCGCCGCCAGCAACACCACCCACGCGGCGGACCAGCGGGCATAGACCAGCAACGCAAACAGCAGCAAGGCAAGGCCGAAATCGGCCTTGTTCACAATGGCGCTGGTCCACACCGGGTCATATAGCGCGGCCAGCAATATGCCGACGACGCTGGCGTTCACGCCGGCCAGCATGTTGCGCACCCCGGGCCGGCGCCGCAGGCTTTCCCAGAACGGCAAGGCGCCCACGACCAGCAAGGCGCCCGGCAGAAAGATGGTGGCCAACAGCACCAGGCCGCCGACCCAGCCCGTCAGCGGGCCGGTGGACAATGCGCCCAGAAAAGCAGCGAAACCGAACAGCGGCCCGGGCATGGCTTGCGCTGCCCCGTACCCGGCCAGGAAGTCCGCACTGGAAACCATGCCGCCGGACACCGCCGTTGATTCCAGCAGCGGCAGCACCACGTGCCCGCCGCCAAACACCAAAGCCCCCGCGCGATAAAACCCGGCAAGCTGCGCGGCCGCCGCTGAATCCGACATGGCCGCCCATATCGGCAAGCCCGCCAGCAATGCCACGAACAGGGTCAGCGCCACATAGGCGGCGCCGCGCGACACGGCGTCGGCAGGGTTGGCCAGGATCGGCCGGGGCGGCAATTGCAGCACGGCCACCCCCACGACGACACCCAGCAAGATGGCGCCGATCTGCCCCCACGCACTGGGCAATACGACGGTAATCAAGGCGGCGGCCACGGCCAGGCCGGCGCGCGCGCGGTCGGGACACAGTGTGCGGCCCATGCCCCACACGGCCTGGGCCACGATGGCTACCGCCGCAATCTTCAGGCCGTGTATGACGGCTGACCCCGACAGCCATCCAACATGCGCCAGGCCCATCGCAAAGCCGATCAGCGCAACGGCCGTGGGCAGCGTGAACGCCAGCCATGCGGCCAGCATGCCCATCCAGCCCGCGCGGCGCAGGCCGATTGCCATGCCGACCTGGCTGCTTGCCGGCCCCGGCAGGAATTGGCACAAGGCGACCAGGTCGGAATAGGCGTAATCGTCCAGCCAATGGCGGCGGTCGACAAACTCCGTACGAAAGTAAGCCAGGTGCGCCACCGGCCCACCGAACGAAGTCAGCCCCAGGCGCAGGAACACCAGAAAGACCTCCAGACAGGACCCGCGCGCCGCATCCTCGCGTTCATGGGTGGCGGGCTTATTTGCGACGTGTTCGTCGTGTGATGGGGGGTGCGGCATGAGGTGGCTTCTAAGTCGGTCGGGGCGCCGGGTTTCCGCCCCTGGATCAAGCTTATAGCCGGGGCGCGCGCGTGTTTCAAGGGCCAGGCTTGCCGCCCGCATGGCCTAGAACTAAACATCATTTATGGCACTTTCTGGCTGGACCAATCTACCGCATCCTACGGCTTCCTGATTCCCTTTCCCTAACAGCGTCTTAAAAGGTAGGCCTATGAGCCAGCGGTTGAATTACTTCCAGGTGTCCGCGGAGCTGTCCAAGAAGTACATGGACTTCAGCGCGGCAATGAAAAAAGTGCCCGTGATCGAGGAGTTCGGTGATCTGGTCGATATCCGCGCGTCGCAAATCAATGGCTGCGGCTTTTGCCTGGACATGCACGTCAAGCAGGCCAAGCTGCACGGCGAACGCGAACTGCGTCTGCACCACGTGGCCATCTGGCGTGAATCGACATTGTTCTCGGCGCGCGAGCGGGCTGCGCTGGCATGGACCGAGGCGCTGACCACCCTGCCCCCGCATGGCGTGCCCGACCCGGTGTACAGCCACGTGCGCGAGCAATTATCGGAATCCGAAATCTCGGACCTGACCTTCCGTATCGTTGCCATCAACGGCTGGAACCGTTTGAACGTGGCGTTTCGTACCGTGCCCGGCTCGGCCGACGCCGCATTCGGGCTGGACAAGGCTGGGCTCAACTGAACGCTGGGCGCCGCCCGGCATACCTGCAAAGACCTCAAGGCCTGCAATAGGCGCCTATACCTACTACATCAACGCGCGGATTTGCAGGCCATAGTCGTACGCCTGACTCTCCGAAACGATATTGGTGAAGCCCAGCAGCAGGCCGGGTTGCGGATCCGGCAGCGTGGACCATCTGGACAGCGGGTGCGCGTACAGCCCCTGTTCCAACATGCGGGCGGCCAGCGGCTGATCGCGCTGCCCGGCGTCCATGCGCGCCACCAGATGCATGCCGCCCGGCTGAGGTTCGATTCGCATGCGCGAGCCCAGCGCGGCGCTCAGGCCCCGCGCGGTAGCCGCGCGCCGTTCGCTGTATAGGCGCCGCATGCGCTGGATGTGGCGGCCGAAATGCCCTTCGGTGATGAAGGCCGTCAAGATGGCCTGGTTGAACGCCGCCGCGCCGCCCGACAGCAGGCGGCTGATGCGGTCAAAGCGCGGCACCTGCGCCGGGGGCACCACCAGATATGCCAGCCGCATCCCGGGAAACAGCACCTTGCTGAACGACCCCGCATACAGCACCCGCCCCTGCGCATCCAGGCTTTTCAGCGCGGGCAGCGGGCGGCTGACGTAGCGGTATTCCCCGTCGTAATCGTCTTCCACAATCCAGGCCTGACGCCGTTCGGCCCAGTCCAGCAACGCTTGCCGCCGGGGCAACGACAAAGACATCGACAGCGGACTTTGGTGGGCGGGGGTCACCACCGCGGCCTGGGCGAGGTCTGCGCGCGCCAGGCCTTCCGCCACCATCAGGCCATCCGCGTCCACCGGTATCGGCACCGCCTCCAGGCCCGCCTGCGCCAACAGCGCCCGCGTGGGCGGATAGCCGGGGTCTTCCACCCACACACGATCGCCCGGCGTCAGCAGCGCCTGGATGATGAGTTGCATCGTGAAGTTGTAGCCGGACGTGATGTACACCTGGGCCGGCTGGCAATGAATGCCGCGCGCCACGCGCAGATAGGCGGCAAGCGCCGTGCGCAGGCTTGCCAGCCCATCGGCGGGCGGATAAGACAGGTCGGGCGCTTGCAGGCTGCGCAGTTCGCGCGCGCCCAATCGTGCCCACAACTTGCGCGGAAACGCGTCCAGCGCCGGGATGCCCATCTGAAACGGCAGGATGCGCGCCGGCCGATGCCAGCCGTGGTCGTCGTCGGCAGCCTGCACCGGGGCGACGGCGGCGGGCGCGGCGGCAAGGGGCTGCAAGTCAGGCGCGACGATGGTGCCGGCTTGGCCGCGCGCCTGGATGTAGCCCTCGGCGCTCAGCAGCGAATACGCCACTTCGATGGTGCCGCGCGCCACGCCCATTTCCTTGGCCAACGCGCGAGCCGACGGGATGCGGTCGCCGGGCTTGAGCGTGCCCTCGGCGATGCCGCTGCGAAACCGCTCATAGACCTGCCGGTACAGCGGGTCGGAATCGCCGGCGCGTAGCGGCGGCAAGGCATCGGGGCGGCTGATCATGGCATAGTCCAAAGTTCAATTTATGGCTCTTCAAATTATGGCATGGGGTTTCTACGATGACGGCTGACATTTGATGGCCCCCAACACTCCTATGCCGATTACCCATGCCATGACCGACCCCGACCTGAATCACATTGACACCGACGCCGACCTGCGCGCCTGCCTGCCCTTGATGCGCCAGTTGCGCCCGCACCTTGCCCACGCCGACGACTTTGTCGCACGCATCGACCGCATGCGCGGCCAGGGCTATCGGCTGCTTGCCGGTATCGACGCCGGACAGGCGGTGGCGCTGGCCGGCTACCGCTTCCAGGAAAACCTGATCTACGGACGTTTCGTGTACGTGGACGACCTGATCGTGGACGACACGCGTCGCGGCGGTCGCTGGGGCGCGCGCCTGTTGAGCGCCCTGGACGACATTGCGCGCCAGGCCGGTTGCGCCAAGCTGGTGCTGGATACTGGCCTTGCCAATTCCCTGGCCCAACGCTTCTACTTCCGCCAGGGGCTGCTAAGCACCGCCCTGCACTTTTCCAAGAACCTGGACGCCGTCACCGCATGAGCATTCTTCACATTCATTGCAGCCCGCGCGGCCGGGCATCGGAAAGCCACCGCTTGTCGCAACACATCATTGAACGGCTGCTCAGGGCGTCTGGCGATGCCGCGCCCGCCGTCATCGACATCGACGCCACCCGCCTGCCCAACGTCGATGACGATTACGCCGCCGCGTTGAGCTCGCCCGTGGACCCCGCCGACGACGTGCTGGCACGCGGCGCGTTGCGCCAGTCCAGCGAACTGATCGACGCGTTGCGCCAGGCCAGCCACATCGTCATCGCCACGCCCATGCACAACTTCACGGTGTCGGCGGCGTTGAAAGTGTGGATCGATCACGTGGTGCGCGTGCGCAGCACGTTTCGCATCACGCCCGAGGGCAAGATCGGCAACTTGCCGGATCGGCCCGTGTATGTGGCGGTGTCGTCGGGGGGAGAATTCTCTGGCGAGGCGGCGCGCCAGCCGGACTTTCTGACGCCTTACCTGACGCATGTGCTGGGCACGATCGGCTTGAAGAACGTGACGTTTTTCTCGGTGCAGGGCACGGCGCGCGGCGACGCCGCATTGCAAGCCGCGCGCGCATCGGCCCAAGCCGCCATCGCCGCGCATCCCATGGCCGCCTAGTCCATTCATCCCGTTGCCCGATCAGGCGCATCAGACGACCGGGCGCGACGTGGTGATTCTTCATAAGTGCTTGTTTACCAAGCCCTTTGGCCACGTCCGCCTATTTAATCGGGTCGCATTGACAGCGCGGAAACGCCGGCACTACGCTAGGCCGCACGCCAGGGCGCCCCATGTCCAAGCCCCCCGCCTTGGCCATCGGATCATCGGGCGCCAGACGTAGCAGCCCCTCCGAAGTTCCCTGCTGGAGACGCGTATGACCTGGCGCCAGCCCTTGTTTCGGGCATTGATCGTGCTTGCTCTATTCGTAGGACTGTCGCCGCCGTCCCAGGCCGCATGCAGCGACAAGAAAATATTGTCTCTGTCCGACGAGGGAAAATCGGTCAAGGCCATTGCCAAGGCCTGCAACATGGCGGCGGCGAAGGTGCGCGCCGTGGTGGACGCCGATGACAATGCCGCCGACGACGTTGCGGCGGCCGCGCCCGTCGACGTGCCACGCAAGCTGCCTTCCGGCGCGGGCCTGGCCAGCTGCGACTGCCAGGGCACCGTGCCCTACGGCGACAAGGTGCCTGAACAACGCTGCCAAAGCGGCACGTCGATCGCTACCCCGTGCGCCGGCTACTGCCCGCCGCGCGGCATCGCCCCGTGGCGCCGCGTGTGCAGTTAGCGGCAGTGGTTGCCGCCGGCATACCGACACGCGCGGTCCGCGTTGCGGGCGTTATCGCGCCGGGGTGTTCACAGGTCCGGCCGCGCATGCACTTGATGCAGGCGCAGGCCGTCACGGCGGGTGATTTCGAAGGTCCATTCATGCATGCGGATCGTGTCGCCGGCATCGGGCAAGCGGCCCGCCGCGCGCAGCAGGCATCCGGCCAAGGTGGCATCGGGGTATTCGTCCACCAGGCCCGGGGTGTTCAGCAGCCGCGCGGCCTCGCCCACCGACAGGCCGCCTTCCAGCAACCACGAGCCATCGGACAGCTGCAAGGCTTCGGGCTGGTCTTCGCTGTGCTCCGGCAGTTCGCCGCCCACGGCCGTCAACACATCCATCGGCGTGACCAGGCCTTCGCACACGCCGTGCTCGTCCACCACGATCAACATGTGGTCGCGCGAGGCGCGCAGCTCTTCAAGAATCTTCAACACCGGCGTGGTTTCCATGACGTAGCGCGGCTCGCGCGCCAGGTCCACCAGGTCGATAGGCCCGGGGTTGCGCAGCAGCGGCATCACGTCCTTGAAATGCAGCACGCCCAACACATTGGACGCATCGCCCGCGCATAGCGGCAGACGCGAATGGCCGGTGGCGAATTTGCGCACCACCGCCTCGGGCGTGTCGGCCACATCCAGCCAGGTCATGTCGCCGCGCGGCACCATGATGGAACGCACGTCGTGCGCGCCTACCGACAGCACCCGTTCAATCATGGAGCTTTCCTCGGGCGCGAACGCGGGCTCGTCGCCCACACCATCCACCAGCGCCGCCATGTCGTCGGCCTGCTGACCGGGCTGGCCGGGCTGGCCGCTACGGCCGGCGCGCAGCAGGCGCAGAACCGCTTGCGCCGTGCGTTGGCGGCGGCCCAGCGCATGGGTTCCCTTCACGCGATTGCGCCGGGCCAACTGATTGCACAGCTCGATCAAGATGGAAAAGCCAATCGCCGCGTATAGATAGCCCTTCGGCACGTGGAAGTTCAGGCCTTCGGCGACCAGGCTGAAACCGATCATCAGCAACAGGCCCAGGCACAGGATGACCACGGTCGGGTGGCGGCCCACAAAGGCCATCAAGGGGCGGCTGGCCACCATCATCACGGCCATCGCGACCACCACGGCGATCATCATGATGCTCAGTTCCTGCACCATGCCCACGGCGGTAATCACCGAGTCCAGCGAGAACACGGCGTCCAGCACCACGATCTGCAAAATCACCTGCCAGAAGATGGCGTGCTGCGGCTTCTGGCCGGACTCATGGCCCGCGCTGCCCTCGACGCGTTCATGCAGTTCCATCGTGCCCTTGAACAGCAGGAACAGGCCGCCCAGGATCAGGATCAGGTCGCGCCCGGAGATCTCGCTGCCCAGCACGGTGAACAGCGGCTCGGTCAGCGTCACGACCCACGCAATGCTGGCCAGCAAGCCCAGCCGCATCACCAGCGCCAGGCTCAGCCCGATCAGGCGCGCGCGGTTGCGCTGCTCGGGCGGCAGCTTGTCGGCCAGGATGGCGATGAAGACCAGGTTGTCGATGCCCAGAACAATTTCAAGTACCACCAGCGTCGCCAGGCCAAGCCAGGCGGTGGGGTCGTTCATCCAGTCAAAAATCATTGTTGATCCGCAAGTGTCGGGTGGGCGCGCGCGATGGCACCGCCCTGAGTAGGGAAAGCGTGGTCAATCAAGGGGGATTGGTTGCGGCCCGGCGGTGCGCGGCACGCTATTTGCGGCGTGGCGCGCGCGCTGCAAGCCGGCTGGGCGCGCCGATGCAGTCGGGCGGCCGGTCTTGTGGCAGGAAGAAAAGGTGGGCGCCAAGGCGCCCTGCTAGGAGGCGGGTCTTCAGTCATAAAAGGCCGCGTCCGCGAGGCTGCTTGAGCAAACCTTTATCGCGTACACCGCCGAACTCTCGTTCTTACAGGAAGCTGAATGATACCTGAAAGTTGGATTCCCTCAGATGGCCGCAGCCGCCCCGCGCGCAACGAAGCACGTTGCACAGGCCCCGTCTACACAGGCCGCGGCACGCGCTCCTGTCGCGCAAGCGGCAGACGCAACGGTGCCCGCGCGGCACTGCGCGGCTCTTGCCGGATTGCTCAGCGGGTGTCCGCGCCGCCGCCTGAGCCGGACGTGGCGCCGGCCCCCGGCATGCCCGCGTTGTCGGGCGCGCCCGCCTTGCCGCCGGGCACTGGTTTGCCACTATGGGTGCCGGATGCGGGCGCCTTCTGGCGCGAATCCGGTTCGCCCTTGGGCGGGGCATTCGAGTCCTTGGCGCCGCGATCGGGCTTCTTGGTGGTTTCTTCAGTCGACGGCATTTTTTTCTGGTCCTCGGATTGCGCGCCCGGCACCGGCTTGCCGATGGCGTTGGCGGGCGCCGTCTTTTCGTCAGCCGTGGGCATGGGCATGGAAGGTGGCGGGGCCGCCTGCGCAACCAGGGTGGTTTGCGACGTTTGGGCGGTGGTGGCCTGCCAGGGCAGCGTCGCCAACATGGCGCACAGCAGTAGCAGTTTGTGGCTTTTCATCGTTGTCTCCCAGTTGAAAACAGTGACAAACTACGCGCCAGCGGATAACGATTTTGTACGGATCTCTTTGAACTCATGGGCAAGTAGCGTGCCTGCCCTGACACTGGAGTGATGCATGGACGATCAATCCCCTAAGGACTTACCCGCGGACGATCAGCCGGTTGCCGGCCGACGCGGCTTGCTCAAGGCCTTGGCCGTGGGCGTGCCCGGGGCGGCCTGGGCCGCCAAGGCGGTCGGCGCGCCGACCGCGCCCGCCCCGGCAGCGGGCAACCCCGAAGGCCAGGCGGCCATCGCGCCGTCCGCCCCTCGCACCCTGCAATTTTTCAACGCACAGGAAGCGAAAACGATGGACGCCATCGCGGCGCGCCTGATCCCCGCCGATGAGCTGGGCCCCGGGGCCAAGGAAGCCGGCGTCACCTTCTTCATTGACGGACAACTGGCCGGTGCCTGGGGCGCGGGCAGCCAGTTCTACCGCCAGGGCCCCTTTGAAAAAGGCACGCCCGAACAGGGCTACCAGCTTTCTTTCACGCCCGCCGAAATGTTCCGGCGCGGACTGGCCGCGCTGGATGCCGCCGCGCGCAAACAAGACGGCAAACCTTACGCGGAACTCGACGAAGCCAGGCAGGACGCCTGGCTTCATGATTTGCAGGGCGGCAAGGCAGACTTCTCGCCCTTGCCTTCCGATGTGTTTTTCCAGGCCGTGCTGGACGCCACCATTGAAGGCTTTTTTTCCGATCCGCTTTATGGCGGCAACGCCGACATGGTCGGGTGGAAGCTGGTGGGCTTCCCCGGCGCCTATGCCTCGTTTTCCAACGACATCGAACGCCACGGCGTGATCTGGGCGGGCAAGCCCGTATCTATCGCGAACGCACGCGGACACACGATGAAACCGGGAGACCAGCATGGCTAAAACATTACCTCCCGTGGACGTCGCCATCATCGGCGGCGGCTGGACGGGGTCGATCATCGGCAAGGAATTGGCCGCCGCAAAACAAAAAGTGGTAGTGCTGGAACGGGGGCAGGCACGCTGGCCGTCGCCGGACTTCCAGGGCCCCAACGTCCACGATGAACTGAAGTACACGCGCCGCCACGAACTGCACCAGGACGCGGCCACCGAAACCTTCACGTTCCGCAATAACACCGACCAGAAGGCCCTGCCGATGCGGCGCTGGCAATTCGCCTACCCGGGCACGCACCTGGGCGGCGCGGGCAACCACTGGTCGGGCGCGTACTACCGCTTCGACCCCACCGACTTCCGCATCCGCAGCCACTACACCGAACGGTATGGCGCAAATATCTTCGATAAGGAACTGACCTGCCAGGACTGGCCGGTCAGCTACGACGAGCTGGAACCGTACTTCGACCGCTACGACTACCTGATCGGTGCGTCGGGCCAGGCGGGCAACATCAAGGGCCAGAAGCAGGAAGGCGGCAACCCGTTCGAGCCGTGGCGCTCGCGCCCCTACCCCAACCCGCCGATGAAAGTGCCCTACGCCCCGGCGTTGTTCGGCGAAGCGGCGCGCGGGCTGGGCTATCACCCCTACGTGCAACCCTCGGCGCTCTGTACCCGCCCCTATGTCAATTCCGAAGGGCTGCACATGAGCGCGTGCGTGTATTGCGGCTTCTGTTCCAACTTCGGCTGTGAACATTTCGCCAAGGCCTCGCCCCAGGTGTGCATCTTGCCCGTGGCGCTGAAGATGGAGAACTTTGAAATCCGCACCGGCGCGCACGTGCTGCGCGTAGAGCTCACGCCCGACAAAAAGCGCGCGCGCGGCGTGACCTATGTAGACGCGGCGGGTGAAGAAGTGTTCCAGCCCGCCGAAATCGTGGTCCTGTGCGCCTTTGGCATCAATAACGTGCGGCTGTTGCTGTTGTCCGGCATCGGCAAACCGTACGACCCGGTCACCGACACCGGCGTGGTCGGCCGCAACTACACGCACCAGACCACGTCGGGCGTGAACCTGTTTTTTGACGAAGCCACCAACATCAACCCCTTCATGGGCGCGGGCGCGGTGGCCGTCACCATGGACGACTTCAGCGCCGACAATTTCGACCACGGCCCGCACGGGTTCGTGGGCGGTGGCTACTTGCAGATCCAGGTGGTCAGCGGCGCGCCCATCGGCTACCACCCCACGCCCAAGGGCACGCCGGCCTGGGGCGCCGACTGGAAGAAGGCCGTCAAGCGCTACTACAACCATTCCGCCTCCATCACCATCACCGGCTCGGCCCAACCCTGGCGCGGCGGCTACCTTAGCCTGGACCCCACTTATAAAGACGCCTGGGGCCTGCCGCTGTTGCGCGTCACGTACGATTTTCCGGACAACGACATCCGCATGTCGGCATTCCTGACGGCCAAGGGGGATGAAATCGGGAAGGCCATGAAGGGCATCGTGCGCACCGAACCCGGTCCGCGCAAGCGTCCGTTCTCGGCCACCGCCTACCAGTCCACCCACCTGACCGGCGGCGCGGCCATGGGCGACAACCCGGAAACCAGCGTGGTCAACCGCTACGGGCAAAGCTGGGACGTGCCCAATGTGTTCGTGACCGGCGCGGCGTTGTTTCCGCAGAACTCGGGCTACAACCCGACGGGCACCGTGGGCGCCACCGCCTACTGGATCGTGGAAAAAATCAAGGCGGACTATCTGCGTTCGCCGGGACGGCTGGTGTGATCATGATTGAACATCGCAAAGGCATCTCCATCGCCGTGCTGCTGATCGTGGCGCCACCGCTGGTCACGCTGATTGCCACGGCCCACCAGATGATCGGCACCGGCGGCGACGGGCTGATCCGGGCCAGGGCCGTGACGGCATCGGCTCCACCCGCCACGCAGGCGCCCGCCGCCGCACCGGCCGCCTCGGGCGCACCGGGCGCGACACCGGGCGCCACACCCGGCACGGCACCCTCGCCCGCGCCCACGGCCGCAGCCGCCCCGCCCAAGCCCCCGGCGCCCGTGCCAGGACGCAGCGCGCTGGACTTCAGCGCATCGCGCCCCGCATGGGAAACCTTTCTGCGCGATGCCGACCCGGCGGCCGGCAAGCAATTGGCGGCCAACGGCAAGCCCGCCGCCGGCGTGCAAGCCTGCGTGGCCTGTCACGGGCAGGCAGGCATTACGCCGTCGGGCGGTATCTTTCCCAATCTGGCGGGCTTAAGCAGCGAATACCTGGCCAAGCAACTGGCCGACTTCCGCAGCGGCGCGCGAGTACAGCCCTTGATGAATACCGTGGCGCGCGCGTTGTCCGAGCAGGAAATCGGCCAAGTGGCGGCGTACTACGGCACGCTGGCCGGGCCGCCCATGCACGTGGGCGAGTTTGGCGGTGACGCCGCCCGCAAGCTGGACGTGCAAGGTGATGGCGCGCGCGCCTTGCCCGCCTGCGCCAATTGCCACGGCCTGCGCGGCATGGGCGAAGGGCCGCTGATCCCCAGGCTTGCCGGCCAATCACGCGAGTACTTCACCGACCAGATGAACGCGTTTCGCAACGGCTCGCGCCAAAACGATGACGTCGGGGTAATGCGCGCCTTTTCGCAACGCCTGACCGACGCCGAGATACAGGCGTTGGCGGCCTACTACGCGGGGCCGGCGCCTCAGCAAAGGTAAGCGCCGCAGCTTGCCTCTCGCGGGGCCGGGGTTGCGGCAGGTGGCGGCAAGTAGCGGCAACTTGCGGCAGGTGGCGGCGGCCCCGTTGGCCGCCGCAACGCCCTGCAAGCCCGTCCATGTACAATCCCCCCCGCCGCATCTGCAATGGACGCGGCGATCGCGTTACCGCGATCCTGGTGGACCCGGCATGCCGGGTGGCTCGGCCGGGCGCCTATCCCCCGGACAACTTCAAGCGATTTCGGTGCGTGCCCGGAACTTACCGCATCGGCCCTGGGCACGATGACGCCCCACCGCTTGCTGACTTCAGGCTAGCTGAACCATGTTTTCGTTTTCCACGCTGCGCCGCGATTGGCTGTCCAATCCCCGCGCCGATATTCTTGCGGGCGTGCTCGTTGCCCTGGCACTGATCCCCGAGGCCATCGGCTTTTCCATCATTGCCGGCGTTGATCCCAGCGTGGGCTTGTACGCGTCGTTCTCGATCGCGCTGGTCATCGCCTTTGCCGGCGGTCGACCCGCCATGATCTCGGCCGCCACCGCGGCCATCGCCGTGCTGGTCGTGCCGCTGGTGCGCGACCATGGCATCGCGTATCTGTTCGCGGCCTCGGTGCTGATGGGCGTGTTGCAGATTCTGGCGGGCCTGTTGCGCCTGGACCTGCTGATGCAGTACGTGTCGCGTTCGGTAGTCACCGGCTTCGTCAACGCGCTGGCCATCCTGATCTTCATGGCGCAGCTGCCGCAGCTGACCCACGTGACGTGGGTGGCGTATGCGATGGTGGCGGCGTCCCTGGCAATCATCTATGTGCTGCCGCGATTCACCAAGGTGATACCTTCGCCGCTGGTGGCCATCATCGCCATGACGGCGTTGGCCATCTATCTGGGGCTGGACGTCAACACGGTGGGCGACATGGGCAAGCTGCCTTCCGCCCTGCCCTCATTCGCGCTGCCGGACGTGCCGTTCACGCTGGACACGCTGCGCATCATCCTGCCGTATTCGCTGACGATGGCCGCCGTGGGCTTGCTGGAATCGATGATGACCGCCCAGATCGTGGACGACATGACCGACACGTCCAGCGACAAGCGCCGCGAATGCAAGGGCCAGGGCATGGCCAACATCGTTACCGGCTTTCTGGGCGGCATGGGCGGCTGCGCGATGATCGGGCAGTCGGTCATCAACGTGCGTTCCGGCGGACGCACCCGTTTGTCCACCTTTGTGGCGGCAACGTTCCTGCTGTTTTTGATTGTGGTGCTGGGCCCGCTGGTGGCGCGCATTCCGATGCCGGCGCTGGTGGCGGTGATGATCATGGTGTCCATCGGCACGTTCAACTGGCGCTCGCTGCGCAACCTGACATCGCATCCCTGGCAATCGTCCGTGGTCATGCTGGCCACCGTTCTGGTGGTGGTATGGACGCACGACCTGGCGCGCGGCGTGTTGACAGGCGTGGTGTTGAGCGGGCTGTTCTTCGCCGGCAAGGTCAAGGGCCTGCTGACGGTGACGTCACAGCGGGCAGACGACCGCGCCGCCCGCGTCTATCGCTACCAGGGCCAGGTGTTTTTTGCGTCGACGGGCCGGTTTGCCGACGCCATCGATTTCAACGATGACGCCCCGGCCGTCGTCATCGACCTTGGCGGCGCGCACTTCTGGGACATCTCAGCCGTGGATGCGCTGGAAAAAACCGTGGCCAAATTGCGGCGCGCGGGCAAGACGGTCGAGGTGATCGGCCTGAACGAGGCCAGCGCCACGATGGTCGGCAAATACGCATCGCCGGCCCCGGGCGCGCACTGATCGCCTGGCTTAAGGGCTAAGCAGATCCGACAAGGCGTCGCCCAGTTCCTTGACGGCGCCCGTTACGCCTTCGGCGGCGCCTTCCGCGCCCACGCCGATCGCCCGGCCGAACCCGCGCGCCACTTGCGCGGCAAACCCTCGCGTGACCGAGAACTTCGGATTGTCCAGGCTGCCGCGTAGCGCGAATTCAAACCGCAACGCGCCCGTCTTGTCTTTCATGGCGGCCAGCACGGCCTTGCGCGGCAGGGAAAATACCGACCCGTCGCCCGTGAACTTCAGGTCGCGCAGCGCCACCGTGCCGGACGCGCGCAGGTCACGCTTGTCGATGGCGGTGGTCATGTCCAGGTCCATCGCGCCAGCGGCCAGCGTGCCCGCCCCGTTCTCGGACAAATAGGGCGCGGCATGGCGGATGTCCATATTGCGCACCGCCACCTTCATGTTGGAATCCGTGCTGCCCAAGGCCACCCAACCTTGCGCGCGCACGGTGGATTCGCCGTTGCGGTTGTCTTGCACCGCCCCGCTGAATTCCAGGTCGCTATGCGACCCGTCGCCCGGGATGGCGATCGGGTTCAAGCGCGCCTGAACGTTCTTGAACGCGATGCGGTGCGGCGGTTTGGACACGACCGCATCCAGGAAATCCAGGCGCCCGTCGCGCAGCACCAGGTCCGCGATGCGGATCGGCATGGGTCCGCGCGTGCGGCTTTCACCCGAATGCAATGCGGTCTGCAAGGCCGGCGCAATCTGCATATCGTCGCCGCTGCGCACCACCGCAAAGTCAAAGCCTTCAACCAGCACGGTGTGGAACACGGCTTCGTGGCGCAGAAAGGCCGTCCATTCCGGTTCCAGCGTCACGCGCGTGGCGCTGGCCTTGTTCTGGCCGGCCACACCCGGCACCACCACGTCGGTCAACACCACTTGCCGCAAGCCCACGCTGATGTCGCCCACCTGGCTGCGCGGCCCCAACAGGCTGTAGATGCGCTGCTCGACCATGCGCGTCGCGGCAAACGCCAGTATCGCCACCAGGGCGACAAGCATCAGCAGCACGGCCAGCGTGGTGCCCAGGGCCGAACGCCGGCGCGGAGCTGGGGCGGGAATGCTCATGAAAGATCCTGTGTGGGCGAACGAAAGTGCGCGCAACCGCGCGGGCGCAACCAAGGCATGGTCAAAGATACGGCGACATTATTCAATGGTCGAAATGGATGATGGCAGCAATCCCGGCCGCCAAGCAAATGGCCCCGGCCTCGCCGTGGTTGCTGGCGGGGCCGGGGCCGTCGGGAGTCGCGCTTGCCGTACTGGGAAATCAAGACGCGGTCGAGACGCTAGCGCTGCGTCTTGTTTTGCTGTCCGGGGTTCTGGCCTTGCTGGCCCTGGCCCTTGTCAATTTGCTGACCGGGCTGCTGACCCGATTGCTGGCCCGGCTGTTGACCCGGCTGCTGCTTGTCACGCGAATTTTCCTGGGCCTGTTGCTTCTGCGGCTGCTTTTGCTGGTCGGGCTGGTTCTGGTTGGACATTGCGTGTCTCCTTTAGGGCGGAACGATTCCGCTGGACAGGAGTAGCAACTGGCGTGCCCAAACAACACCGCGCGCTGGATGTGGGGGGCAAAGTTTTGATGACCCTGATTGATTGGTGCCGGGCGCGGCAAGCGCCGCGGCCTGCCGGGGGACGGCCGCTCGGTAAGAATTACCGGCAGCTTCGATTACTGGGTGGTGACGCGCGCGCGCGAGGAAGGCTCGGCGTCGGCGCCGTCGAAGGCTTCGATCCACGAAGAGGCGTAGCTGGCGGAGGCGGCCAGCGGGGATATCCCGTCGCGTTGAGTGCGCAGGCGCACCATCAGCTCGTCCAGCACCATGGGGCGGCCCAGCGCAAAGCCCTGTCCATAGCGGCAACCCGCCGCGCGCAAGGCCGGGATGTCGGCCACGTTCTCGACGCCTTCGGCCACCACGCGCCAGCCCATGCGCGTGGCAAGCTCGGCGGCGGTGCGCAGCACTTCAAAGGCCACCGCGCTGCGGCGCATGCGGGTCACGAAATATTGATCGATCTTGACTTCGGACAAGGGGATTGCAGACAGCAGCTTCAGCGACGCATGGCCGGTGCCAAAGTCATCCAGGCTGACTTCGCAACCGGCGTCCTCAAGCTTCATCAACGACGCGCGCAGCACGTCCAGTTCTTTGATGGGCTGGTCTTCGGTAAGCTCCACGCGCACCAGCGAGGCCGGCAACTCGGCGGCCTGGATGCGGTTAAGCAGAAAGTCCACGCAGCGCTCGTCCGACAAGGTCGTGGCCGGCGCGTTGATCGCCACGGGCACGGCAACGCCCATTCTGCGCATGGTCAGCAGCACATCGATGACGCGCAGGCACACGCGTTCGAACAACTGCTTGTCCAGGCCCATGCGATTGACGCCGGGGATGAATTCGGCGGGCATGACGACGCCCAGCCGCGGGTGTTGCCATCGCGCCAGCGCCTCGGCCGACACGATCTTGCCGGTCAGCAAATCCACCTGGGGCTGCAACAGCACGCGCAGCCCGTCCTTACCCGCAATCATGGCCGCGATTTCCTCATCGCTGACCACCGAGCCTGTGGAAGCCTCGTGATTCGGTGTCATGTCTACGCTCCTAGCGTGTTCCCGGATAAAGCCTGCGCTGTCCGGGCGCAGATAGAACACATTGGGACATGAGTATTCACTGTTGGCTTGCCGCAATCGGCGGGGTTAAATTCCACTGCGCGATCGCAAGTGTTTTTTTATGCCATTTTGCGCAATTGTTCCAGGCAAATTTGCGACTATCTGGCAACGCATTCGCATTTATGTAACCGTCCGTATATGCCGGCGCCTTGTCGACATGCTAGGGTTTGCATCCCTGGCCGGTTTGGCTTCCCCCTGCTGCGACTTCCCTTAGCGTGACAAAACTGCTTTCCCGTTGGCGCGCCTCGCTGCGCCACGTCCTGTGGCTGGACGCCCTGCAAGCCGCCGCGATCAGCGCGGCCCCCGTCATTCTTGCCGTGCTGGCGCATGAGCCCCGCCTGGGCTGGACGGCCATCGCGGCGTTCTGGGCCTGCTTTGGCGACCCCGGCGGGCCGCTACGCCAGCGCGCCGGCTCGATGCTCGCCCTGGGGCTGGTCGGCGCCCTGTTCTGCTTTCTGGCCAGCACCAGCGCGGGGCACCTGTGGCTGCTGCTGCCCCTGACTTTCCTGTGCTGCACCCTCGGTGGACTGTTGCGGGTGCTGGGGCCCGCCGCCGCCATCGTCGGCACGCTGTTGTCGGCCGGATTCGTGGTCGCAGCCGAACTGCCCGCGCCCACGCTGGCCGAAAGCCTGTCTTACACCCTGTTCTTCCTGGTTGGCGCCGTCTGGGCCATTTTGATGACCGCCCTGGTATGGCGGCGCCGTCCCTGGAAAGACGCGACGCACGCCGTGGCCCATTGCTATCGCGGGCTGGCCGACTTTGCCGATGCCCTGGCGCGCATGTATTCCGGCCTGACGCCCGCCGGCGGCCCGCAAGCCTGGACGGCCGTTACCAAGCCGCAACGCAGCGCGCAACGCGCTGCCTTGGAGGCGGCCCGCGTGCGCATCCGCGAAGTGCAGGACGCCCGGCCGTCGCGCCGTGCCCGCGCGCATCAACTGATGTATCTGCTGGACAGTGCCGAAGACAGCTTCATTGCGCTGGTGGCTGCGGCCGACCTGCTGGAGTCGAACGCACCGCGCTGGCTGGGGCGCAGCGCGGGCGCGCACCTGTCGCATGCCCTGCACCGCTACGCCAGCGTATGCAACGCCATCGCCAGCACCTCCGACGTCAGCGACGCCAAGCAGGCCGAATGCCTGCGCCAACGCCTGGCGCATTTCGCGGCGGGCTTGCATGACCTGCGGGGCGGCGCCATGGCGTACGCGCCAGATCTGGCGTCCGTCGTCCCGGTGCTGGACCGCATGCTGCACACGGCCCAGTCCGTCATGCAGGCCATGTTCGACCAGGGCGATGCGCCCACCGCGCCTGTCTCGTCGCCCGGCATGGGCAGCCGGGCACGCCAGGCCCTGCGTACGCTGCGCCAGAACATCGGCGTGGAATCAGACGCCTTTCGCCACGCCTGCCGCGTGGGCGTGGGCGCCACCATCGCGGTGGCCCTGTCCAAGACGTTCGCGGTGAATCACGGCTATTGGATGTCGTTGACGCTGGTTTTCATCCTGCAACCCTATTTCGCCACGACCTGGCAGCGCACGGTGGAACGGGTGATTGGCAGCGTGGCCGGCGCCATCGGCGCGTCGCTGCTGGGCTTGCTGCTTAGCACGCCGCTGTCCGTGGCCTTGGCCGTGCTGCCGATTGCGCTGGGCACGTTCGCCGCCCGCACCATCCACTACGCGCTGTTCACCTTCTTTTTGACGTCGCAGTTCGTCCTGGTCAGCCATATCCAGCAGCCGGAAATCTACGAACCCATGCTGGCCGCGCTACGTGCGTTCAACAGCGTGTTGGGTGGCGTGCTGGCGCTGCTGGTGGGTGTTTTGGTGTGGCCGGAAAAAGAGCCACGCCAGTTGGCCGATGCGCTGACGCGCGCGCTGGAGCGGCATGCGGCCTACGCGCTGGCGCTGCTGCGCCAAAAGAGCAACGCGCCGTCCGCGCCCACCCAGGCGGATATCGTGGGGCTGCGGCGCCTGGCGTGCCTGTCTGCTGACAACGCCGAAGCGTCGTTGCAGCGCTTGCAACAAAACCCGGTGCACCGAGACCGCAAGGTCGACACCGCCGTGAACCTGTTGAACGCCATGCGCCGCATCACCGCCGCCGGCACCGTGTTGGAAATCCAGCCCGCCCTGCCGGCCGACGCGCCGGCGGCTGCCTCGGCGCTGCAAGACTATGCGCGCGTCCTGGCGCACGCCTTGCACCCGCAGGATGAGGCGGCGGGCGTTAGCGCCCGCCAGTTCGCGGTGCCCGCCGCAGTCACGGCGGCAGACCCCGCGCTGGCCGGCCCGCTGGACCGCATTGCGCAACAAGCGCGCCAGGTGCGCCAACTGCGCGATCGCATCGAAAAGGAATCAACGGCGTGACGCGCGCTTGCGCCGGACGCGGGAGATTGCCCACGGGTTGATGCGCGTCAATAGCAAGGCGGCAAGAAAGCGCAACCATGAAGGCATGGGACGCTTATCAAGGAGACCCGCCATGTACCGCCGCATTTCTGTACACCTGGACCACGGCTTCGACTGCAAACGCCGCACCGACCTGGCGCTGTCGCTGGCGCGCCGCCACCAGGCGGAGCTGATGGGCATTTACGCCAGCGCCGCGCCGCCGCAGTATTACTACGGCGAATCCGTGCTGATGTCTCGCACGCTGGACGTCATGAAGCAATTGCAGGCGCAGAATCGCGACGCAGTGGAAAGCGCGTTCCTGGCCAGCGCTGCCGCATCCGATATTGCCGCCGTCGTCCGCGCGGGCGATGCCGCGCCCAGCGCCACCGTCGCGCTGCATGCGCGCACCAGCGACGTGGTCATCGTCAGCCAATTCAACCCTGACGATATCGAAGCCGCGCACGAAACCGAATTTGTCGAACAGATGTTGCTGACCACGGGGCGGCCCGTGCTGGTGCTGCCTTCAAGTGGCG
The DNA here is from genome assembly GCF_059760425.1 of Achromobacter sp. RT286_PF. Classification (NCBI taxonomy): domain Bacteria; kingdom Pseudomonadati; phylum Pseudomonadota; class Betaproteobacteria; order Burkholderiales; family Alcaligenaceae; genus Achromobacter; species Achromobacter sp. RT286_PF. The sequence goes on from NZ_JCBAMR010000009.1 coordinate 135,196, forward strand.
AATTCAACGCCGTCGGCAACCGCGTGCTGGTTTGCTGGGATGGCAGCCGCGAAGCGGCCCGCGCCTTGGCCGACGCCACGCCGGTCTTGCGCCAGGCGGCAAGCCTGGTGGTGTTGACCATGGAAGAAGGCACGGCGCCGTCCAAAGCCGGCGCCGTCGATTTCAACGACGTGGCCACGTACTGCGTGGCGCACGGCATGCCGGCACCTAGCCACGTGCGCCGCGATATCAAGGGCGTGGGCGTGGGCAGCACCATCCTGAACGCCGCCGCCGACCACAGCGCCGACCTGATCGTGATGGGCGCCTACGGCCACAGCAAGTTCCGCCAATGGGCCATGGGCGGCGCCACTGCGTCCATCCTCAAGAGCATGACCGTGCCGATCATGTTCTCGCACTGAGCGCGGACGGCGGCGGCGCTCAGGCCGCCTGGGCGTGTGCGTCCAGGACGGGCGTCAGCACGGGCTGACCGGCAAAGTGCGCCGTGGCGTTTTTCAGGAACAGCGCCACGGTTGCCGCGACCGCTTCGGGCGACCGCCCAGCGCTGTGCGGCGTCAGCACCACGTTGCCCAGCTTGAGCAAGGCCTGCGGGACCTGCGGCTCGCCGTCCACCACGTCCAGCCCCGCGCCCGCGATACCGCCGTCGGACAGCGCCGAGATCAGCGCGTCCGTGTCCACGACGCTGCCCCGCGCGATATTGATCAGGTAGCCGTTCGGCCCCAGGGCTTGCAGCACTTGCGCGTCCACCAGGTGCCGTGTGCCCGCGCCGCCGGGCGTGGCGATGACCAGGAAGTCGGACGCCGCGGCAAGGTCGCGCGGGTTATCGAAATAGGTGTAGCTCGTTTCAGGACGCGCGCGCCGGTTGAAATAGCCGACCTGCATCCCGAAACCGTTTGCGCCGCGCCGCGCAATTTCCAGGCCGATGGTGCCCAAGCCCAGAATGCCCAGGCGCTTGCCCGTTACTTGCGGCCCCATGAAGCCGCTCCAGTGGCCTTGCCGCACCCAGGCGTCCGCCTGCGGCAGATGGCGCGCCACGCCCAGCAGCAGCGCCATGGCATGGTCGGCGACCGACACGGCGTTGGCGCCAGGGCCGTTGGTCACGATGATGCCCCGCGCATGGGCGGCGGCCAGATCGATATTTTCATAACCGACGCCCAGCGAACAGACCAGTTCCAGCTTGGGCATGACCGCCATTTCGTCGGCCTTCAAACCCGTGGCGCCGCGCGTCAGAACGACGCGGATGTCCTGGCCGTGTTGGGCGATGGCGTCAGCGCGCGTCTGCGCGGTGGGGGCATAGACGGGCTGGAAGCCGCGCGCCTGGATCTCGGGCAGGTAGTCCTGCACGCTGTCGATCAAAATCAGCAAGGGGATGGTCATGTTGGCGTTGCCGGGTAGCGGGGTCTTGGAAGGACGGGCAAAAAAGCAGGCGAAGAAAGTCGGCCAAAGAGAAGTGGGCCAAATAGAAATCGGCCAAATAGAAATCGGCCAAAGAATGGCGGGCAAATCTTACGCCTGGCGTTGCCGTCGCGCCACCCGCCGTCCAGCCCTTGGCCACGCCCAAACGCAATGGCCCGGGGCGGCGATGCCACCCCGGGCCACATTGCAAGACCGTCATGTCCGAAGCGTTACCTTCGGCCGCGTCAAGCCCGGGCCTTTCAAGCCCGTAGCGTCAGGTTCGGACCGTTATATCCGTCCCATCAGCAGCATCACGATCAGCACGATCACGACAATGCCGAGCAGGCCGCTGGGGTAATAGCCCCAGCTTCGGCTGTGCGGCCACGCGGGTACGGCACCGATAAGCAGCAGGATCAGAATGATCAGCAGGATGGTCGACATAATGACTCCTCGTCGTTATTGATTTGCGTTGTTCTGGTTGGCGTTGTTCCGCGGCCGCCGCATCAGCGCTGGGGCGGCTCGATTTCCTTGACGGGCGGCGACAGCGGCGGCAGGTCCACTTCCGGCTGGTCGGTATCGGGGTCCACCGGCAAGTCTCCCGGCGGCGACCCGGGCGGAATGGGCTCCGGCTTGGGCGGCACGTGTAGATGCTGTGTGGCTTGCATGGCACTCTCCTGTAGGGACCGTTGCGCCACGCGCTTTGCTGCGCGCTGTGCAACGATCGATTCGCAGACGGTTGTCGCTGGCCCCTGTTCAGCAAGCGCCGTGCCCAAACGTCCTGCGGGCTGCCCGATGGCCGACTGATTCACGGGCACGGCGCTTGCTTGGGGACGCCCGTAAGGTTCCGGAGACAGCATGGACACCCGCAGCAACCCGCTTGCCGAGCCGGCCCCCGGCGCTGGCGACCCGCCCTTGGTCTACGTGGATGACACCCAGCCCGGCTACCGGCGGGTACGCGTCAACGGCAGCACCTTTCATTACCTTGATACCCACGGCAAGCGCATCACGGACGAGGCCGAGATCAAGCGCATTCACAAGCTGGTGATCCCGCCCGCGTACGAAGATGTGTGGATCTGCCCCCTGCCCCACGGGCATTTGCAGGCCACCGGGCGCGACGCGCGCGGCCGCAAACAATACCGGTATCACCCCGCCTGGGCGGCACTGCGCGATGCGGGTAAATACCAGAACCTGCTGGCCTTCGGACAGGCGCTGCCGCGCATCCGGCGGCGCGTGGCGCGCGACATGAAGGAACGCGGCCTGACGCAGAACAAGGTGATCGCCACCCTGGTGCGCTTGCTGGAAACCACACTGATACGCATCGGCGCCCGGGAGTACGCGCGGTCAAACAAGTCTTATGGCTTGACGACGCTAACGCGCCGCCACGCCACCGTGGCCGGCAGCAGCTTTCGTTTTCGCTTCGTGGGTAAAAGCGGCGTGCCACACGACGTGACGGTACGTGACCGCCGCGTGGCGCGCATCATCAAACGCTGCATGGAGATTCCCGGCCAGCAGCTGTTCCAGTATCTGGATGAAGACGGCGCCAAGCACCCCGTGGATTCCGGCGCGGTGAACGCGTATCTGCGCCAAGCGGGTGAAGGCGACTTCACGGCCAAGCATTACCGCACGTGGGCGGGGTCCGCGATGGCCTACGCGGCATTGCAGGCGCACCCCTTCGAGACCGCGACGCAAGCGCGTCAAACGGTTGCCGAGGTCATCAAGCAGGTGTCGAAGCGGCTGGCCAACACGCCCGCCGTATGCCGCGCCTGCTATGTGCACCCGGCGTTGCTTGAGGCCTATCTGGAGGGCCGGCTGCCGCCCAAGTCGCGCGCGCCGGATGGCCCGCGCGGGCTGCATGCGGATGAACGGCGCCTGCTTGAATTCCTGCGCAAGCTGCCGCCCATGGACGCGCCCGCGCCGCCCATGCCTTCAGAAGAGGTGTGAACGTGCATTCTTCGCGCGCGGCTGCGGGGCGTCACCATCGGCCCAGTTCGACTCGGTCTGGTTATCGACCACGGCACGCTTGTCGCGAGCGGCCTCGTCCGGCGTCGAGGCGTCTGGTTTCACCGGTTGTTTCGGCACATCGACGGGCCCGCGCGGCGGCAGTATCTTTGCGGTGTCCTGGGTGGCGTCCGCCTTGGGCGCAGAAGTGTCGGACGCTGCGTTCTCGGGTTTCGAATCGGATCGGGATTTCATGACTACCTCCTGTCTGGGTTCGAGCTTTCATGCTACGGCCGCGCGCCGCATCGAGGCACTGACAGTATCTTCAAATTGCAAGCGGATGTGCCCGGCCGGGCGCGGCCGCGCCTTTGCCAACCGCCATGGGCACTCACAAGGAGATGCAATGCGAGACCCAAACTTCGAGCAATGTGTGCAAGCCTGCTACGAATGCGCGGTGGCTTGCGACCAGTGCGCCGCGGCCAGCCTGGACGCCAATGCAGCGCGGATGAAGCGCTGCATTGCCTTGGCAACCGATTGCGCCGGCGTGTGCCGCTTGTGCGCCGCGATGCTGGCGCGCAACGGCGAATTTTCTACCGCGCTTTGTACGTTGTGCGCTTTGGTTTGCGACGCTTGCGCCCGCGCGTGCGCGCCTTACCAAGATATGGAGCACTGCCAGATCTGCGCCGGCGCCTGCCTGGCGTGCACGCTGGCTTGTCAGGACATGCTCGAAGCTTGACGGCTTTGACACGCCACGGGGCCGCACGGGCAGGCCTCGGACCCGGCGCCCTTTTCGCCCGACTGCCAGGAGCTTTTCGATGGCCTCTACGAATACCCCTTTGCCTTCCGATTTTCCCGAGAACGGCCCGGACGATCGTGGAACGCGCAGACGCGCGCGCCATCCGGAAAGTTGGATCGACGAAATCGAAGCGACCTTGCGCGACGCCGACCCGGGCGATCTGGACGCGTTGAAGGCGCGCCTGTCGGATCAGCTGAACGCCACGCGGCGCAGCCTGCGCGATGCCTCGGATAATGCGGGGGATTTGATGCGGGAAACGCTGGACTGCACGGAAGAATACATCCACGCACGCCCGTGGCAAGCCATCGGGCTGGTGGCTGGCGCGGCGTTCCTTTTCGGCGTCATCGTGGGACGCCAGTAACCGCCGCGCCAACAGGGCTCAGGCCGGGCATCAGCCCGGCTTTTGGGCCTTGTCCTTGGCGCCGCCGTAAGCGGCCTGCGTCTTGCCGGCTACTTTTTGCGCCGTGCCTTTGAGCTCGGTAGACGTGCTACCGGTTGCCTTGCCAGCCACTTCCTTTACCTTGCCGGCGGCCTCTTCGACTCTGCCCTTTACCTGGTCCTTGTTCATGGCTCTCTCGCTTTCATCATGTTGATGTGTGCCCGACGCCACGGTTGACGCCGGTACCGCTCCTACGCAAGCGCCGTGCCCAAACCGCTTGGCACAACAACAGGAACAAGGTTTGCTCCTGCGCGGGGCCAGGCGTGGAATTTCGCGCCATGACCCTGACAGGAGCCCAGCCATGAGCAAACCCTCGACCCCGCCCCAAACCGGCGACCGCCCGCACCCCACTCCGCCCATGCCCGGCCAACATCTGGAAAAACCCGGCAATGAAGCCGACATGGTGCTCAAGCCCCAATACCAGGCGCCCGGCTACGAAGGCAGCGGCAAACTCAAAGACATGGTCGCCCTTGTCACCGGCGGCGACTCCGGCATCGGCCGGGCCGTCTGCGTGTTGTTTGCGCGCGAGGGCGCGGACGTCGCCGTGGTGTATCTGGACGAACATGAGGATGCAGAGGAAACCCGGCGCGTCGTCCAGGCCGAAGGCCGGCGCTGCGTGTTGATCCCAGGGGACGTGAAGGACGGCGCCTTTTGCAAAAGCGCCGTGGAGCAGACCGTGAAGGAATTCGGCAAGCTCGACATCCTCGTCAACAACGCGGCGTACCAGCAGCACATAGCCTCGCTGACCGACATCAGCGACGAGCAATGGGAAAAAACGCTGACCACCAATATCACCGGCTACTTTCGCATGGCGCGCGCAGCGCTGCCGCATTTGAAAACCGGCGCGTCGATCATCAACACCGGGTCGGTCACCGGCTTGCAAGGCAGCGCCAAACTACTGGACTACTCGTCGACCAAAGGCGCCATCCATGCCTTTACCCGGTCGCTGGCCGCCAACCTGGCATCACAGGGCATCCGTGTGAACGCCGTGGCGCCCGGACCGGTGTGGACCCCGCTGAACCCGGCGGATCAAAGCCCCGAGGCCATCAAAGAGTTCGGCAAGAAGACGGATCTTGGCCGCCCGGCCCAGCCCGAGGAAATTGCCCCGGCCTATGTGTTCCTGGCCTCGCCCGTCTGCGCCAGCTACATCACCGGTATCGTGCTGCCCATCACGGGCAGCGCGGGCGACTGATCAGCGGGCGGGAAGATGCAGCAGGCCGCCCGCGGGCGGCCTGCTGTTTTTGATCCAGCACAGAAGATTCAAGGCGTGGGCGACGGCGCCTCGACGGTTTGCGGCGGCGTGAGCGGGTCGAAGTCCTGCCATTTTCCGTCGCGCCAACGGCCTTGGGCGCGTTCAATGTCTTGTCCGCCAGACTCGCGCAACACCCGACGCGCCACCGATTCCTTCTCCGCGGTCACGTGCAACGCCAGCATCACCCCGGCCATGCGCACCACCGGGTGGGATTCCTGCACAACCGGCGTGCTGGGCGTCTTGCGCCGGCCTCGGCCCACGATCCACATGGCGCCAGCCAGCGCGCCGATATAAGCCCCGACACCGGCCGCCGCGATGATGATCAGCACAGGCGCGGACATCTGCGCGGCAATGACGCCACCCAGCAAGGCAAACACCAGTCCCAACGCCGACGCGCCGGCCATCGCGCCCAGGTGGCCGCCCTTGGCGTCGGGGTCGGCCGCCCGATCCCCGCCAAGCGGATAGCGCGAATGGCCGCCTGCGGAATTGATATAGAACGTGTGGACGTCGTCTTCCGTAAAGCCTTCTTTGAACAGGTTTTGCGTGGCCACGGAGGCTTGGTCAAAGGTCTGGAATCTGGCGGCAACGATCAAGGACATAGCGTTCTCCCGTATGCGTACGCCCGCTGTCCAGCAACTTGCATACCCGAGGGGCTGCGGCACGCCACTTGCGGGGCCGGCCGAAGCGCGGCGTTGCCATGCGGCTGCGCCATCGCCTATTCAAGACTTACCGGAGACCGTCATGCCCCCTACCCCTGACATCCAATACCCCGACAACAGCGGCCGCCCCGATGTCGGACCCAGCGACACCTCGGACTCTGCCAGCGATGTGCCGCCGGGCCTGGCGCACACCGATAGCGACTCGCAATCCACCGGCGACCGCGAAAGCGTGGACCCGGACTTGCTGGACGACGATGTGGACGGCGACGACATTGCGCCCGATCACGTGACCGACGCTGACGACGCGGGCGTTTCGCGCTCGCCGCCTGACCCGGTCCGCAACGGAGGTTGACCCTTGGGCAGTACCCACGCGCTGCGGGCGGCCTCTGCCCGCAGCCGCCCCTCACCGGAGCACGCGCACCATGGACATGTCGGGCCAGAGTGAAGATATTTCCGCAAGCGAAGAAGAAATTGCCGCGCGCCCGCTCGGCCGCCGACGCGATTTGTCGGGGCTCGATTGGGTAGCGCTGATCGCGGTGGTGGCTGGCGGTTTGAATTGCGGCCTGATCGCTGCCGTGAACCTGGATGTGATCGCCCGCGTCATTCCCAACGCCGCCGTCACGCGCGGCATCCAGGGCATCATCGGACTGGCCGCGCTGCATTGCGTGGTGATGCTGTTCCGCTGGGCAGATGAAGCGGGCGAGCCCGGCGAGCCGGGCTAAGCCCGGCTTATTCAGTTGCCCGGCGGGCGCTTGCCCGGGTACTGGCCCCCTTCCTCGAATTCAGCGCCCTTGGTATTGGGTTTCTTGTCGGCGGGCCGCTTCGCGGGCTGCCGCTCTTTGCCGAAGCCCGGCTTGTCGGCGCCGAACTGCCCGCTGTCGTGGGCGGCTTCGGTATTGTCCTTGGGCTGGTTGGCCTGGGATTTTCCGGTCTCGGCGCCGGCGGCCTGATTGTCCTGCTTCATATCGTTCTTCATATCGTTGTGGCTCATGGGTATCTCCGCGTTGACGTGATGGATATCGCCGCGCATCACCTGACGTGGGCGGATATCGCTGGTTATCGCCCACAGCCCGCGCAAGCGCCGTGCCTGACACGCCGGGAACGGGACTTGCTCTAGACTGCGCAGGTCCGCCCCGTGTGGACCCTTACCCAAAGGAGTCAGTCATGAATCTGTCCAGAACCGTTTGCCCCGCTATCGCCTTGTGCCTGTCCGCCGTCGCCTTCCAGGCCTCCGCGCAAACCACCCAAGGCAGCTCTGCGCCCTTGCGTACGAACGATCAAATCGACAGCCAATACAAGATGGACAAAAAGGCTTGCGATGCGATGAAGGGCAACCAGAAGGACGTGTGTCAGAAGCAGGCGGAAGCCAACCGCGACAAGGCCCGCGCCGACGCCAAGGCCGGCAAGGAAAAGGCCGAGGCCAACCATGACGCGGCCAAGACCAAGAGCGACGCCGATTACAAGGTGGGCAAGGAAAAATGCGACGCCATGTCCGGCAACGCCAAGGACGCTTGCATGGCGGATCTGAAGACCCGCCACAACAAGTAAACCGCTAGTCGGTCAGGCCGCGTCCCTGGAATCGCGCTGGCCGGCGTCTTCGCCGGGCAGCGCGAAGCCGGCCGCGGCATATTCTTCAAGTCGGTTGTAAAGCGTCTTGGGGCTGATGCCCAGCATCATCGCGGCTTGCTTCTTCACGCCGTTGCAGCGTTCAAGCGTTGCGAGGATCAGGCGGCGATCCGCCTCGGCCAGCGTCTCGCCAACCGGCACGCTGACTTCTCCGCCCACGGGTTCACCCGCCGGCGACACGTGCGGGGCCAGCATGTCCACCCCCAGCACATCCCCATCAGCCATGATGAAGGCACGGCGCACAAAGTTCTTGAGCTCGCGCACATTGCCTGGCCATTCATACTGCTTGAGTATTTCGGACGCTTCGGGCGAGAAGTATTTGTTCCTGCCCGACTCCTGGTTTTGCGCCTGCAGAAAGCGGCGCGCCAGCAGCAGAATGTCGTCGCCGCGCTCGCGCAGCGGCGGCAGTTCAATCGGGAATACGCTCAGGCGGTAATACAAGTCTTCGCGCAGCTTGCCTTCCTGCACCGCCTGTTCGGGATTGCGGTTCGTGGCCGCAACGATGCGGATGTCGCAGCTGATCTCGCGGTTGGTGCCCACGCGCATGAACTGCCCGGTTTCAAGCACGCGCAGCAGCTTGACCTGTAGGTCCAGCGGCATTTCCGTGACTTCGTCCAGGAACAGCGTGCCGCCGTCGGCCCGTTCAAAATAGCCCTTGTGCTGGCGGTCGGCGCCGGTAAAGCTGCCGCGCTCGTGGCCAAACATTTCGCTTTCGATCAAGTTGGGCGAAATCGCCCCACAGTTGACCGCAATGAACGGGCGCTGGCGACGCGCGCTGAGTTCGTGGATGGCGTGGGCAGCAAGCTCTTTGCCGGTGCCGCTTTCGCCGATCAACAGTGTCGTGACATTGGTGGGCGCCACCCGGCCGATCTGGTGGTACAGCTGCACCATGCGTTCCGACTCGCCATACAGCTTGCCGAAACGGCCGGGCTCTTCGAAGGGCATGCCGGGCAGTTCGCCACCGGCGTTCGTAACGACTCGCGTCAGAATTTCGTTCAGCCGTTCCATGCAGATCGGCTTGACGAGAAAATCGCTGGCGCCCAGACGCAACGCCTGGACGGCGTAATCCACCGTGCCGTGCCCCGTCATCACAACGACTTCGGCGCTGGCCACGGCCGCATTCTTAAAGATGTCCATGCCATTGCCACCGGGCAAGCGGACATCGGTCAACACCAGATCCGGCGCTTGCCGTTCCAGCTGTATCAGCGCATCTTTCACGCTTCCTGCCACTGCCACCGAAAAGCCGCTATCGCGACCCATTTCGGCCAGTGTTTCCCGTATCGCGTCGTCGTCATCGACGACAAGCAGATGAGGCATGAGTTCTCCTGTTGCCAGTGCGCGGTCTATCCATCAGCGCGCGCGTTTATCACTGTGAGGATAGACACTCTGTGGCCATAATGCGTAAATAATCGATACTGTCCACTAAAGTTTTCGAATACTTGCAACTGGTCGCAGTCGGGCTACAAACGTACCACTACGATTGTGCTGTCGCGTAAGGCCCCGGCGGCCCGAGGTATCTTTATGGCAAATCGCACCACCGCGCGGCGCGACACTGCGCCCGCGTCTTCGGTCGTCCCCATGGACGTCACCGGCATGTCTGCTGTCATGCAGAAATTGGCAACCCAGTTGCAGCTGGCGGCGGCCACCGACGCCAGCGTATTCATCGTGGGAGAAAGCGGCGCGGGCAAGGAAATCATCGCCCGAGCCATCCATGATGCAAGTGAACGGCGCGCCGCGCCCTTTGTCGCCGTGAACTGCGGCGCCATCAGCGGCACGCTGGCCCACGCCGAATTGTTCGGCCACGAGAAAGGCAGTTTTACCGGTGCGGTTGCGCAGAACGCGGGCTATTTTGAATACGCCAGCGGCGGCACCTTATTCCTGGACGAAGTCACCGAGATGCCGCCCGACATGCAAGTGCATTTCTTGCGTGTGCTGGAAGCGGGAACGTATCAGCGCGTGGGCGGCACCGACCTGCTGCGCGCCAACGTGCGCATCATCTGCGCCAGCAACCGCGACCCCGCGGCCTCGGTGGCCGATGGCAGGCTGCGCCAGGACTTCCTGCATCGCCTGCTGGTCATCCCCCTTCGGGTACCGCCGCTGCGCGAACGCGGTGACGATGCGCTGATCCTGGCGCAGCGCTTCCTGGACGGTCTGAACGCGCAATATCAAACCCAGAAAACGTTTTCGAAGCGCATGCTGGACGCCATCGCCCAGCATGACTGGCCGGGCAATGTGCGCGAACTGCGTAACGTTGTGCAGCGCGCCTTCATTTTGTCGGACACGCAGCTGGACACCAACCTGCTGGCCCGCCCTGCCGCCAGCCAGCACGCCGAGATGCGCGAAGGCGCGATGAACTTTCCGGTGGGCATGCCTTTGGGCCAGGCGCAGCGCGCCTTCATCCTGGCGACACTGGCCCACCACGGGGGTGACAAGCGCCTGGCGGCCGACACCTTGGGCGTCAGCTTGAAAACCCTGTACAACCGCCTGGACGTCTACGAAAAAGAAGGTTTGTCGGGAGGCTGAGCAGTTCTTACCGTCGCCTTGTAATACGGTCGCTGCGACAGGGCCGCAAGCCTCGCGCCTACGCCCGAAAATCGACCTGGCACGGATCTTGCATGTGTCCTAGGATGCGCCGCCCTTCGGCGGCTTTCATCCAGGAGACTCGATTGGGCCACCCCTCGCAAGAATTGCGCCTGCGCCAACAAATGACGCTTGCGCCGCGCTTGCAGCAGTCTGTCAAGCTGCTGCAGATGTCGGCGCTTGAATTCACGACCGCGGTGGAACACGCGCTTGCCACCAACCCCTTTCTGGAAGATGGCGACGAGCAGGACACCGAACCGCTGCCAAACGGCGATTCCATCAAACCCGGCAATTACGGGGACGAGCCGTCGGCCATGGCCGACGCCGCCCCGCCCTCGCCATCCGAGGCCGATGAGCCTTTGCCTGACGCCCCTTCCTATTCCGGCGACTATCCTACCCAGCTGACGGGCGGTGGCGACGGCAAGGACATGGGGCAATGGGTCTGCGCATCGGTATCGATGCGCGAGCGCCTGTCCGCGGACTTGGGCAACTATCACCTGGAACCGCGCGACCGCCTGCTGGCCGAATTCATCATCGACGCGCTGGACGACGACGGCTACCTGCGCGTGCCGCTGATGAGCCTATGCGATCCGGAGCACGCCGGTTTCAGCCCGCCGCCAGACGAAGGCGAATGGACGGCCGCCCTGCGCCTGGTGCAGCAGCTGGACGCGCCGGGCCTTGCGGCGCGAGACCTGACCGAATGCCTGTCGCTGCAATTGGCGGCGGCGCAGTCGGTCGAACCCCACGTGCGCGACCTGGCCTTGCGCATCGTGCGCGAGCATCTGGACCGCTTGGGCAAGAACGATTGCGTCGGGCTGCGCCGTTTGCTGGGCTGCACCGATGAGCAAGTGCGCGAAGCGTGCGCGCTGATCCGCAGTCTGGATCCCAAGCCGGGGTCGCGCTACAGCGCTGAAGCGCCCGTATATGTGGTGCCCGACGTGTTTGTGGACAAATGGCATTCGCGCTGGCGCGTGCTGCCCAACCGCCACGCCATGCCCCAAGCACGGCTACATCGCACGTACGCCGACCTGTTCCGCCGCGCCCGCCTGGATGACCGCAGTCCGATGGCGCAAGAGCTTCAGGAGGCGCGCTGGCTGGTGCGCAACGTGGAACAGCGCTACACGACCATCCAGCGCGTGGCCGAGGCCATCGTCAAGCGTCAGCAGACGTTTTTTGAATATGGCGAAGTGGCGTTGCGGCCGCTGATGCTGCGCGAAGTGGCGGATGATCTGGACATGCATGAATCCACGGTGTCGCGCGCCACCGTCGGCAAGTACATGGTGACTCCGCGCGGCGTCTTTGAATTTCGCCACTTCTTTTCGCGCGAGCTGGCCACGGAATCGGGCGGCTCGTGCTCGGCCGCGGCGGTACGCGCGCTGATCAAGGAAATGGTGGATGCCGAGGACCCGACCATGCCGCTGTCCGACGTTGCCCTGACGCAGCAGCTGGCGGCCAGCGGGATCTTGCTGGCACGGCGCACGGTGTCCAAGTATCGCGGGCAACTGCGGGTGCCGCCGGCGGAATTGCGCCGTCAGCATTAAGAGGCGGTCGCCACGCAAGCGGTCGTGCAGGCGTTGCGGGCGCCTGTTGGAAGACACGCGATAACACGCGATACATACCGGCCACGCTTCCTGGAAGCCGTGGCCGGTTTGCTAAAAAGATGGTGTTTCGTTTTGCGGGTTCGCATAAAAAAGAAGGCTTCCCGTGGGAAGCCTTCTGCTCGAACGGCGCGACGGGGCGCGACGGCGCGACGGCGGCGGTTAAGGCCGCCGTCAACGTCAGCCGTTACTTCGAGCCGCCAGTGTTCGGATAGCCCGGAGGCGGCGTGGCGCCTGCGCCCGGCGTGCGGGGCACGTTGTCGTTGGCTTCACGAGGGCGCTTCGGTGTTTCGTCGGAGTGCTTCTTGCCCGACGACATGGTGCCGCTTTGGTGAGTGGCGGGCGGCGTCGTCCCGGTCGAAGGCGTCGCGTTGGGCGCCGGAGCCATCTGGCCCGGAGGCTGTGCGCGGTTCGGCTGCGCGGCGGTGGCGTCATTCGGCGTGGAGGACGGCGTGGTCGGGTTGGCCGATTGGGCCATTACCGCGCCGGCGGACGTCAAACCGGCTGCCAATACGAAAGCGCAAGTCAAAGCACGAGATTTCATAGTCAGACTCCTTTGTGGAAAAGCCCAGACCTATGAGCAAGCTGCGTTCCCGCCCCGCTTTCCCACCCGGCTTTTCCCTTGCGGCACCGCTACCCGCCGAGTCTGTTGCCTGACCGGGTATTTTTTACCGGCGATTGCAGTGGGGACATGCAGTGGGGACATGCAGTGGGGGCATGCAGCGGGGGACAGCAGCCCGGTGGCGAGGCCGCCCACGCCACCGGGCCGGTGTGACTACGCCGGCCGAGCGTTCGCTGCGTCTGCGCGGGACTCATCAAGCATCCGCTGCACGCGTTCACCCAGGACTTCAAGCGAAAACGGTTTCACGATGAGCTCGATGCCGTGCTCCAGAAAGCCCCCGCCCCGCGCCGCGCTTTCGGCGTAGCCCGTCATCAGCAAGACTTTCAGCCCGGGGTGCGCGGCGCGCGCCGCATCGGCCAGTTGGCGGCCATTTAGGGCAGGCAGCCCCACATCCGTCACCAGCAAGTCCATGTCGTGGGTATGCAGGACCAGTTCCAGCCCCGCCTCCCCGTCGGCGGCCGTCAATACCTGCATGCCAAGTTCAGCCAGGCACTCGCGCACCATCTCGCGCACATTGGCGTCGTCTTCCACCACCACCACCACCGACGGATTCGCGGCGTCCTGGGTGCGGTGCGCGGCGGGTTCGTGGCGCAGCGTGGCGTCAGGCGCGCCTTCATAGCGGGGCAGCAGCAGCCGGACGGTCGTGCCCTGGCCCACACTGCTTTCAAGCGTGGCCGTGCCGCCCGCCTGCTTGGCAAAGCCGTAGATCATGGACAAACCCAGGCCGGTGCCCTCGCCCAGCGGCTTGGTGGTGAAGAAGGGGTCGAACGCGTGGGCCAACACGTCTGGCGGCATGCCGCAACCCACGTCGCTGACCGACACTTCCACGAATTGTCCCGGGCTGATGCCGGGAAACGGACGCAGCGTGGTTTCGTCCAGGTGCGTATTGCTGGCGGCCACGGTCAGCGTGCCGCCATTGGGCATGGCGTCGCAGGCGTTGATGACCAGATTGAGCAGCGCATTTTCAAACTGGTTCCGATCGCAACTGACCGTCCACAGATCGGGTTGCAGATTGAATTGCAGCTGCACCCGTTCGCCGGTGTAGCGATGGAACAGGTCGGCCATCGATTGCAACGTGGGCGCCACGCTGAAGGGCTTGGGGTCGATGGGTTGGCGCCGCGAAAACGTCAGCAGCCGCTGGGTCAGGTGCGCGGCCCGGTTCGCGGAATCCATCGCCACGGTGATGAAGCGCTGGGCCTGCTCCGGCGTGCCGGCGGCGAGCTTGCGCTGGATCAGGTACAAGGCGCCCGTGATGCCCTGAAGCATGTTGTTGAAGTCGTGGGCGATGCCGCCGGTCAAGCGGCCCACGGCTTCCATTTTTTGAGACTGCCGCAGCGCCTGTTCGGTGTCGCGCAGCGTTTCGGCCTGCACCTTCAAATCCGTGTCGTCGCGCCCGGTCATGTAAAGGCTGTCTTGCGACCAGGACATGCTCCAGGTAATCCACCGATACGTACCCTCGCGCGTCAGCAGCCGGTTTTCCATATGGCGCACGGCCTGCGTCGGGTTGCCCTGGGCGGCCTGCGCAATTGCCGCGCGCGTGGCGGCCTGGTCGTCCGGGTGGATCAATTCGGTCAGCCCCATGGACAGAAACTGTTCCGGCGTCCAGCCCAGGATGGGCCGCACGGCCGGGTTGACGCTGACGAAACGATCCTGCCCGTCCACCACCGCCAGCAACTCGGGCGACAAGCGCCAGATCCGGTCGCGTTCCGCGATGGCGTCCTCCACGCGCTGCTCCAGCGTGCGGGCGTATTGCGAGCGCTCGACCGCATCGCACAAACGTTCGGATACCTCTTCGATGAAGGCAATGTCGCCCGCCTTGAGCCGGCTGCCCGCCTGCGGGCGTACCCACAGCGCACCGTCCTGACGACCCCAGCGGCGCATGGGCACCACGATGGCGGACGGCCGGACTTCACCATTCTGTTCGGCCACCATGGGTTGCAAATGTGCCGTGCGCCCCTTGCGCATCGCCGCCTGGAATTCTTCACCGAGCTGCTCGGGCGACAGCGCTTCGCGCGTTGCCAGGTCCGACTCGGACCGCCAACAAGCGGACAGCGTTGCCGGCTCGGTGTCGCCCGGCCAGTCCACCACGGCGACCAAACCCAGGGCCAGGTGCTGGCCCAGCCCGGCGCAAGCCGCATATTCGATCTCTGCCTGATGGTGCAATTCGCGCATGCGGTCCACCAGCGACAACAGGAAATTCTTGCGATGCTGTCCTTCCCAGAGTTCGGTTTCAGCGGCCTTGCGGGCCGTCACATCCAGGAACAACGCCATCATGCAATCATCGCCGTCCTTGCGGGCGCGGGCCTCGTACCACGCCTCTTTGGGCCCCGGCACGGCAAATTCAAACTGGGTTGGCTGCCCGGTTTCCACGACCTGGGCGAAGGCGTCCATGATCTGGCCCGGCACGCCGGGAATCATTTCGCGCAGCGTATGGCCCAGCGTGTCGCCCTCTTTCATGCCGCTTTGACGTTCAAAGGCCGGGTTGACCTCTAAAAAGCGGAAGTCCACGATGCGGCCGCTTTCGTCACGCAACGCCTCGCTAAGAAAGAAGGCCTCTTGCATGCCGTCGAACATGGCGCGCCAGCGCTCGCCACTGGCGCGCAGGGCGGCTTCGGTCAGGTGCCTTTCGATGGCCAGCGCGGCGCTGCGCGTCACCAGCGCAATGGCGTCGATGTCATGGGCGGACGGCGCGCGCGCCACCCCGTAGTAATTCGAAAACACACCCAGCAGGCGCCCGTCCGGCGCCTTGATGGGCGTGGACCAGCAGGCGCGCAGGCCGTGCGCCAGGGCCAGCTCACGCCAGGGCTGCCAGTCCGGGTGCGACGCAATATCCTCGGCGTACACGGGGTTGCCCGTGTACGCCGCGGTGCCCCACGAGGCCATGTTCGGGCCAATGGCGGTGCGCTGCACTGCCACGCTGAACTCGGGCGGCAAACTGGGAGCGGCGGTGTGCACCAGATATTTTCCGGTGTCATCCACCAGCGCAATGGCGGCCCGCAGCTGTACGCTGGACTGGGCCTCGATGGCGTGCAGTACGTGCTCCAACACGTGCGCAAGCGGCATACCGGCCGCAATGCGCTGCAACATAATCCGTTCATCTTCCAGACGGGCGAGCGTATCGGTCCACGGGAGGGATACGCGATCCTGCTTCTTCAACATTTCTGCCCCTTTACCAGCCAGTACTGTATTGCGGGGCCACGCCGCGATGCCGAAACCCAAGGTAACGCAACGCTACCGATCCTGCCCCGTCTCCAACCGCAAGGCGTCCGGCGCCTCGGGTTTGTCCACCTGGCGCACTGATCGCTGTGCGCGCGTTATGCATGTGATGATCCCGCACCCGCCAGTATGCGCCGTCGCGCCAGCATCCGGCTTGGCTAGTGGAGGATACGCGCGGCGCAGGCGGTCATCAATCCGGCGCAATGAGACGCCTTCTTTTTTGCGGCACGTCGGCCGGCTCCCCGACGACAAGGGAAATCCATTACTGACGCGTCCCGATGGCTTAAATATGATCGACAGACCATATCGGCACGGCAACCCGCCCCGGGTCTGCAATAGACGTTCGCGTCAGAACGCCGCGCGCCTTTCGCTCCGGTCGCGGCCGGCAAGCGGACTCTACGAGATGAGCGCCCGATGCCGAATTCGACCGAACTTCTGCGCGATATCCACGAAACCAACCTGATGTACCTGCTGCTGCTGCAACGCATGGCGCGCACCTGCGACGCCACGACGCTGGCCGGCATGCAGATGTCTCCGCGCGCCTGTCAGTGGCTGGCCGATCTGGAGCCGCACGCGCTGACCCGGCTGGCGCGCAGCAGCGTGCTGCTGGGACAGCTGAATGTAGCGCCGCACCTGCTGCTGTCGGCGCTGAGCCGGGGCATGGACGCGACGCTGGCCGCCCGTGGCGAGGCGGCGGCCATCCCGCCGCAAGCGGCGTTCAAGACCGAGGTTTGACGGCTTGGCGCGGGCCGTTTGCGGCCAGCCGAAGGGGCCGGGCCAGAATTGACCCGATCGAGCCAAATCTGGCCCACTCTAAGCCATTGATTCATAGATGCTTATTTTTTATCGAGCCAGATTTGGCCTGATTCGTGGGAAAAACTCGGGAATTCGGGCCCGATCGGCTTGTGCGCGCTGCGCGTAAGGCGCCTGATCTTTACGCAAGTCGATGATCTGAAAGGCTTTATTTTGTTGGCTTGTGGCTTGGCACGGATGTTGCATCAGCCCTGCCATGGCCCACTCATCCGACCTGCGTTTTACCTTCGTGCCCGCTGCCCGTGGCGTGGCGTTCGACGTTATTGAATTCACGCTGGACGAGGCGCTGTCCGAGACCTATCGGTTGGACCTTGAACTATCCAGCTTCGACCCCGCCATCGACTTTGGCGCGCTGCTGGATCAAACAGCGTTGTTCACGCTATGGCGGGGCGATGTGCCCGTGCGCCACGTGCACGGCATCGTCACCGCCTTCGAGCAAGGCGACACCGGCTTTCGGCGCACGCGTTACCGCGCCGTGGTCGAACCGTCGC